>NZ_JAKRMN010000010.1:0-99259 GCF_022346365.1 Brevibacterium sp. ACRRH
GTCGTCGACAGCGTCTACACACGGGACCCGCTTCCCACCTCGGTCGCAAAGAGCCCAGCAACCACCACCGGCAAGGCTTAGACTTGCTCTGTGCTTTTTGCGATCTTTAAACGCTATGTCAGTGCTTATCCAGTAGGCCTCATACTCGTTCTGGTTTTTACGCTCATCCAAGTGATGGGTTCACTGCTACTCCCTGCTCTTAACGCGCGCGTCATCGACGACGGAATCGCCCAAGGCAATTTGACTCTGGTGTGGCAACTTGGCGGGGTCATGCTCATAGTTGCAGTTGCGCAGCTTGCTACAGCCATTATCGAGGTGGCAGCCGGCTCCTACGTATCGATGGCAGTTGCCCGCGATATTCGCCGTGACTTCTTCGCGAAAGTCATGACTTTTGGCCACCAAGAAGCACAGACCTTTGGGATCTCCAGCCTCATCACGCGTTCCACCAACGACGTGCGCCAAGTGCAACAGTTCCTCACCATGGCTATGACAATGATGGTGATGGCCCCAGTCATGGCGTTTGGTGGACTCATCATGGCCTTCGCACAGGACCTAACTCTGTCGTGGGTGATTGTGGTGACTGTGGTCATTCTTGCCATTGTCATGGCGTTGGCTGTCCGCGGCATGGTGCCAAGTTTTCAAGTCATGCAGCAGCGCATCGATGCAATGGGGTCGGTTCTCTCCCAACAACTCGCTGGAACCCGCGTTATTCGCGCGTTTGGCAAAGAGGATCTTGAGAAGAAACGCTTCGCCCAGGCTAATCGCGACATGACTCGCGCAAGCCTCATGGTTGGTCGTTACTTTGTTGCGCTGTACCCCATTGTTTTCGCTCTCATTAATGTGGGGACCGTTGCGGTCGTGTGGTTCGGTGCGCGCGGGGTGGAAGCGGGAACGTCGCAGGTAGGTACTGTCGTTGCGTTTATCCAGTACCTCATGCTCATCATGATGGGCGTTCTTATGTTCGCGTTTATGTCCATGATGGTCCCCCGCGCCGAGGTGGCTGCCGGCCGGCTTGTCGACGTCATGGATACGCGGGTTCACCTTGATCGGGACAGTGGGCTCGTTGATGAGCTCCCCCGTCCTGGAACGTTCGAGTTCCGGGACGTGACCTTTACGTACCCGGGCGCGGAAGAACCGATTGTGCGGGATGTGAGTTTTTCCGCCGAGGTGGGATCCACGGTCGCTGTTATCGGTGCTACCGGCTCCGGAAAGACCACCCTTGCCAAACTTCTCGTACGGCTCTTGGAACCCACCTCGGGCACGGTACTCCTGGGTGGGGTTCCCGTCCGGGACATTTCACGCGATACCCTGGGCACGCAATTTGGCTATGTGGCACAAACTCCATACGTGTTTGGGGCAACGGTTGCACAGAACCTTCGCTTGGGAAACCCTACGGCCAGCGATGAGGAACTGTGGGAAGCTTTGCGCACCGCGCAAGCAGAGGACTTTGTGCGCGAACTCGACGGCCAGTTGGACTTTGAAATCAACCAAGGCGGAAAGAACCTCTCAGGTGGTCAACGTCAGCGCATCGCAATCGCTATGGCGTTAGCCAGGAGCGCACCTATTTTGGTGTTCGATGACTCGTTTTCTGCCCTCGACACGGCAACCGACTTACGACTACGTCAAGCTTTGAGCAACGTGTCTGCAACCAGCCTCATCATTACGCAGCGTATATCCTCGGCCCGAACCGCCGACATCATCGTGGTGCTCGACCATGGCCGTGTCGTTGCGCAAGGAACCCACGACGATCTCATGACAACCTCACCGGTGTATCGCGAGATCGCAGAATCGCAGGCAACCCAGGAGGCACTGTGAGCGAAGAACAAGAACCACACGAAAAGGCCCAGAATTTCTGGAAAACCGTTGCCACGCTCACCCGCGAATTTCGGTATGAACGCGGGCCCATGATTCTGGGTTTCGTTGGCCTCCTGGCTGGAACCTGCCTGACGATTGCCGGCCCCTATGTTCTGGGGCTCGCAACAGATACCGTGTTCGACGGGTTCACCAGCGGCAACGGAATTGACTTTGGTGTGCTCGCCAGACTGTTGCTCATCGTAGTGGTGTTACACCTGGTCGCCGAGTCGTTCACCTTTGCAGGCGGGTGGCTTTTCAACGAAGCCATTCAGAGGGTGCTCTACGGTCTCCGTGAACGTGTTGAAAACAAGGTCCACCGCCTGCCACTGAAGTTCTTGGATTCCCAAAAACGCGGAGACCTTCTATCGAAGCTCAACAACGACCTGGACAATCTCAACACGGCTCTCAACCAAAACATGGAAACGATTGTGACGTCTCTTATCACAGTGTTGGGTGTCCTTGCCGTCATGTTCTGGAGTTCGTGGGAGCTCACGTTGGTAGCGTTGACCACGATTCCTCTCACTGCTGTTGTCATCGGCATTCTGGGCGTCAGGTCGCAAGCCCAGTTCCGCATCCAGTGGTCGCAAACAGGCAAACTCAATGCCCACATTGAGGAGTCGATCTCGGGTCACGAACTTTTGACCATCTACAACGCTACGCCCCAGACCACGGAAACGTTTGCCCGCGGTAACACAGATGTCTTTCACGCGTCGCGCAAAGCACAGCTCTTGTCCGGGTCAATGATGCCGGCGATGATGTTTGTTTCGAACCTGGTGTTTGTGGGAATCGCCGTCGTAGGTGCGGTCCGGGTTGCTTCTGGTGCGATGACTTTGGGTTCCGTACAGGCCTTTATCCAGTACTCACGTCAGTTTTCGCAGCCATTGGCCCAGTTGGGCGGGATTGCTTCGCAGCTACAGTCAGCAGCCGCCAGCGCGGAACGTGTCTACGAGCTCCTCAATCAGCTAGAAGAGGTCGCTGACTCTGGTCGCCATCCTGAGTTCGCTCTCACCCACGGAAAGGTGGAATTCCGTTCGGTGGACTTCTCCTATGATCCAGATCAATCCTTCATCAGCGACCTCAACCTCACTGTTGAGGGTGGTCAGACGGTTGCGATCGTGGGACATACCGGTTCAGGTAAGACCACTCTGGTCAACTTGCTCTTGCGCTTCTATGACGTCACGGGTGGCGCTATTTACCTTGACGGCGTGGATATTCGCGACATCGACCGCCACCAGCTTCGCTCCCCTATTGGCATGGTTCTGCAGGACACGTGGCTGTTTAGTGGAACCATCTATGACAACATCGCGTACGGTCGCGCGGACGCCACCCGTGACGACGTCATGGCGGCCGCTGAGGCCGCATACGTGGACAGGTTCGTAGCCCACTTGCCTGACGGGTATGACACGGTGATCGACGAAACCGGCGGCAATGTTTCGGCTGGTGAACGCCAACTCATCACGATCGCGCGCGCATTCGTGTCCAACCCTGACATTCTTGTTCTCGACGAGGCAACGTCATCGGTGGATACCCGCACCGAGGTGTTGGTTCAAGAAGCTATGAACCGTCTGCGTTCCGGCCGCACTAGCTTCGTGATCGCTCACCGGCTTTCAACGATCCGCAACGCTGATCTGATCGTTGTTATGGAAGCGGGACGCATTGTGGAGTCGGGAACTCATAAAGAGCTCCTTTCCCGAGGTGGTAAGTACGCTGACCTACACGCAGCTTCCGTAGGTGAGGCTTAAACGAAGGGGTTGAGGAACGGGTCGATCGCAACGGCGAGGAACAGTACCGAAAGGTATGTGATCGATCCGTGGAAGACCTTCATAGCGCGCAGACGCGTTCCAGATAGACCCTGCTTGGCGCGACGCACAAACGTGTAGCACTCGTAGAGGAACCACGCACCGGCCAGAACCGCAACGCTGATGTAGAGCGGCCCCATAGGCGCAAGAGGAATAAGCACCAGGCTTGAAAGCACCATGGCCCATGCGTACAGAATAATCTGCTTACCCACCGAGGTGGGAGGCACCTTGGATGGCAACATGGGGACGCCGGCGGCGTCGTAGTCGCGCTTGTACTTAATCGCTAGTGGCCAATAGTGCGGTGGCGTCCAGAAGAAAACGACCAGGAACAAAATGAACGGTTCAAGGGCCAGTGAGCCGGTGACGGCCGACCAACCGATGAGCACTGGCATACATCCGGCGGCCCCACCCCATACGATGTTCTGTGTGGTGTGGCGCTTGAGCATGATGGTGTAGAACACCACGTACAGGAGGATGGCGATAGCGGTCAGACCGGCAGCGACCCAGTTGGTGAATCCGCCCATCCAGAAAATTGATCCGATGCCCAATGCGAAAGCGAAGATAAGCGCTTCCCGTGGGTTCACTTCGCCTGTGACAAGTGGCCGGTTCTCCGTACGGTGCATCTTGGCGTCGATGTCGCGGTCCAAGTAGCAGTTGAACACGGACGCAGATGCCGCAGCAGCAGAACCACCGATGAGGGTAGCCAGGATGAGCCACCAGTCTGGGAGCCCGCGCTGAGCGAGGAACATCACGGGAGCAGTTGTGACCAGGAGCAGTTCGATCACGCGCGGCTTGGTCAGCGCAATGTATGCCCTGAATTTGCTACGTGGCTTACTGCCTCGTCGACGTTCGTCGATCACACGCTGGAGCGGAGCCTCTTCAGTTGCTTCGCTTCCGGTGGTGCTGACTACGTCACGGTGACGTGAACTCACCTACTGACTCCCTCCACAAGATGTGTTCGGTGCGTGCGGGCATCAACAGCGCGCACGGACAGAACAATTCTACTCGCTTCCCAGCATATTGCCAGTCATAGCGCTACATGTCGTAGAACCTCTCCACTCGTGACTCAAACCTTGTACAGTTTGAAATGAATACCGCCTACAGGAGGAACGCCCTTTCATGAGCTCGCTCAACTGGTCCGACACTGATCGAATGGCGGTCGACACCGCCCGTCTTTTGGCCGCAGACGCTGTGCAGAACGCGGGTCACGGCCACCCGGGTACCGCTATGAGCTTGGCGCCAGTCGCCTACTACCTGTACCAGAACGCTCTCACCCACGACCCCAACGATCCTCACTGGCTCGGCAGGGACCGTTTTGTTTTGTCGGCGGGCCACTCGAGCCTGACCCAGTACATCCAGTTGTTCCTCTCTGGCTACGGCCTCGAGCTCGACGACCTGAAGGCCCTCCGCACATGGGGCTCGCTCACGCCAGGTCACCCGGAAGTCGGGCACACTGACGGTGTTGAAATCACCACAGGTCCGCTTGGCTCAGGCCTCGCTTCCGCTGTAGGTATGGCCATGGCCTCACGTCGTGAACGCGGGCTCTTGGACCCTGAAGCACCTGCCGGAAAATCCGTTTTTGACCACTTCATCTACGTGATCGCCGGTGACGGCGACATCCAAGAAGGTGTCTCCGGTGAAGCGTCCTCACTTGCGGGTACCCAGCGCTTGAACAACCTCATCGTCATTTGGGATGACAACCGCATCTCCATTGAGGACAACACGTCTATCGCATTTACCGAAGACGTAACTGCCCGTTATGACGCCTACGGATGGCACACCCAGCACGTGAGCTTCCTCGACGAAAACGGCGACTACACGGAAGACGTCGACGCGCTCCACTCGGCTATTGAGGCTGCGAAGAAGGACCCACGTCCGTCCTTCATTCGCCTGTCCACCATCATCGCGTGGCCTGCACCTAACAAGCAGAACACGGGCGCTTCGCACGGATCAGCTCTGGGCGACGACGAAATCCGTGCCACTAAAGAACTCCTGAACTTCCCTGTCGACGAAACCTTCGTCGTTGCTCCCGAGGTTCTGGACCACACGCGCGCCGTCGCAGAACGTGGACGCACAGCGCACGAAGAATGGAACACCCGCTTCGAAACGTGGCGCACCCAAAACCCTGAACGCGCTGAACTGCTGGATCGACTCACCGCACGTGAGCTTCCGGCGGGACTCGAAGACGCCCTCCCAACGTTTGAACCGTCAGACAAGGGGGTCGCAACGCGCGCGGCTTCTGGTCAAGTCCTCAACTCAATCGCCCCACTTATGCCAGAACTGTGGGGCGGTTCAGCAGACCTCGCCGGATCCAACAACACACTCATTAAGGGAGAACCTTCATTCTTCCCCAAGGACCGCAGTTCCTCCGCATTTGACGGCAACGAGTACGGTCGCAACCTCCACTTTGGTATCCGCGAATTCGCGGCCGGTCTTGCGTGCAACGGAATGGCTCTGCACGGACTCACCCGTCCATACAATGGCACGTTCCTTGTGTTCTCGGACTACATGCGCCCTGCCGTTCGCTTGGCTGCCCTGCAGGAACTGCCCGTCATCTTCGTGTGGACGCACGACTCGATCGGCCTGGGCGAAGACGGTCCAACCCACCAACCGGTTGAGCATTTGAGCTCACTGCGCGCAATCCCTGGCCTGGACGTTGTGCGTCCCGCTGATGCGAACGAAACCGCTGTGTGCTGGCTGGAAATGCTCCGTCGCACCGACGGCCCAACCGGAATGGCGCTCACCCGCCAGGCAGTCCCCGTGCTGGACCGTACGGAACTGGCGGCCGCCTCGGGCGCGGCAAAAGGCGCCTACGTCCTTTCTGATGAGGATGACTTTGAGGTCATCCTCATGGCTTCCGGGTCCGAGGTGGCAATCGCCTTGGACGCAGCCCACCAATTGCGTGCGGAAGGCACGCGCGTCCGCGTTGTGTCCATGCCTAGCCACGAATGGTTCGAAAAGCAGGACGACCAGTACAAGGAATCCGTTCTTCCGGTCACCGCTCGCGCACGAGTGAGCATCGAGGCGGGGTCCGCAATGAGCTGGCATCGATACGTGGGCACGGAAGGACGCTGCATCGCACTCGACCACTTTGGGGCATCTGCCGATTACCAGACGCTCTACCGTGAGTTTGGAATCACCCCGGGAGCTGTTGTGCAGGCAGCTCACGAATCCATCGCCGCTGTTCAAGCTCTTTAACACCAGTCCCCCACCACCAGACAGAGGTAGGCCATGGCAACTCCAGTTCCTTCTCTTCAAGCACTCAGCCACGCCGGAGTTTCGGTCTGGCTCGACGACCTGTCCCGCACCCGGATTACATCCGGAAGTCTGAATGACGCAATCGAAACGCTGTCCGTGGTGGGTGTGACCACTAACCCCACCATCTTCGCGGCCGCGCTTGCCGGTGACGGCTACGAAGAGGCCGTCGCCCAGCTCGCGGCGAAAGGCGTGAGCGTCGACGAAGCGATTGACGTACTAACCACGCAAGACGTTGCGGAAGCGTGTGACATTTTGTTGCCTGTGTACCAGGCAACTGGCGGCGAAGACGGACGCGTGTCCATCGAGGTGCCACCGCACCTGGCTCACGACACGGAAGGGACCGTCGAATACGCCAAGAAGCTTCACCAGATGGTGAACCGAGACGGCGTCATGATTAAGATCCCTGCGACCGAAGAGGGTCTCTTGGCAATCACCCGCGTGATTGCAGAAGGGATTAGCGTCAACGTCACGCTGATCTTTTCGCTGGATCGGTACCGCAAGGTGGTCGAAGCCTATGTCAACGGGCTGGAACGGGCGCGGGAAGAAGGCCACGACATCAGCAACATCCGTTCGGTGGCCTCGATCTTCGTGTCGCGCGTCGACACCGAAATCGATAACCGGATCGACGAACTGGTAAACAACGGCGCTGACAAGGAACTCCTGGAGCTCAAGGGCAAGGCCGGTCTCGCGAACTGCCACTTGGCTCACCGTATTGCGTCGGAGATCTTCGAGTCGGAACGCTTCACCGTGCTCGCTGCCGCTGGCGCCCACAAGCAGCGCCCGCTGTGGGCATCGACCGGAACTAAAAACCCGGCGTACTCCGACACCATGTACGTCGATGGCCTGATCGCCGCCGACACAGTAAACACCATGCCCGAAAAGACGCTGCTGGCGTTTGCCGACCACGGACAGGTTTCCGGCGACACGGTGTTTGGTCGCTACGAAGAAGCCGACCGGATTCTCGACGCGCTGTCCGTTGCAGGCATCCACTACGGCGATGTCATGGACAAACTTGAACGCGAAGGCTTGGAAAAGTTCGACGCCAGCTGGAATGAGCTCGTTGAAACCGTGACTACTGCACTGGAGAAGGCACAGTGACAACTACATCTTCTGTCATCAACGATATTCTCGAAAACCGCATTGCTTCCCGCATCACGGCCCAAGACGCTACCGTGTGGGGACCCGAAGCACAGGACGAAGCGAGCAAGCGCCTGGGGTGGGTCGACCTGCACACTCGCGCTAACGACATCATTGAGAAGGTCACTGGGCTCGCTCAGACGTGTGAGCACGACCGCGTAGTTCTGGCCGGAATGGGCGGATCCTCGCTGGCCCCTGAGGTCATGAGCAACGCGTACGGAAAAGACCTCATCGTGTGCGACTCCACCCACCCGGACCAGGTCTCGTACACGGCCCAGGATCTCGACCGCACGCTGGTAATTATCGCGTCGAAGTCCGGCTCCACCGTCGAAACGGACTCGGCCCGCCGGTTCTTCACCCAGAAGTTCCGTGACGCGGGCATCGACCCCAGTTCGCGTCTCATCGCCATTACCGACCCCGGCTCACCTCTCGATCAGCGCGCTGCGGAAGAGGGCTGGCTAGCGGTGTTTCACGCCGATCCGTCGGTGGGAGGGCGCTACTCTGCGCTCACTCCGTTTGGTCTGGTCCCCGCTGGCCTGGTGGGCGTCGACATTGCTCAGGTGGTTGCTGACGCCGCGTCGATTGCACCTCAACTCGAACAGGACTCAGAGGACAACCTCGCCGTGTATTTGGGCGCGCTCTTGGGTGCCGCTCACGAAAACGGCTACGAGAAGCTCGCGTTGGACCCGCACACTGAACAATTCCAGGGACTGGGCGTGTGGATCGAGCAGTTGATTGCCGAATCCACAGGTAAGGACGGCAAGGGCATTCTTCCGATCGCACCGCAGGACTGCGAAAGCGCTACCACTGTGGCGTTGGGCGCGTCCGATGGCCGTCACGCCGATGTTGTCGTCGACCTGCCGTTGGGTGCCCAGTTCCTTCTGTGGGAGTATGTGACGGCAATCGCGTCGTACGTCATTGGCGTCAACCCGTTTGACCAGCCCAATGTCGAGTCTGCCAAGGCTGCTATGCGTGAACTTCTGGCCGGTGGTGAACAGACGGGCTCTGCGTTGCCGGTGTCGCTTACGGATGGCGCGCTGACCGTGTCGGGTCCTGCTGATCTGGTGAAAGGTGCGCAGTCCGCCGCCGAGGTCGTTGACCGTTTGCGTGCTGTCATTCCGCAGGGCGGGTATGTGGGTCTGCAGGCGTTTGTAGACCGGATCGGCCGGTCGGATCTTGTACGGTTGCGGCCTCAGTTTGCTCAGCGTTTGGGTGTTGCGACCACGTTTGGTTTTGGACCCCGCTACTTGCACTCAACGGGTCAGTACCACAAGGGTGGTCACGCCAACGGTGTGTTTGTGCAGATCACTGACGAAGCTTCCACAGACTTCGATGTGCCGGAAACTGGATTTACTTTCGGCCAGTTGATTGCTGCGCAGTCACGCGGAGATGCGAACGTGCTTAACGATGCTGGGCGACCGGTCCTCCGTTTCCACTTGAGTGGTGAGGACGGTTACGCGCAGTTGTTTGATCTATAAGCTAACTAGCGGTCTAGCCAGCTTCGAGCCTGCTTAGGCTTGGAAGCTGGCGATCAGGCCCAGCAGTACGATTGAGGCTGCCCACACGATTGCGATCAGTGTGGTGTACATGTTGAGGTTCTTTTCGGCAACCCCGGACGAACCCAGGTTAGCGCTCATTCCTCCACCGAACATGTCGGACATTCCGCCACCCTTACCTTTGTGCAAGAGGACAAAGGCAATGAGGATGAAGCTGGTAAGGATGAGTACGCCAGTCAGAATCCACGTCAAAATTTCCACGTCGCCTACCTTAGCACTGTTCGGTTCACAAGCGAACCGACGCTGCGATGAGTCGCGCGAAAGTGTCGGGGTCGAGGCTCGCGCCACCCACAAGGGCCCCGTCGACGTGTTCGGACTGCATAATTTCAGCCACGTTTTCAGGTTTCACGGATCCGCCGTAGAGAATCCGGGTCGATTCGGCAACGGACGCGTCGTAGCGCTGGGCCAACCAGCCACGGATTTCTTGCGCCATCTCACGCGCGTCGTTTGCCGTGGCAGTCTTGCCGGTGCCAATAGCCCACACCGGTTCATACGCAATCACGAGTTCTTCAGGAGCATCGATCTGGGCAAGGGCTTCCTCACACTGCTCAAGAGTGAACGACACGTGGTCCCCGTTTTCACGCTCAGTCAGGGATTCGCCCACGCACAAAATCGGAGTGAGTTCGTGGTCAAGTGCTGCACGCACTTTGCGTCCTACCAACGCGTTGTCTTCGTGGTGGTCGCTGCGTCGTTCGCTGTGTCCCACAACGACGAAGTCGCAGCCGAGCTGTTGCAGGAAGCGACCACTGATGTCACCCGTGTGAGCGCCTTCCGCATGTTCGGACAGATCCTGGGCCCCATACGACAGCGGTAGCTTGTCGCCTTGAATGAGGGTCTGCACGGAGCGGATATCGGTGAAGGGCACTAGAACAGCTACCTGTGCTGTGTCTTCACTGATCTTCGCGTCGCGCAGTGCCCACGCCAATTTTTGGACAACGGAAATCGCTTCCAAGTGGTCGTGGTGCATCTTCCAGTTTCCAGCCAAAAGCGGAAGGCGGTTCGTCACGGTGTCTCCTCTGTGTGAGTTCTGTTCTAGTCCAGAACGGTCAGTCCGGGAAGCTCTTTGCCTTCGAGGAATTCTAGACTAGCGCCTCCGCCGGTCGAAATGTGACCGAAGTCGTCGTCGCTAAATCCAAGTGCTCGAACAGCGGCCGCGGAGTCGCCTCCCCCAACCACGGTGAGACGACCCTGCTCGACTCCTCCGTGTGCGGTGGACAGGGCTTCGGCAACAGCTTTGGTTCCTGTTGCGAACGCTTCGAACTCGAAAACACCCATGGGGCCGTTCCAGAACACGGTCTTCGATTCGGCAATGGTATTCGCGTACGCCTTGGCGCTCTCGGGACCAATGTCCAAACCAAGTGCAGACTCACCAGCCGGAGTGTTTTCCAGTTCGTCGACGCCCACGGTCCAGTGCTCTGCATCAGCAGCGAACTTTTCGGCCATCACAATGTCGGTAGGCAACATGATGGTGACGCCCTTGTTTTGCGCGGTCTCGAGGTAACCCTTGACCGTATCGATCTGGTCTTCTTCCAGCAACGACGCTCCAACGCCCTTACCCTGAGCCTTCAGGAAGGTGTACACCATGCCACCACCGATAATGAGGGTGTCCGCACGTTCAAGCAGGGATTCGATAACGCCCAGCTTGTCCGACACTTTCGAACCGCCCAAAACAACCGTGTACGGACGCTGGGGGTCTTCCAAAAGCTGGCGACTCACACGCACCTCGGCCTCAACGAGACCACCGGCGTAGTGTGGGAGCTTCTGCGCAATGTCGTACACACTGGCCTGCTTACGGTGAACAACACCAAAGCCGTCAGACACATATACGTCTGCCAGGCTTGCGAGCTGTTGTGCGAACTCATCGCGCTCAGCGTCGTCCTTGGAGGTTTCACCAGGGTTGAAACGCAGGTTCTCGAGAAGCAAAACCTCGCCGTCGGCAAGCTGTTCTGCCTTCGCGCGCGCATCCTCACCAACGGTGTCAGATGCAAACTTCACCTCACGCCCAACTTCCTTCGCGAGCTCTTCAACAACAGGAGCCAGCGAAAACTCTGGCTTCACTTCACCCTTGGGGCGCCCCAGGTGAGCCATCACGATCACCCGGGCGCCCGCCTCGGCGAGATCACGGATGGTAGGAGCCGACGCCTTGATGCGGCCCGCATCCGTAATCGTGTCGCCGTCCATAGGCACGTTCAGGTCACTGCGCACCAAGACGCGCTTGCCGGCAAATTCGCCGAGGTTGTCAAGAGTTTTCATTTACTTCTCCAGTTTCGCTGCTACCAGTTCGACCATTTCAACGAGTCGTTCCGAGTAGCCCCATTCGTTGTCGTACCATGCAATAACTTTGATCTGGTTGCCAACCTTGCGGGTGAGTTCAGCGTCGAAGATCGACGAGTGGCTGGCCATCACGATGTCCGAAGACACGATGGGGTCTTCCGTGTATTCCAGGATGTGTCCCAAGTCGCCACTGGTTGCTTCCTTGACCGCCGCGTTGATCTCTTCAACCGATACGTCGCGGGAAGGAATGAATGTCAGGTCGACGAGCGAACCGGTAGGAACCGGTACACGAACGGCGAAACCGTCGAGCTTACCGTCCAGCTGAGGCAAAACCTTGCCCACAGCCTTAGCCGCACCCGTAGTGGTGGGCACGAGGTTCACGGCTGCCGCGCGTCCACGGCGCAGGTCCTTGTGAGGACCGTCCACCAGGTTCTGTCCACCGGTGTATGCGTGAACCGTAGTCATGATTCCCGATTCGATACCGCAGAATTCGTCCAGAACCTTTGCCACAGGAGCCAGGCAGTTGGTAGTGCAGCTGGCGTTGGACACGATGTGCTGGTTAGCGGGGTCGTACTCGTTGTCGTTGACACCCATGACAAACATGCCGTCAACGTCTTTTCCGGGAGCGGAAAGTACGACTTTCTTGACCGTTTCGCCCAGGTGCAGGGCCGCCTGGTCGCGCTTCTTGAACTTACCCGTACACTCGACAACCACCTCGGCGCCGGCGCCTGCCCAATCGATGTCAGCCGGGTCCTTGTGAGCCGATGCGGCGATGCGCTTACCGTTGACGGTCAGCGACTCGTCGTCATATGTCACTTCACCGTCAAAACGACCCCACACGCTGTCGTACTTGAGCAAGTGTGCGAGCTGTCCGTTGTCTGTCAGGTCGTTGATTGCCACGACCTCTAAATCCAGGTCATTCTCCAAAACGATACGGAGAAATGAACGTCCAATACGACCAAAACCATTGATGCCAACGCGAGTCATGTCACTCCTGATGAGAGAGATTGTCGTGCATCTCCATCGTAGTACGCCACACGTGTGTGGCACATGTGTGAAAGGTTAAACGTCTTCTAACATTTCGGGTGTCAGATTAGCTTCGGTGTCGGGGATTCCGAGTTCGGCAGCCTTTTTGTCGGCCGTTGCCAGGAGCCTGCGGATGCGCCCAGCGATCGCGTCCTTGGTCATGGGCGGTTCAGCGAGCTGGCCCAGTTCCTCCAGCGATGCCTGCTTGTGCTCCAAACGGAGTTTGCCCGCGTACTTGAGGTGTTCGGGCACTTCGTCCCCCAAGATCTCAAGAGCGCGTTCCACCCTGGCACCGGCAGCCACTGCAGCACGCGCGGACCTACGCAGGTTGGCGTCGTCGAAGTTTGCCAGGCGGTTGGCCGTCGCGCGGACTTCCCGTCGCAAGCGACGTTCCTCCCACACCAGGCGAGTCTGTTCGGCACCCATCGAGGTCAAGAGAGCTCCGATCGCTTCGCCGTCGCGGATCACCACGCGGTCCACTCCGCGTACTTCGCGGGCTTTCGCAGAAATCCCCAAACGGCGCGCCGCCCCCACGAGCGCAAGTGCCGCCTCGGGTCCCGGACTGGTCACTTCAAGGGCAGATGACCGACCCGGTTCGGTCAAGGAACCGTGCGCCAAGAACGCTCCCCGCCACGCAGCCTTCGCATCGGTGAGGGAACCGTTGACAACAGCGGCTGGAAGGCCACGCACTGGGCGCCCCTGACCGTCGATGAGACCGGTCTGGCGAGCAAGCGCAACGCCGTCGGTGGCAACCCGCACCATAAAGCGCGAACCCTTTTTCAGCCCTGAACCGTTCACCACGACGATTTCGGCAACGTGACCGTACAGGTCCTTAATTTCAGCGCGCAGTTTCCGGGCAGCCGCACCCGTGTCCAGTTCAACCTCGACGACGATGGAGCCCGCAACGATGTGCAGCGCAGAGGAAAAACGCAGAAGCGAGGACACTTCCGCTTTACGTGCAGCGGTCCGCGGTTCGACGAAACGCGCAAGTTCATCCTTTACTTGTGCTGTCAGAGCCATGCCATTCCCTTCTACCACTGCTCGTTCGTTGGAATCCCCGCGTCGGACAAAATGTCACGGTAGCACGCGGCGAGTTTGAGGCTGTCGTGAACGCCGGGGGTGCTGGATTCCACGGACGCGAACCACGTGCGAGCCCCAAACAGGTTCGACGCGGTGGTCGCAAGTCCGGTTTGCCCGCTACCTGCTTCTTCATCCACGAGGACGTAGTCAATGCGCAGATCAGGAGCGTGTTCGTGGAGCACTCGCACGAAGTCACGCATGTGCATTCCGCGCCCCTCGTCCATATCTCCAGGCAGGTTGAGTGTGAGGATTCGCACCGCGTCGCTCTCTCGGATCGCCTTCTGTAGCTGGGGCACCAGCATGTGAGGCATGACCGAGGTGTACCAGGACCCCGGCCCTAGGTTGAGCACGTCGGCGTTGGTGACGGATTCTAGGGTTTCCCGGCGGGCGGGCGGTGAGTCGGGTTCCAGGTGAACCTGTTTCACCGTTCCCGAGGTAGTTGCCACGTTGCACTGCCCGGATATCTTTTCGAGGTTGCCAGTACCGTCGTCGACATCGGCGGTAATGGTGAGCGGGATACTCGACATGGGCAGGACGCGCCCTTGAGCGCGCACCAACTGGGCCATCCAATCCAGACCGTCAACCGGGTCGCCCAAGTGTTGCCACAGTGCAGTGATGAGCAGGTTACCTGCCGAGTGGTCATTGAGCGGTCCGTCGGAAACGAACCGGTGCTGAATGACGTCGCGCCAAGTTTGGCCCCATTCGCTGTCGCCACACAGCGCGGCAAGTGCCATGCGCAGGTCCCCGGGTGGCAACACGTCGAACTCTTCGCGCAAACGACCGGAGGATCCGCCGTCGTCGGCAACCGTGACAACGGCGGTGAGGTTCTTAGTCAGTAACCTGAACGCTCGAAGCGCGGAGTAGAGTCCGTGGCCACCGCCAAATGCGACCACTCGAGGCCCAGCCATTTTTGACCGGGAGAAAAACACAGGTAGTTCGGTTGTGGGTATTTCCATTTATTCCCGCCCCAAGTCTCGGTGGCGCACGGTTACGCGTGCCTGGGTGCGGTCGGCTAAGCGTCGTGCGAGTTGTTCAGTGATGGCTACTGAGCGGTGCTTCCCTCCCGTACAACCGATAGCGACGGTTGCGTACGAACGGTGTTCCCGCAGATAGCCGTGAATAATTACGTCAAGCGTACTCAAGTACCTGTCGACAAAGGAAAGCGCCCCCGGCTGTGACAGCACATAGCTGGACACGGCTTCGTCTTCTCCGGTCATGGAACGCAGGTGAGGAATCCAGTACGGGTTGGGCAAGAAACGCACGTCAACAACGTGGTCTGCGTCCTTTGGAAGCCCGTATTTGAATCCGAAGCTCATGACTGTGATGCGCAAAGCAGACACGTTCTCGGTGTCGAAAATTCGCTTGATCTCGGCACCCAGCTGGTGGACGTTGAGGTCCGAGGTGTCGACCCGGTAGTCGGCTTTGTTACGAATCTCTGAAAGCATCGCGCGTTCCGCGTCGATTCCGTCGATGAGGGTTCCGTCTTCCTGCAACGGGTGGGGACGTCGCACCGATTCGAACCGCCTCACGAGCACTTCATCGGAGGCGTCGAGGAACAGGATTTTGATGCGTACACCTTGGTCCTGGTAGTCGGCCAAGGAGTTTTCTAGCTCGCTAAACGTGTACCGGCTTCGCACATCGGCGACGACCGCGACCTTGGGGAGTTTGCCGTCGGCCCTGGCGACCAGTTCCACCAGCGGAATGATCATCTGCGGTGGCAGGTTGTCAACGACGTACCACCCCAGGTCTTCGAGCGTGTTGGCAGCCGTGGACCTCCCGGCCCCGGACATTCCCGTGAGAACAAGAACTTCGAAGTCGCCACCCAGGATCGGCCCGGTCTGTTCAGTCATGCGCACGCCCTTCTGTCGGTTCTTCTACCGTACCGGTATTTTGCTCATCTACCCGCATTTTGCTCATCTGGTTGAGCTGGAGTGAAGTGACCATGGATCTTGTCAGCTAACTGGGGGCCGATCCCGCGTGCCTGCGTCAGCTCTTCAACGGACGCGGCTTTGATCTTCTTGAGTGACCCAAAATGCTTGAGCAGGGCTTTTTGTTTGGCAGCCCCGAGCCCCTCGATCGCGTCGAGTTCCGATCGCGTCATGGATGCCGAACGCTTTTGCCGGTGGTACGTGATTGCAAATCGGTGGGCTTCGTCGCGAATGCGCTGAAGCATGAATAGGCCCTCCGAATTACGCGGAAGAATGACGGGGAATTCGTCCCAGGGAACCCAGACTTCTTCTAAGCGTTTCGCAAGTCCCACCACTGTGATGTCGGGAATGCCGAGGTCGTGAAGGGCTTGCGTGGCCGCGTGGACCTGCGGAAGTGCCCCGTCGACGACGAGAAGGGACGGGCGGTATCCGAATCCGGAGTCATCCTTGCCCATGTTCTCCAGATAGCGTTCGAAGCGCCGGCTGACCACGTTGTACATCGCCGAGGTGTCATCCCGGGCGGCGTCCCCGGTCACCGAAAACCGTTTGTAGTCCTTCTTTTTGGGCAGGCCGTCTTCGAATACCACCAGCGAGCCCACCACGTTTTGGCCTGCCGTGTGGGAGTTGTCGATGCATTCGATGCGTAGGGGTGGTTCTGTGAGGTCGAGTGCTTCGTGAATTTCATTGAGTGATTGTGAACGGGTAGTGAGATCGGATGCGCGCCTGGTCTTGTGGAGAGCTAGCGCCTTGTGCGCGTTGAGTTCGGCGGTCTCAAGGACCGCTTTCTTTTCTCCGCGCTGAGGGACGCGCATGTCGATCTTGGCTCCTCGGACTGACCTGAGCCATTCCCCTAACAGTTCGCTATCTGCGGGTTCGTGGCTCGTTAAAATCTCGGTGGGGATCGCGTGAGTGTCCACATCGGTGTATGCCTGTCGGATCGCGTCTTCGATCAGCTCACCGGGTGCCTTGTCCTCCATGCGCTCAATGATCCAGCCACGCTGGCCCCGGATGCGTCCCCCACGAATGTGGAACACCTGCACCGAGGCTTCCAGCTCTTCTGCGTAGAGACCAAAGACGTCGGCGTCCGCGTTCAGCGAGAGCACCACGGCGTTCTTATTCAGCACGGTTTCTAAGGCTGCGATTTCATCGCGCAAACGTGCAGCGGTTTCAAAATCGAGGTTCGCGGACGCTTCCTTCATGGCCTGCTTGCGAACCGAGATGAACTTCCCGGAGTTACCCGACATGAACTCGATGACGCTTTTGACCAGTTCTGCATATTCGTCTTTGTCGATCTTTTCCACGCACGGTGCGGAACACTTGTCGATGTACCCCAACAGGCATGGCCGTCCTTGACGCTGGGCCCGGTCGAACACCGTTTTGGCGCAGGTACGCACGGGGAATGCTTTCAGCAGTAAATCTAGGGACTCCCGGATGGCCCACACAGCGGTAAAGGGGCCAAAGTACTTCACGCCCTTCTTGCGTTTGCCTCGCGTAACAAATACGCGCGGGAAATCGTCGCGCACCGTGATCGCCAAGTACGGGTAGGACTTGTCGTCCCGGAACATCACGTTGAACCGTGGATTGAATTCGTTGATCCACGTCCACTCGAGTTGCAGGGCCTCGACTTCAGTTTTCACCACGGTCCAGTTCACACTGGCAGCCGTGTGAACCATGGTGAACGTGCGGGGGTGCAAACCGGCGGGGTCGGCAAAGTACGAATTCAACCTGTTGCGCAGGTTCTTCGCTTTGCCAACGTAGATCACGCGCCCGTCGGCATCGCGAAACGTGTAAACACCGGGGTCGGTGGGGATCTCCCCGGTTTTAGGCCGGTAGAGCTGTGGATCCACTACAAGCGTTCCCGTATCGCCGGCATGTTTGCAAGGAACCGTCCAGTGTGGCTGGCTTCTACCCCGGCAACTTCTTCGGGGGTACCTGTGGCAACCACGGTGCCACCACCTCGGCCGCCTTCCGGACCCATGTCGATGATGTAGTCCGCAGATGCGATCACATCCAGGTTGTGTTCGATGACAATGACCGTGTTGCCCTTGTTCACCAGCCCCTGCAGAACGCCCAAGAGTTTGCGAATGTCTTCGAAGTGCAGACCCGTGGTGGGTTCGTCGAGGACGTACACAGTGCGACCTCGGGAGCGTTTTTGCAGCTCAGCCGCCAACTTGACGCGCTGCGCCTCTCCCCCAGACAGCGTAGTGGCCGGCTGCCCCAAACGGACGTACCCCAGCCCCACTTCGACCAAGGTCGACAGGTGGCGGTGAATGGCAGGGACAGCGGAGAAGAACTCGGTGGCTTCTTCGATGGGCATGTCCAGAACGTCAGCGATTGACTTGCCTTTGAACTTCACGTCCAAGGTTTCGCGGTTGTAGCGCTGACCCTTACACACTTCGCACGGGACGTAGACATCGGGGAGGAAGTTCATTTCGATCTTGATGGTTCCGTCACCGCTACAGTTTTCGCAACGCCCACCCTTGACGTTGAACGAAAAGCGCCCTGGTTGGTATCCGCGGATGCGCGCGGTTTCGGTTTCTGCAAAAAGCTTACGCACGTGGTCGAATACGCCGGTGTAGGTGGCTGGGTTGGACCTGGGTGTGCGCCCAATGGGTGACTGGTCCACGTGAATGACTTTGTCCAGATTGTCCAGCCCGGTCACTCGCTTGTGCAGGCCGGGCACCTGTTTGGAGTTGTTGAGCTCGTTGGCCATCACGGTGTACAGAATGTCGTTCACCAGCGTTGATTTACCGGAACCGGATACACCGGTCACAGCGGTGAAAACGCCCAGTGGGAAGTCGACCTTGACGTTCTTCAGGTTGTTGGCACGTGCGCCTTCCACGGTGACGGTCCGTTTGGGATCGCGCGGGCGTCGATCCTGGGGGATCTCAATGGCCTTAGCTCCCGACATGTACGCACCGGTGATGGACTTCTTTTCTTTGAGAAGTCCTTTGTAGTCACCGGAGTAAATGACTTCACCACCGTGTTCCCCAGCACCGGGACCAATGTCCACGATCCAGTCAGCGGTCTCGATCGTTTCTTCGTCGTGTTCGACCACGATGAGCGTGTTGCCCAGGTCGCGCAAGCGCTGGAGGGTTTCGATGAGGCGACGGTTGTCGCGCTGGTGAAGTCCGATCGACGGTTCGTCCAGCACGTACAGGACGCCCACCAACCCGGAACCGATCTGGGTAGCCAAGCGAATACGCTGCGCTTCACCACCGGACAAGGTGCCCGCGGTGCGGTGCAGGGTCAGATATTCGAGCCCCACGTCGAGCAAGAAGCGCATACGCGCGCCAATTTCCTTGAGCACTTGCGCTGCGATCTGAGCGTCGCGTCCGTCGAGCTCCAGATTGGTAAGGAAGTGGGCAGCTTCGTCCAGTGGCATGTCGCTGACATCGGCAATCGACTTTCCGCCCACCAACACGTGAAGCGCTTCCGGCTTGAGTCGCGTACCGTCGCATTCGGCACACGGCACTTCGCGCATATACGACTCATAGCGGGCACGCGAGTGCTCCGACTCAGTCTCTTGGTGCTTGCGCAGAATGTAGGCGAAAACGCCTTCGAAACCGGTGGAGTACGTGCGTTCGCGCCCAAACCGGTTGCGGTACTTGACGTGGACTTGGTAGTCCTTGCCTTCCAGAATCGCTGTGCGGTGTTTCTTACTCAGGTCCTTCCACGGGGTGTCCATGGAAAAGCCGAGGTCGTCCGCAAGTCCCTGCAAGAGTCGAGTGAAGTACTTGGCTGTCGTCTTCCCCATGCTCCAGGGTGCGATCGCACCTTGTGCCAGGCTCAGGTCTTCGTTGGGGACGACAAGCTGCTGATCGACGTGGAGCCGCGTTCCGATTCCGTCGCACACGGGGCATGCTCCGAAAGGCGAGTTGAACGAGAACGTGCGTGGCTCAATTTCGTCGGTGGTCAACGGGTGTTCATTGGGGCACGAGAGGTGCTCCGAATACGTGCGCTTCTCCCCTGTTTCAACCAGTTCCACGTCAACGCGGCCGTTTGCTGTGGAAAGGGCGGTTTCCACGGAGTCGGTGAGCCGCTGGTGAATGCCGTCCTTGGCAATCAGGCGGTCGACAACCACGGAAATGTCGTGTTTGTACTGCTTTTTGAGCGTGGGTGGTTCGGTCAGGCTGACCGTTTCACCGTCGACAACTGCACGTGAGAACCCTGCTTGTTGGAACTGTTGAAACAGGTCGGTGAACTCGCCTTTACGCTGACGCACAACGGGGGCCATCACGATGAACTTGGTGCGTTCCGGCAGGGCGCTGAGCTGGTCAACGATCTGTTGTGGGGTCTGTCGCGTAATCGCTTCCCCACACGTGGGGCAATGCGGCTTACCGATACGCGCCCACAGCAGACGCATGAAGTCGTAGACCTCGGTAATGGTTCCCACGGTTGACCGGGGGTTGCGTGAGGTGGATTTCTGGTCGATCGAAACAGCTGGCGACAGCCCTTCGATGAGATCGACGTCTGGTTTGTCCATCTGCCCCAAGAACATGCGGGCATACGAAGACAGAGATTCGACGTAGCGTCGCTGCCCTTCAGCGAAAATTGTGTCAAACGCCAGCGAGGATTTTCCAGAGCCGGAAAGCCCCGTGAACACGACAAGTGAATCACGCGGAATCGAAACGTCGACGTTCTTGAGATTGTGCGCGCGTGCGCCTTTGACGAGCAATGTATCCAGATGCGAAATGCCTTTACTCACGCTCATTAGTGTATGCGCTTTCGAATATATATTCGATGTGAGATGCCTGACCTGTGCGAACCTCAGTCCTCAATTGCAAGGCAGAACACCTCAGTTCCCAGTCAGCGGCCCTACGTCAAGGATCTCAACAACGACCTCGCCGGCTTCGTCACTCGCGGGCAGATCCACGCGCGCAGTGATCGCCCAGTCCATGTCCCCTTCCGGGTCGTCAAGGATCTGACGAACCGTCCATTCTTCATCGTTTGTGTCGAGGAGCGTGAAGAACTTGGGTCCGCGCGAGTAGTTGCTCACGCCCAGGTCGCCGTATTCGTCGTAGAAGTCTTCGATTGCGTCTTCCCACTTCTTCTGTGTCCATCCGGATTCTCCGTCGAGGTCTCCCAGCGCATCGTATGCCGCCCGCTCAGCCAGAATGACCCGGTGGAACATGGCATTCCGCACCGCGCGCGTGAACGCCTGGGTGTCAGATGAGAACGTGCGGGACATATCCAAGGCGGGTAACACCTCGGCCTCATCCCCGGCATTCTTGAGCGCTTCCCACTCTTCCACCAGCGAGGAATCCACCCGCATCACGGTGGCGCCCAACCACTCAATGATGGACGTGAGTTCTTCATTGCGCAGGTCGTGGGGCACGTTCTGCACGAGCGAGCGATACACGTCCGTGAGGTACCGCAGGAGCCCACCTTCAACGCGCGCTAGCCCGTAGTAGTTGACGAACTGGGAGAAGTTCATCGAGTGTTCCACCATGTCGGCAACCACGGCCTTGGGGGTGATGCCGATTTCGCGCAGCCACGGCGCGTTGTGGGTAAACGCGTCAAAGGCTTCTTCAAGAACCTCTCCGTTGGGTTGCGGGTAGGTGATTTCGTCCAGAATTTCCATGCGTTCGGCGTAGTCGACGCCGTCAGCTTTGAGCGCCGCCAACTCTTCGCGTTTGATCCGGTTGAGCTGGCCTTTGAGCACGGCGTGAGACACGTCGGTGGTCGCTTCGATCACTGAGAGGACGTCCATGGCGTACGTGTCGGATTCGGGGTCGAACAGTTCCAGCGCGGCAAGCGCGAACGGCGACAGTGGCTGGTTGAGCGCAAACTGTGGTCCCAAATCTTTCACGGGCTCATATTCGACCCGGTCCCCCACCACGCGACGCTCGATCACGCCTGCGTCGAGCAGGTTGCGTCCAATGCGCAGGGCACGCAGGTACATATCGAGGGTGTTGTCGTCGTGGCTGGAATCGATGAAGTCCTTGACGGTGTCCACGCTGGCGTGCGGGCGGCTGAGCAGGTTGATCACCGTTGAGTGTGTAATGCGCATGCGGCTCTTGAGTTCTTCGGGCTTGCCTTCGACCAGGTGGTTAAACGTGGTTTCAGACCAGTTCACGAACCCTTCCGGAGCTTGCTTCTTGACCACTTTTCGGCGTTTCTTAGGGTCGTCTCCGGCCTTGAGTAGCGCCTTCTTGTTCTCAATGACGTGTTCGGGCGCTTGGGCGACCACAAAACCTTCCGTATCGAATCCAGCGCGCCCGGCTCGCCCGACGATCTGTTGAAATTCGCGGACCCGCAAGCGACGTTGGCGGAACCCGTCGAATTTGGTGAGGCCGGTGAGCACCACGGTGCGGATGGGCACGTTGATTCCCACTCCCAAAGTGTCCGTACCCGAGATTACGGACAGCTTTCCGTTCGACGCCAAGTGTTCAACCAGTCGCCTGTATTTGGGGAGCATGCCGGCGTGGTGGACTCCCACTCCCGCCAAGAGCATCCGCTTGAGTGTGACTCCGAATCCTTTAGAGAACCCAAAACCTCGGATTTCTTCTGCGATTTCTTCGCGTTGTTCACGTGTTGCGAGGTTGGCGTTGACTACGCTGCTGGCCAGTTCCACCGCGGCGGCTTGAGCAAAGGACACCACATAGATGGGGGCTTTGTTGTCGCGCACCAATTTGCTCAGGGTTTCGTGGAGCGGTTCTTCTGAGTAGGCGTAGCTGAGTGGAACCGGCCGGTGGGCGGACGTGATGAGGGAGCAGTCGCGTCCGGTGAGTTCGGTGAGTGACTTTTGAATCGCCGAGGTGTCCCCCAGTGTCGCCGACATTAGGACGAACTGTGCGGCAGGGAGGGTGAGAAGGGGGGTCTGCCACGCCCATCCGCGTTGAGGGTCGGCGAAGTAGTGGAACTCGTCCATGACGACCATGCCCACGTCTAAGGTGGCGCCTTCACGCAGGGCCTGGTTGGCGAGGATCTCGGCTGTCGCACAGATGATGGGAGCATCTGCGTTGACGGTGGAGTCGCCTGTCACCATTCCCACGTTCTCAGCGCCAAAAATATGGGTGAGGTCAAAGAATTTTTCACTCACAAGCGCTTTGATGGGCGCAGTGTAGTACGTGCGTTGTCCGCGACACAGCGCAAAGAACGCGGAGGCTAACGCAACCATCGATTTCCCTGAGCCTGTGGGCGTTGCCATGATTGTGTTGTCGCCGGTGAGGATCGCCAGAATTGCTTCTTCTTGCGCCGGGTACAGCGTTATGCCTGTGTCTTTTGTGTACTCGACAAATGTCTCAAAAAGCGTGTCGGAATCTGCGAACTCTTCCGGGACACGATAAAGATGTGGCAAGGCGAACAACTTTCCATCAATTTCGTCTACACATCGACCCTAACAGGGAGGCACACATGGCGACTTTTGCCGTTGTTTACGAATACGGACCCGACACCGAGACCCGGATGAACGCGCGTCCTGAGCACCGCGCGTGGCAGAAGCGGTTGAACGAAGCGGGCGTTCTGCTCGCATCTGGCCCGCTGGAATCAGAGGACCAGCCTGGCGGGCTCTTGATCTTCCGTGCGGACAGCCAGGCTAACGTGGAGGATCTGTTAGTGCAGGACCCCTACGCTGAGGGGGGCGTTATCGCTTCTACCCAGGTTCGCCCCTGGACCCCAGTGTTCGGGCCCTTTGCGGAAGCGTAACTTCAACCCACCTCGCGTCCGGCCACTTAGCTGTCGTCTTTTTCGTGGTGCGTCATCGAACCGAACGTAATGCGGTCTGGCGTGCGACGCGCCTTGATCAGACTTGCGATCGTTGCGATGAGCATCGCGGAGACGATGAAGCCCAGTGATACCCACGTGTTGATTTCGGGAACACCCGGGAACCAGGTTTCGTGCATGGCGTGCAGGATGAGCTTGACACCAATGAACGCCAAGATCGCCGCGATTCCGTACTTGAGGTATTCGAGCCTGTCCAAGAGACCACCCAGCAGGAAGTACAGCTGACGCAGACCCATGAGAGCGAACAAGTTCGCGGTAAACACGATGAACGGGCTCTTGGTGATACCGAAGATCGCGGGAATTGAGTCCAGCGCGAACATAATATCGGTGGTTCCAACCGCGAGGAACACTAGCAACATGGGTGTCCAGTGCTTTACACCGTCGACTGTGGTGCGGAGTTTGTTGCCGTCGTAGTCGTCGGTGTAGTTGATCCGCTTCTTGAGGAACTTCACGAAACCGGTGTCTTCGTCGCTCTCTTCTTCGTCGCCAAATGCCTGCTTGAAGGCGGTGTAGAGCAGGAAGATACCGAAGATGTAGAATACGCCCACGAACAATTCGATGATCCATGCCCCGGCAAGGATGAAGGCGCCGCGGAAGATCAAAGCAACAATGATGCCCACCATGAGCACTTCTTGTTGATATTTCTTGGGGACCGAGAACCTGCTCAAGATGATCACGAAGACGAACAGGTTGTCGATTGACAACGAGTATTCGGTGAGCCAACCGGCTAGGAACTCAACGCCGTGGTCCGTGTCGCCAATCGCGAACATCAGTCCCGCGAAGATGAGTGCCAAGACCACGTAGAACACCACCCACCCGGTGGCTTCTTTCATCGAAGGGATGTGTGGTCGTTTGAGAATAAGAAGTAAGTCAAAGATCAGCAGAGCAACCAGAACGGTCAGTGATCCGATTTCAAACCATAGAGGTAGAGCAGGTGACATGCGAGCCTTTCGTCGATTACTCGAAAGTCTCTCCCGCGTGTGTGACGCCTAGACTCCGGGTGCCTGTACACCGTGATGACGAAGTCTCGTTATGGGATACTCCCCTTCGCAAACTTCTTCAGTTTAGCTGATCCTCTTATGATTCGCGTTGCATTGTTCGCAGTTCCTTCTTGATGTCTTGAAGTTCGTCGCGCAGACGGGCAGCCAGCTCGAACTGAAGTTGTTCGGCGGCTTCGTGCATTTGTTCAGTGAGTTGGGCAGCCAGTTCTGCGAGGTTTTCACTGGGCGCAGTCGTGACATCGGGTTTGAGCGTGTCAGATTTCACGGAGCTAAAGCCACGTTTACCCTTGCCGTAATCAAATTCAGTGAGCAGTTCGCGTGTGTCTTCGTCTTCGCGTTGCAGACGTTCCGTAATATCTGCAATCTTCTTGACCAGAGGTTTCGGGTCAATACCGTGCTCTTTGTTGTATGCCAGTTGAATTTCGCGACGGCGGTTCGTTTCGTCGATCGCCTCACGCATACTTGGGGTGATGGTGTCTCCGTACATGTGTACTTCACCGTTGACGTTACGGGCCGCACGTCCAATCGTCTGGATGAGTGACTTGGACGACCGCAAGAACCCTTCTTTGTCGGCGTCCAAGATCGCTACGAGGCTCACTTCGGGAAGGTCCAGACCCTCGCGCAGAAGGTTGATACCGACGAGCACGTCAAACACGCCGGCACGCAGTTCACTTAAAAGTTCAACGCGTTTGAGCGTGTCCACGTCCGAGTGCAAATACTGGACTTTGATGTCGTGTTCAAGCAGATAGTCAGTGAGGTCTTCAGCCATTTTCTTGGTGAGCGTGGTGACCAGAACACGCTCGTTTTTCTCGATACGGTCGCGGATCTCCCCCAGAAGGTCGTCGATCTGCCCGCGCGTGGGTTTGACGGTGACCTTGGGGTCCACCAGGCCCGTGGGACGAATGATCTGCTCGACGACACCTCGGGACCGTTCGAGTTCAAAGTCACCCGGGGTCGCCGACAGATAGACGGTCTGGCCGATCCTTTGGAGGAACTCGTCGAACTTCAACGGGCGGTTATCCAAGGCGCTGGGCAGTCGGAAGCCGTGCTCTACCAGCGTGCGTTTGCGGGACATGTCACCTTCGTACATGCCACCGATCTGCGGCACGGTGACGTGGGATTCGTCGATGACCAGAAGAAAGTCTTCCGGAAAGTAGTCCAGCAGGCAGTTGGGAGCGGTGCCTGCCGCACGCCCGTCGATGTGGCGGGAATAGTTTTCAATACCCGAGGTGAAACCCATCGACTGCATCATCTCGAGGTCGTATGTGGTGCGCATTTTCAAGCGTTGCGCTTCGAGAAATTTGTTTTGTTTCTCAAGTTCCGCCAGGCGCACTTGCAGTTCGTCTTCGATCGCTGCGATCGCCTTACCCATCCGGTTTTCCCCGGCCACATAGTGTGAAGCGGGGAAAATGTGCACGATGTCTTCGTCTCGAATCACTTCACCCGTGAGTGGGTGCAGGGTGTGGAGTGCTTCGATTTCATCGCCGAAGAATTCGATGCGGATGGCGAGTTCTTCGTACTGCGGGATGATTTCGACCGTGTCCCCGCGTACCCGGAAGGTTCCGCGGGTAAACGCCATGTCGTTGCGGGTGTACTGCATTTCGACGAAACGTTTAAGCAACTGATCACGGTCGACTTCGTCTCCGATTTCGAGCGACACCATCCGGTCTACGTACTCTTCCGGGGTTCCCAGACCGTAAATACATGACACAGTGGAGACGACCACGACGTCGCGGCGGGTAAGCAGTGAGTTGGTTGCTGAGTGGCGCAGGCGTTCGACTTCGTCATTGATGGACGAGTCTTTTTCGATGAACGTGTCGGTTTGTGGAACGTACGCTTCTGGCTGGTAGTAGTCGTAGTACGACACGAAGTACTCGACCGCGTTGTGTGGCAGAAGCTGGCGGAACTCGTTGGCCAGCTGCGCGGCCAAGGTTTTGTTGGGCGCCATGATGAGCGTAGGTCGTTGGACTTTTTCGATCAGCCACGCGGTCGTCGCCGATTTACCCGTACCCGTGGCACCCAGGAGCACGACGTCCTTTTCACCGTCGTCAAGCCTGCGCGCGATCTCCGCAATCGCAGTGGGCTGGTCACCCGACGGGCTGTACTCGCTGACCACCTCGAACGGGGCGACGCGCCGCTGCACGTCAGGGCGGTGCCCGATCGCCGGAACGGGAATGTTGGCAGGAGTGCTCGGCTCAGTGCTCATTCTTCAAGTCTAGCGACTGAAGCTTGCTTAGCGCCCGGTCGCGTTAGCATGAAAATAGCTCTCTAACAGAAAGGTTTCATATGTCCGTTATTTCCAAAGCTCAGGCAACATGGACGGGTTCACTTGCGTCCGGCAACGGAACCGTGTCGCTGAACTCGTCACAGCTAGGCAACTTCCCTCTCACGTGGAAGGCCCGTTCAGAAAACGCGCCGTCTGCCGACGCAACGACTCCAGAAGAACTGCTGGGTGCGGCTCACGCCAGCTGCTACAGCATGGCTCTGGCAAACCTGCTGGCTCAAGAAGGTGTCGCAGTCGAATCGATTTCCACCGGTGCAGATGTCACCTTTGATCAGGAGAAGGGCATCACCAATATTCATCTGTACACCGTGGGTCGCGTTGAAGGACTTGCAACAGCTAACTTCGAAACGATCGCGCAGCGCGCTAAAAAGGACTGCCCGGTCTCACGCGCCCTCAAGGGTGTCGATATTGACGTGACTGCGTCACTCGCGTGAGATAAACCGCTCCCACATCTGTTCGAACTGGGCGCGCAGGTGTTCGATGTCTCCCGAATTGTCGAGAGCAACATCGCACACCGCGCGCCTTTGTTCATCCGTGGCCTGAGCGGCGATGCGTTTCTTCGCGTCCTCTGAATCCATGCCACGGAGCTCCGTGAGCCGCTGCAAGCGAACTTCAGCCGGGGTATCAACGAGGACAGTCAGGTCGTAGTTCCCTGCCAAACCGGCTTCTACCAGCAGTGGAACGTCGTGAACGATTACCGAGTGATCACCCCGCAGCGCGTCGATTCGCTTTGCCGTTTCCGCGCTGATTGCCGGGTGCATGATGGCATTCAGGGCTTCGTGCGACTCTGCGTCCGCAAACGCGACTTCTGCGAGCTTCCCACGGTTGAGTTCCCCGCCGGCGCCCACAATACCGTCACCAAAGTACTCCACGAGTTCCACCAGTGCGGGTTGCCCCGGCTTCACCACGTCGCGGGCAATCGCATCCGCATCGACAATGGGCACGCCCCGCTCTTCAAATAGCTTGGCCACCGTGGATTTTCCTGCGCCGATTCCGCCTGTCAGACCAATGAGCATCACCATGCACACCATGCTAAACGCTTCACCCGCCTACAACCGGATCACGTACACACCACCCACGAACTGGACGTGCGCATTGGAGACCTCCGACACTGCCCGGGCGATATCGTTCGCTGGGTGTTTGAGCCCAGCACCCGAGTCCGTCACCGCGACGTACTCCACGCCTTTGACGCGAAGCTCCTCCACAGCTTCGCGTACCTGGTGTGGTTCCGGCATCGCGTCATCCTTCATGATCTCGTCCAGCTGAGTCGTTTCCGACTGGTACGCCACCGGCACGTTTTCGCGGGACCCAATGAAATACCCATCCACCTGTTTGAACCACATGCCCGACACTGCCTGCCCCACGAGCGATTCGTTGCTGTGCGGGCTCGCGGATGCCACCGGCCGGGGCATCATTTTCACAGTCGAACCCCGCGGAATGTGTTCGCGGACGGCGTCGTCGTAGAAGCTGGGGTAGGCAATGTTGCGTACTTCTACCGTTCCCGAGGTGGTTGTCAGCGCGATCAGGACCGTCGCCACCGCCAGGAGCGGGGTGAAACGCGGGCGGACCGTGTGCCATGCGATCGCCAACAGCAGTGCGAGCATGAGCGCTACGTGAACGCTCATGCGCATGGGGAGCACGTTTTCCAGAACCGGTGTGCTTTCAACCAAACGGAACGGACCGATGTTCACGGTGGCAGTTCCGTTGACAAACATGGGTGAGCCCATGGACAGAATAAACATCACGACGGCAACAACCGCGAACGTACGAACTCGGGCAGACATTACGTGTTTGATACTCAGGACCGCTACGATCACGGCGACCGTCAATAGCCACGGCCACCCGAGGTATCCCCCGATCTCGGCGTCATCGATACCAATCACACGTTGGATCTCTCGACCGGCAGATATAAGGGTGAACTTTCCCGGTGTCACGGGGTCCAAAAGGTCGTTATTCCAAATTCCATGGGGACGAATGGGACCTTCAGGCTTGCCAGGAAGCGCGAACATGGTAATCAACAGCGGCAGGCCGCACACAACAGCGACGCCAACCGCACCAGCACCACCTACGGCGATTCGACGAAATCCTTCACGAAACTCAGTCCACCGCAGGGCGACTGTGGCAACAAAAAGCACCACTGCCATGAGGAACGTGTGCGCCAAGAGTTCGTTCGACAGATAGAACTGCCAGCCCACCGCACAGCCCAACAGAACCGCATTCACCCAGGTACGACCTCGGCCGGTCACTAACCTTTCCACGAACCCAACCACCAGCGGCGGCAACACCGCAAAAGCCAGGTTCAAGTGGCCGGCAGACTGCGCGATCACGTACGTGGAAAAGCCGTATGCGATTCCTGCAACAAAGGCTGGCCGGCGCGACACGAACTGCGCGGCTGCCCACGCGGCCGCCAGCGCGCACGCGACCGGGGCGCACATGATCGCCACGTTGTACGCAACAACCGGCCCCCACACCAGCGTCACGGGAACCAGTGGCACGGCCAAGCCCATGACCGAGGTGTTCCATCCGCCATTGACCCCTGTCGGGTGGTTCATGGAACTGGTGTAAAGCAGGTTCTGTTCCCCGGAGCCTAAACCAATCCAGGACAGCACCACGTCAGCTGCATGGGCGAACCAGAAGATGAACAGGGACGAGTCGTCGTTGCTGGCGAACACACGATGCCCCATGTCACCCACCAAGCGCCCGTATGTCAGAACGGACAGCAGAACGCACACGGCAAAGAACACAAACCATTCCCGGCGTGAATCAGTGATCCAGGAACGCAACTGTGTGCGTGACGGGATCCAGCGGGTGAAAGTCATGGGCAGTCCAAGGGGTCGGAGGTGAACACGGGAATTCGTGGCATGCAAAAGGCTCCCGCACCGCGGTGCGGGAGCCTTCTACACAGAGCTATTAGTTACCAGCGAGCTTTTCGCGCAGAGCTGCAAGAGCTTCGTCAGAAGCCAGTGTGCCTTCGTCAGCAGCTTCTTCCGTGCTGTAGTTAGCTGCAGGCTCGGCTGGAGCTTCAGCAACGGCTTCGGCGTCGGCGGCGATTGCGCGTGCAACCTGCTTCTTGTGCTCTTCCCAACGGGCCTGAGCGGCAGCGTACTGCTGTTCCCAAGCTTCGCGCTGTTCGTCGTACCCTTCCATCCATTCCTGGGTTTCTGGGTCGAAGCCCTCTGGGTACTTGTAGTTACCGTCTTCGTCGTATTCCTGAACCATGCCGTACAGGGCTGGGTCGAGGAACTCTTCAGCGTCAGGGTCGACACCTTCGTTAGCCTGCTTGAGCGACAGCGAGATGCGACGACGCTCAAGGTCGATGTCAATAACCTTGACGTAGACGGTTTCGTCAACCGAAACAACCTGTTCAGGCAGGTCAACGTGGCGAACGGCAAGTTCAGAGATGTGAACCAGACCTTCGATTCCGTCTTCAACGCGAACGAACGCACCGAATGGAACGAGCTTGGTGACCTTACCAGGAACGATCTGTCCGATAACGTGCGTGCGAGCGAAGTGCTGCCATGGGTCTTCCTGAGTTGCCTTGAGCGACAGGGAGACGCGTTCGCGATCCATGTCCACGTCGAGAACCTCGACGGTGACTTCGTCGCCAACGGTAACAACTTCGTTGGGGTGGTCGATGTGCTTCCAGGACAGTTCGGAAACGTGAACCAGACCGTCTACGCCACCCAGGTCCACAAACGCACCGAAGTTGACGATCGAGGAAACAACACCCGGACGAACCTGGCCCTTCTGGAGGGTCTGCAGGAAGTCGTGGCGAACGGTGGACTGGGTTTCTTCCAGCCATGCGCGACGCGACAGAACAACGTTGTTGCGGTTCTTGTCGAGTTCGATGATCTTAGCGTCGACCTTCTGGCCGATGTAAGGAGCGAGGTCACGGACGCGACGCATCTCAACGAGGGATGCAGGAAGGAATCCGCGAAGCCCGATGTCAACGATGAGTCCACCCTTGACAACTTCGATGACGGTACCGGTGACGACACCTTCGTCTTCCTTGACCTTCTCAATGTCTCCCCAAGCACGCTCGTACTGTGCGCGCTTCTTGGACAGCATGAGGCGACCGTCTTTGTCTTCCTTGGTCAGAACCAAAGCCTCGATGGGGTCTCCCACCTCGACGACCTCTGCTGGATCTACGTCGTGCTTGATCGACAGTTCACGCGAAAGGATGACACCTTCCGTCTTGTAGCCAATGTCGACCAGAACTTCGTCGCGATCTACTTTGACGATGGTTCCTTCAACGATATCTCCGTCGTTGAAGTACTTGATGGTTTCGTCTACGGCCGCGAGGAATTCGTCAGCAGAGCCGATGTCGTTAACGGCAACCTGCGAGTTCTTCGCCGTTTCCGGCGTGGTGGTGGTCATAAAGGTAGGGACTCCGTAAATGGACTTACACCCGGTAATTCACGGTCACGAAAGACAGATTCGACTGGATCGAATATGCGCTTTCATGGGCTGTCGTGAGTCACCAGGAATGTGGTTGACAACATGGACAATGTATGACGTAAACAGCGCACATTGCACAGTTCGCGCATACGCTAAGAAAGTGTAACACTATCTTGCAGTTCTTGACAGCGACACTGCCTACCACCTCGGCAGTAGTCAGACGCCCATGAAAGGTGAAGCGTGGACGAGACCGAAAGCACAGCAGAGATCATTTCCGGGGGCTACATCCCCATTGACGAAGAAACCTCAGTGCGCGCAAACCGCACGTACTGGGATGGCTCGGCTTCGGAGTACCTCGCTGAACACGGCAGTTTCCTGGGCGCGTCCGACTTCATCTGGTGCCCTGAGGGCGTTCACGAGTCCGACGCAGGGCTTTTGGGCGACGTGTCCGGCAAGTACGTGCTGGAGGTCGGGTGTGGCGCCGGCCAGTGTTCGCGGTGGATTGCTAAGCAGGGCGGTTTTGCGACCGGCGTGGACTTGTCGTCCGGCATGCTTGAGCAGGCGTCGCGTCTCAGCCGTGAGCAACCTCTCACCGGCGGCGCCGTTGAGCCCACGTTCTTGCAGGCTGACGCGCGTAAGCTTCCGTTCCCGTCCGGCTCGTTTGATGTGGCGTTTTCGTCCTATGGGGCGTTGCCTTTTGTGAAGGACGCCGAGGTCGTTCTCAGTGAGGTTGCGCGTGTCTTGCGTCCGGGTGGAGCTTGGGTGTTTTCGGTCACTCATCCTCTGCGTTGGATGTTCCCTGACGTACCGTCGGAGGCCGGGCTCACCGTGGAGTACTCGTACTTCGATCGAACCCCGTATGTGGAGCTCGACAGTTCAGGCAACCCCATCTACGCGGAACACCACCGCACGATTGGCGACTGGGTGAACCTCATTGTGGATGCAGGTTTTGCACTGCGCGGCATCACCGAACCCGAATGGCCCAAGGACAACCACACCGCGTGGGGTGGCTGGTCGCCACTGCGCGGTGAGCTCATGCCCGGAACCGCGATCTTCTCGACTGTGTTGCCTTAGTGCGCAGCGTCCTGCCAGTTGGGCCCAACGCCCACATTCACATCCAGTGGCACGCTGAGCTGAGCCGCCTGGCTCATGTTCTCGCGTACGAGCTTCTCAACCTGGGTCGCTTCACCAGCCCAGATCTCCAGGATGATTTCGTCGTGGACCTGCAAGAGCATGCGGGACTTCAGTCCGGCCTCCTGCAAAGCGTCGTCGACCCGCTTCATGGCGATCTTCATGATGTCGGCGGCACTGCCCTGGATGGGCGCGTTGAGTGCTGCGCGTTCCGCCATTTCCCTAAGCTGGCGACGGTCTGATCGCAACTGTGGCAGGTACCTGCGACGACCGTACATGGTTTCGGTGTACCCACGTCCGCGTGCTTCTTCGACCACCTGGTCCAGATATTCCTTCACGGCCCCAAAGCGCGCGAAGTAGTCATCCATGAGGGCGCTGGCTTCACCCGTTGGAATGCCTAGCTGGCGCGACAGCCCGTACGCGCTCAAACCGTAGACGAGTCCGTAGGACATGGCCTTGACCTTGGAGCGCTGCTGGTCAGTGACGTCGTCGATCGCAACCTCGTACACCTGCCCAGCCACGTAGCGGTGAAGGTCCTCGCCGTCCTCAAACGCTTGAATGAGAGCTTCGTCGCCTGACAAGTGGGCCATGATCCGCATTTCGATCTGCGAATAGTCCACGCTCATGAGGCTTTCGTAGCCGTCGTCCTGGGCTGCTTGGAACACGGAACGGATACGTCGGCCGGCCTCGGTGCGGACCGGAATGTTCTGCAGGTTGGGGTCCTTTGAGCTCAAGCGCCCGGTCGCTGCGACGGTCTGCAGATACGTAGTGTGGATACGCCCGTCGTCGGCAACAACCTTTTGCAGACCCACCACGGTTTGTTTGAGCTTGGTGCGGTCGCGGTGGGCCAAAAGGTGTTCGAGGAACGGGTGCTGCGTTTTGACGAGCAAGTCCGCAAGCGAGTCGGCATCCGTGGTGTAACCGGTCTTGGTGCGTTTGGTCTTGGGCATATTGAGTTCGTCGAACAGCACGGTCTGCAATTGCTTGGGCGAATTTAGGTTCACTTCGTGCCCAATCGACGCATACGCCTCCGACGCACTCTGCTGAGCCGCTGCCTCAAACTCTGTGATGAGCTCGTTTAACACCGGCTGGTCAATGCCGATGCCCGCAATCTCCATGCGCGCCAGGATTTCCTGTGTGGGCATCTCGATGTCATGGAGAACGCCCTGCACATGGTTACGTTCCAGGTCTTGACGCAGACGTGGGTACAGCGCCACTGTGACCCACGCGCGGTGTCCAAGCTGTTCTCCCACATCGGTGAGCAGGTCGCGGTCTTCGTCCAAAACCACGCCGAGGTCGCTGGCCATGTCCGCGAGACTGTAACCGCGTGCGTCGGGTGCGAGTAGGTAGGCGGCAAGTTCGGTGTCCATGATGGGCCGAGGTTGTGTAAAGCCCCGCTCGACCCACGCGTGTAACAGCGGCTTGACGTCGTGTGCGACTACCTGCTTTGTGGACAGGAACGTGTCAAGCGCGTTGAAAGCGTTCTCGTCGAGGTCGGTGAGGTCGACCCAGATTGCGAAGTCGTTGCTGGCAAGTCCCAGCGTGTCATCTTCGAGTGCGAAGCCCACGGGCTCTTCCGCCGCGTCCAACCACGCCGGAAGGTCCACGCCCGAGGTGGCGACGACCTCGGGCAGTTCAACCTGCGGGACCTGCTCAACGTCAGCGAAAAACAGGGCGTTCACCCGCTCAGCCAGCTGGCGGAACTCCAACTGGTCGAACAGCGCGGTGACCTGGTCGTGGTGCGCGCCCTCCCCCACCTGGGTGTCCAGTGGGTCGATGTCGAGGTCGAGGTCTTCGACGAGCTTGTTGAGACGGTAGTTTCGTTTGACGTCATCGAGGTGGTCGCGCAGGCTTTGGCCCACTTTCCCGCCAATGTCCTCAGCGTTGTCGATGATCGCGTTGAGGTCACCGTACTTTGCTAGCCACTTGGCTGCCGTCTTTTCACCTACCCCGGGAACGCCGGGAAGGTTGTCGGCTTTTTCTCCCACCAGGGCCGCCAAGCCACGGTAGTTCGCAGGTGTGACACCGTATTTGTCTTCAACTGCCTGAGGTGTGAACCGGTTGAGCTCCGACACGCCACGCTTGGGGTACAGAATCGTCACGGTGTCCGATGCCAACTGGAACGAGTCCTTGTCGCCGGACGCGATTTTGGTGGTGACACCTCGGTCTGTTGCCTGCCGGGCAAGCGTTGCCAGAATGTCGTCAGCCTCGTAGCCCTCCAAGGTGAGGACTGGGATGTTGAGCGCGCGCAGCATGTCCTGAATGAGGTCCACCTGACCCGGGAAGTCTTCCGGTGTGCGGGCACGCCCGGCCTTATATTCGGGGTATTCGTCGAGCCGGAAGGTTTGCCGCCCGAGGTCGAAAGCGACCGCTACGTGGTCAGGTCTTTCATTTTCGAGCACGGTGAGCAACATAGACAGGAAGCCGTACACTGCGTTTGTGGTTTGCCCGGTCGAGGTGGAAAAGTTCTCGGGAGGCAACGCAAAATAAGCACGGTAAGCGAAAGAATGTCCGTCAATCAGAAGTAGAGAGCTCACACTCACACGATAGCTCACAGGCCCAAAGGAGTAGCCATGCCAATGCTCACACCAGACATGACCCCCGAAGAGTTCGACGCCGTGTTACAGAAGGTCGGCCACATTGGCGACGACACGATCATGAAGCGCACAGGCATGTCATTGACGCGCATTGGGTTCGACTTTGCCGAAGGAACCATGCCCGTTGCCGGAAACTTACAGCCCATGGGTCTGTTCCACGGGGGTGGACACGTGGTGTTGGCGGAGTCGCTGGCCTCAATGCACGCGTTTGCCCGCAACGACGGGCAGCCAGTAGTGGGTGTGGACCTCAACGCGACACACGTGCGTGCCGCGCGAGAAGGAACAGTGCATGGGCGCGCCGAGACTATTCACGCGGGGCGCACGATCATCAACCACGAAGTGCGCATGACCGACGACGACGGGAATCTCTTGTCGATCGTGCGGATCACGAACTTCCTGCGGCGTGAGTCCAAATAGTTCTTGTGGAACTAGTTCTTTTCGAATTAGTTTTTTTCGATCTGGTTGAGAACCGTTTCGGCAACTTCACGCATGGTGAGGCGACGGTCCATCGAGGTCTTCTGGATCCACCGGAAGGCTTCGGGTTCCGTCAGCCCCATGTTTGAAATCAGCAGGCTCTTGGCGCGTTCCACCAGTTTGCGGGTTTCAAAACGGTCGGTGAGGTCGGAAATTTCGGCTTCGAGAGCCGTGATTTCTGCGTGACGTGACAGGGCGATTTCCAGGGCTGGAACCAGGTCTGCCGAGGTGAACGGTTTGACAACGTATGCCATTGCGCCGGCGTCGCGCGCCCGGTCCACGAGTTCCTTCTGTGAAAAAGCAGTGAGCAGGACAACGGGAGCGATCCGGGCCTTTGCGATGTGTTCTGCAGCCGTGATGCCGTCCATCTTGGGCATTTTGATGTCCATGACCACGAGGTCTGGGCGCAGTTCATCGGCGAGGTGGATTGCGGATTCGCCGTCGGCAGCCTCGCCGACGACGTCATAACCAACCTCACGGAGCATCTCCACAATGTCGAGACGAATGACCGATTCGTCTTCTGCTACGACTACTCGTCGGACTGGATGCGATTCTGCTGACGCGTTTTCTGAGTTAGACACGCTACTCATCCTAGTTCACATTGGTAAGGACCGTAAAACATCTGGTACTGTTACTTAGGTTCTCATCGCGAGAGCCATGCCGGATTGGCGGAATTGGTAGACGCGACGCACTCAAAATGCGTTGTCGAAAGACGTGTGGGTTCGAGTCCCACATCCGGTACTCGCCTGGGCTAATGCCCAGGCTTTCCCTTCATCAGTCCTCACGGATCACGTGTTGCGAACCCGTGGGCGGTTCTGGAATCTCCCCGTAACCACCGGATTGGTTACGATCCTGATCTTCGCGATACACCGGAGCCACACCTTTAATGGTGTCCCCAACCGCGTGAACGCGCAGAGCGTTCGTAGATCCAGCAATTCCTGGAGGCGAACCCGCAACGATGACACACAGCTGGCCGTCCTCAGCCAGACCAGAACTCAACAAGATCTCATCGACCTGACGCGCCATTTCATCCGTGTGGCGCATGGGGTTGACCAAGAACGTGCGCACACCCCATGACAGAGCCAGCTGGTGGCGGACGCGAACATCGGGGGTAAAAGCCAGGATGGGCTTGTCTGCGCGAATACGCGACATGCGACGCACCGAGTCACCCGACTGCGTGAACGTACACAGCAGGTCAATCTTGAGCTGACGTGCAATCTGAACAGCTGCTGCCGTAATTGCACCACCGCGCGTGTGCGGTTCGGTTCCCAGAGGCGGAACGCGTTCCAGGCCATGCGCTTCAGTCGACTCGATGATCGCAGCCATAGTGCGCACGGCTTCTTTCCAATACGTTCCCACTGCGGTTTCACCACTGAGCATGAGGGCATCGGCCCCGTCCAGAACGGCGTTCGCGCAGTCGGACACCTCGGCGCGCGTCGGACGCGACTCATCGATCATCGACTCCAGCATCTGCGTGGCAACAATGACCGGCTTAGCTTGACGACGGCACAACTCGATGGCCCGCTTCTGCACAATGGGCACCTGCTCGAGGGGCAGTTCGACTCCCAGGTCACCTCGGGCGACCATAATGCCGTCAAAGGCACCCACGACATCCCGCAAACTTTCCACGGCCTGTGGCTTTTCCAGTTTTGCGATCACCGGGATCCAGATTTCTTCTTCCGCCATGATCTGGCGAACGTGGGCCGCGTCTTGTGCGTCGCGCACGAACGACAAAGCCACCCAGTCCGCACCCATGTGCAAACCGAACCGCAAATCCTCAACGTCTTTTTCCGACAGGGCGGGCACGGACACAGGAACGCCCGGAAGGTTGATCCCCTTGTGGTTCGACACGTTGCCGGGAACCTCAACTTCGGTGACGACCTCGGTATCTGTCACCTCGACGGCGCGCAACCGCACGCGACCGTCGTCAATGAGCAACGGGTCCCCCACCTCGACATCCGTGGGGAGCTTCTTGTACGTGGTGCCGGAGAGTTCGCGGGTGCCAACGACATCGCGTGTTGTGATGGTGAACCGGTCGCCACGTTCCAGTGCAATGGGCTCAGGTGTCTCAAACTCACCGAGGCGGATCTTAGGGCCTTGCAAGTCGATCAGAATTGCAATTGCGCGCCCAGTTTCTTGTGCCGCCCGACGGGCCCACTCATAGCGACGCTGGTGGTCTTCGTGGGTGCCGTGACTGAAGTTGAAACGAAGGACATCGGTGCCTTCGTCGATGAGTGTACGGATTGCTTCGTATGAATCTTGCTTGGGACCTAGTGTTGCGACAATTTTCGCGTGCCTCATACTGCCACTCTAACCCGAATAACCCGAACTCAGCGCGTCTGGTCTCCCCGTTTATCTGGAACCTGCGGAACGATCGAAATCGTGGACGTGACAGCCCCGTAAAAGCCGAATGATTTATCGCTTACAGGCTCCGCTTCTTCGACGATTGGTAGCGACATGGTCTGTGGGCCAAAGCCCACTTCTCGTACCCCGGGAGCTGTGGCTCCGCGTGTGTAGGGCGGGAAGTCGTCCGGGTTGTCGTGCGATTTCACGGCGACGTCGTACGCGACGCGCTCACGTGTGTGGGCGACGTCTGTGCCGGCACCGTAGCGGCTCCGGGACACGATGAACAGCACCGCGCCAAGCGCGAACACCAGGATGGATGTCCACACGTTGAGTCGCAAGCCCAGGATGTGTTCTGCCGTGTCGATGCGCAGTGCTTCGATCCACACGCGACCCAGCGTGTAGTAGCAGATGTAGGCGTAGAACACTTGCCCGTGCTTGAGCTGGAACTTTGTGCCTGCCCAGATGAGGAGCACCGCGCCTATAACGTTCCACACGCTTTCGTACAGGAACGTGGGGTGGAACAGCGTGTCTGCAGGGAGTGAGGGGTCGGGCCAGTTGGGGCTGGCCGGGTCGATCTGCAGTCCCCACGGCAACGTGGTGGGCGCTCCGAACAGCTCTTGGTTGAACCAGTTTCCCCAGCGACCAATCGCCTGGGCGAGAATCAGCCCCGGGGCGGCCGCGTCAATGAACGACAGAAACCGAATCCCATAGTGCCGGGCCACCAGAAACGCGACCAAGACACCCAGCGCAACAGCACCCCAGATGCCTAAGCCACCGTTCCAAATGTAGAGCGCCGCTATAGGGTCGCCACCGGGGCCAAAATACGGCGCCGGGGTAGAAAAGATGTGGTACAAGCGCCCACCGATGATTCCCGCTGGCACCGTCCACACGGCTATGTTCCACAGGTCGTCGGACGTTCCGCCACGGGCGATCCACCGCTTGTTGGTGAGCCACAGAGCAACCGCAATTCCCGTCAGAATACACAGCGCGTACGCGTGGATCGTCAGAGGTCCAAGCGAAAACCCACTCCATGTGGGTGACGGGATTCCGTTCATGCGGTAGGTTCCTTCAGTGTTCCGGTATGCAGTGACGTGGCGAGTTCACCCACGGCCTCCGGCCCTCCGGAGGTGAGTGCTTTAACCAGCGCCGAGCCCACAATAACGCCATCAGCGTATTCGGCAAGTTCGGCGACCTGTTGGGCGTTGTTCACGCCCAGGCCCACGCACACGTGCTGGGCACCGGCTGACTTGAGTCGTTCAACCAGGTCACGGGCGTGCGAGTCAACCGAGTCACGCGTACCAGTGACACCCATCGTCGACGCCGCGTACACGAACCCGCTTGAACTATTCACAATCGTGGCAATGCGTTCAGGCGTGGACGACGGCGCAGCTAAGAAGATCCGGCCGAGGTCGTAGCGGCTAGCCGCGTCGATCCAGTCGTGTGCTTCGTCCGGAATCAAGTCCGGGGTGATGATTCCCGCACCTCCGGACTCGTGCAGGCGTTTGGCGAATGCTTCGACGCCGTACTGATAGACGATGTTCCAGTACGTCATGACCACGGGCAGGGCCCCAGCTTCAGCAACTGCTGAAACCGCGCGGAACAAGTCATCTGTGCGGACCCCATTTTCGAGCGCGGTTTCAGCCGCATGCTGGATCACCGGACCATCCATGCCGGGATCAGAGTACGGCATGCCCACCTCAACGATGTCGCACCCATTCTTGGCCAGTGCCACCATCGCCTCAATCGACTCATCGACCGTTGGGTAGCCCACGGGCAAGTAACCGATCAGAGCGGCACTACGACCCTGGTTGGCAACTGTGCCCAGTAGTTCACTCACGGCGGTCATGCTTGCGTCGCCCCTTCGTCAATGTAGTTGAACCACTTTGCTGCAGTGGTCATGTCTTTATCGCCACGGCCAGACAGATTCACCAGAATCGTGGCATCTGGACCCAGTCGCTTCCCCACACGCATGGCGCCTGCAAGCCCATGTGAGCTCTCAATAGCTGGGATGATTCCTTCGGTTCGCGACAAAAGCTTAAACGCTTCCATGGCTTCGTCGTCGACAACGGGTTCGTAAATCGCACGACCAGAGTCGAACAGGTGCGCGTGTTCCGGTCCCACGGACGGGTAGTCCAGACCGGCTGACACGGAGTGCGACGGGAGCGTCTGGCCGTCCTCGTCTTGCAAAATGTAGGTCTTTGAACCGTGGAGCACACCTGGCCTACCACCGGAGAAACGTGCAGCGTGGCGACCCGTGTCGATACCGTCTCCCCCAGCTTCGAACCCGTACAGCTGAACGTCGGAGTCATCTAAGAACGCCGCGAAGATCCCCATCGCGTTCGATCCGCCACCCACACACGCGCACACGGCATCCGGCAACTGGCCCGTCGCTTCCAGAATCTGCGCGCGGGCCTCATCACCAATGATCCGCTGAAAACTGCGCACCATGGCCGGGAACGGGTGTGGCCCAGCGACGGTCCCAATCAAATAATGCGTATCCGCAACGTTGGCAACCCAGTCGCGCAACGCCTCGTTCATGGCGTCCTTCAAAGTGGCCGTGCCGTTCTTCACGGCAACGACCTCGGCGCCCAAAAGCCGCATACGCGCCACGTTCAACGCCTGCCGCTGGGTGTCCTCATATCCCATGTACACCGTGCATTCCAGGCCAAAGAGCGCAGCCGCGGTAGCCGTCGCAACACCGTGCTGACCAGCCCCAGTTTCAGCGATCACACGCTTTTTACCCATGCGCTTGGTGAGCAGGGCTTGACCAATGACGTTGTTGATCTTGTGGCTTCCCGTGTGGTTGAGGTCCTCGCGCTTGAGGAACACGCGCGCTCCCCCGCAGTGGGCGCTAAACCGGGTCGCTTCGGTCAACAAACTGGGACGACCCACGTACTCAGCCTGAAGGCGGGCCAGTTCGTCTTTAAACTCGGGGTCGACCATCGCTTTTTGCCAGGTTTCGTCGATTTCGTCCAACGCAGGCACGAGCGCTTCGGAAATAAAACGCCCACCGAAATCACCAAAATACGGTCCCATATGTACCTTCCTGACAGGCGCGGACTTACTGACGTCCAGCGCGTGTAAATTCTTCAACCGACGCCCTGGGGTCGCCCGCTTTCACGAGCGCTTCACCACAGAGCACCACATGAGCACCGGCAGCTGCGTATGTGCGGATATCCTCGACGGATTCCACACCGGACTCCGCAACCAGAGTTGCTCCCTGCGGTGCGTCCGACATGATAGGAGCCACGCGCGCAGTATCGACGCTGAGGTCCTTGAGGTTGCGCGCGTTGACACCAATGAGCCCCGCGTCCAGCGCCCGCACCCGCTCCATCTCTTCTGGCGTGTGGGTTTCAACCAGGGCTGTCATCCCGAGGTCGTTGCTGAGTGCGTAGAAATCTTTCAGTTGCGTATCGTCCAGGGCAGATGCCATGAGGAGGACGAGGTCAGCACCGTGAGCACGCGCTTCATAGATCTGGTATTCCGTGACGGTGAAGTCCTTGCGCAGGATGGGAATGTTCACGGCTGCGCGCACGGCGTCGAGGTCGTCCAGACTTCCGTTGAAGCGTCGCTGTTCGGTGAGCACGCTGATCGCTAGCGCTCCCCCGGCCGCGTACTGGGCGGCCAGTTCAGCGGGGTTGCTGATGTCCGCCAAGTGCCCTTTTGAGGGTGAGGAGCGTTTGACTTCGCAGATCAACCCGAATTCTTCAACGGGGAGAAAAGGGAGTGCCGGGCTTGCGTCCTCTGCGCGCTTCTTGCACTCCGAAAGAGAAATCCGAGCCTCACGTTCTGCAAGGTCGGCTCGGACTCCATCAATAATGCTGTTAAGTACGCTCACTTGGCTAGCGTGTTGTGGTGCTTCTTAGGTCCCAAACCTGCCTTGTGGAGGATGGGGGCCAGAAGAATTGCCAAAACAACCAGACCTACGCCAACCCACACCAGCATGAAGGGGCCAAACACGAAACCAATGGTTCCGGAAATCGCTGCAAGCATCACCATGACTGCTGGCACCCAGCCTGCAACCGAGTGTCCGTGGCCGGGGTCTTGAATCGCTTCGTAGTCAATTGTTGACTTGTCGAGGTCAAAGGCCCCGTTGCGGTACTGAGATTTCATTCTTCTCCTTATGCTGGTCTCGCGGTCATTGTCTCATGGAGTTCTCAGGTTTAGAAAACCGACCCGCCTGCATCATGTGGGGTCTTCTCCTCTGGTGAGCGCGTCCCAGTCGGAAACAGAGTCGGGCTCGTCGGTAGACGTGTGCGCGTCACGGTCGTACTTGTTGCGCGTGGTCCAGTTACCAGATCCGCGAGCAATGAACAGACTCAGTCCAGCCCCCAGAACACCCACGGCAAGGCCTGCCCACCGCAGAATGCCTGCATCGGTTTGAGCAACCGCAACAACAGCAAACACCATGGAGCTCAACGCGTACATCACAGCGACGACCCACCGGCCAAACCGCCCCACCATCGCAAGTAGAACAGCCAAAACAGCAGCCACCGCTGCCAAAGCAATGCCCACACGGTTCGTCACCGCCTCACTGCCCACATCCTGGACGCCCTCGGGTGTCTGATTCACGACCTCGGCGCCCCAATTCTGGGAACCCAGCACCCACATCACCCCGGCACACACAAGCAGGGCCACCACGGCGGTTGAGCGTTTCACTCGTCCTCCCCGCGTGTCCCCACAGAACCGAGGGTGTTCGCGGCCGCGCCGGCGTTGAGCACGGAGGCGGCCTTGTTTTTCGATTCCGTGAGTTCTGATTCTGGATCGGAGTCGGCCACGATTCCGGCGCCGGCGTACACCGTGAGTGTGCCTGCGCGCATGACACCGGTGCGGATCGCGATCGCCAAGTCCAGGTCACCCGCGAAACTCATGTACCCCACGACCCCGCCATACACGTTGCGGGAGACGGTTTCGAGTTCGTCAATGATCCGAAGGGCCGACGGCTTGGGAGCCCCTGACAGCGTGCCGGCGGGAAACGTGGCCTTGACGACGTCCACGCCCGTCACACCGTCGCGCAACTGACCCGTGACCGTGGATCCGATGTGCATGATGGTGCTGTACCGTTCAATCTCCATGTATTCGACCACGTCAACGGTCCCGGGAACACACACTTTGGCCAGGTCGTTGCGCGCAAGATCCACCAACATGAGGTGTTCAGCGCGTTCCTTCTCATCAGCCAAGAGCTCGCGAGCCAGCGCGGCGTCCTGCGCATCCGTAGTGCCACGTGGGCGCGACCCCGCAATGGGGTGGGTAACAACTTCAGAGTCTTTCACGGTCACCAACGCTTCCGGGGACGAGCCGACGACAGTGAAGTCGTCGCCGTCGACTCCCGGCATGTTCATGATGTACATGAACTGGCTGGGGTTGGTGTTGCGCAACATGCGGTACACGTCAAGTGGTGTGGCGTCCACGTCCATGTCGAATCGCTGCCCCAGCACCACTTGGAAAATATCGCCGTCGACAATCCGCTTCTTCGCTTCGTCGATCGCTGCCAAGTAATCCGCGGGTTCCGTCCTGTACGAGACCTCTGGGGTGGGTCGCGTGTAGACGCTCAAGGACGGGTCGCTGGGCGTGTTGATATCGGCCAGCAGACGTTCAACCCGCTCAACCCCACGTTGATAGGCCACTTCGATACCGGACTCTTCACCGTTGACGTTGACTACGTTGGCAACCAACGTGAGCTCGTTGGTGTAGTGGTCTACGATCACCACGTCGCCGGGAATCGACATGGACAGTTCTGGAAGCGCGTCCTCGCGCAATGGGCTGGGCCCCAGGTTTTCAATGCGCCGGATAATGTCCCAACCCAAGTACCCCACTAAGGACGAAATCATGGGCGGCAAAGATGGGTGCGCAGCCGCCTGCAGAAGCTCGAGCACATCTTCCACTACTGACAACGGGTCACCCTGCGTAGGCGCACCTTCGGGAACCTCGCCCAACCACACGACCTCACCGTTGGCGTCAGCAGTGATGGTGGCCAGAGGGTTACGCCCCACAAAGGAATAGCGCGACCACGTCCCGTTTGAAGCGGACTCAAGCAGGAACTCGCCGGGGTTGCCTCGTGTGATCTTGCGGTACACCGACAGTGGCGTTTCGTTGTCAGCCAACACGGTGGCGTACACCGGGACGATCCTGTGTTTATCGCCTAAGCGCGTGAACTCACTCAGTGACGTCATCTGCATTGAGCCTTCTTCCTGTGAAGCACGTGGGTGTGAGCGTGTGGCATGCGGCCCCGGTCTGTTCAACTTCGAGAAGAACGGTATCAGCGTCACAATCCACGTGCACGCTCACTACCTTCTGCGTGTGCCCGGAGGTTTCACCTTTCACCCAGAGCTGTTGTCGTGACCGTGACCAGTACGTGGCCTTGCCCGTTGTCAGAGTCAGCCGCAGGGCCTCTTCGTTCATCCAGGCGAGCATGAGCACGTCCTTTGTGTGCGTGTCTTGCACGACTGCAGGCACCAGCCCTTGAGGACCGTAGGACACGTTCGCTACTGAAATTTCACTCATCGAACGTCGATTCCTTCGCGTTTCAGTTCCGCTTTCACGTCCCCAATCGTGAAGTCCCCAAAGTGGAACACGCTCGCTGCGAGCACGGCGTCGGCTCCTGCGCGAATCGCCGGCGCAAAGTGTTCGACCGCGCCGGCCCCACCGGAGGCGATGAGTGGCAGGTCCACGACCTGGCGTGCCTGTTCGATCATCTCGAGGTCGAATCCCTTTTTGGTGCCGTCTGCATCCATGCTGTTGAGCAAGATTTCGCCGGCTCCCAGATCCTGGGCTCGCGCCAACCACTCCAGCGCGTCGATCCCCGTTCCCGTGCGCCCGCCGTGCGTGGTGACTTCCATGCCCGAGGTGGTTGCGGGTGATCTGCGAACGTCGGCTGACAGCCCCAATACTTGGTTGCCAAAGCGCCTGGCGATCTCCGAGATGAGTTCGGGTCGTGCGATAGCAGCCGTGTTCACCCCCACTTTGTCAGCACCTTCGCGCAACATCCGGTCGACGTCGTCACACGACCGGATGCCACCGCCCACGGCGAATGGGATGAAGATTTCTTGGGCCACCTGGTTGACCATGTCATATGTGGGTGCGCGCCCAGCACTCGACGCGGTGACGTCGAGGAACACCAGTTCGTCGGCGCCTTCAGCCGCGTAGGCGCGGGCACATTCGATGGGGTCTCCGGCGTCGCGGAGGTCCATGAAGTTCACGCCCTTGACCACTCGACCGTCTTTGACGTCGAGGCACGGAATGACACGAGCTGCGAGCGACATTACAGCCCCAGTGCCCGGTACCGGTCCAGACGCTGGCCGTAGCGTCGGTGGATGGGTTTGCGCATGAGGTCGATGATTTCGTACTCGAGAGCTGATGCCACCCGCTTGACGAACTCTTGCGGCTCATCGGTTGCGTCGGGCTTTTCCGCAATAATGCGGTCGGCAATTCCGTTGGCTTTCAAGTGTTCCGCCTGCACCTTTTGGTACTGCGCCATCTCGGCAGCGTGTTCGGTGTCCCGGTACACAATCGCCGAGGCCCCTTCCGGCGGAAGCGGCGACAACCATCCGTTTTGCGCGGTGAGAACCCGGTCGGTTGGGATGAGTGCGAGTGCTCCGCCGCCGGATCCTTCACCCATGATGAGTGACACGGTGGGCGCTTTGAGTGTCACCAAGTCCGATAGCGATCGCGCGATTTCACCTGCGAGTCCACCTTCTTCGGCCGCCTTCGACAGCGCCGCACCGGGCGTGTCGATGACGGTGACAAGAGGGATGTGCAGTTCACCAGCCAGGGCCATTCCGCGGCGGGCCTGGCGAAGTGCCGCCGGGCCCATGGGTTCGTGGCTGCGCTGACGTCGCCGGTCTTGTCCCAGCACGATCGCGGGCGCAGACCCAAAGCGAGCCAGAGCCAGGAGCAGACCTCGGTCACTTTCACCTTGGCCGGTTCCAGACAGTGGCACTACATCGCTGGCACCCCACCGCAGGAGTTCACGCACACCGGGCCGGTCTGGGTTGCGCGACGCGGTGATGATGTCCCACGCGCGCGTGTCTTGGGGCTCAATTTCCGGGGCCGTGTGTGGGTCGGCTACGGGGCTGGGGACTTCGCGGGCACCCATGAGGATTCCCAGAACCTTGGAGACGGTCTCCGGAATCCGTTCGGGCCCAATGATTCCGTCGATAATTCCGTGGCGGTGCAGATTGTCCGAGGTCTGCACGCCTTCCGGGAATTTCTGGTTGTAGATCTGTTCGTACACGCGCGGACCCAGGAATCCCACGAGTGCTCCCGGTTCGGCCACGGTGAAGTGTCCCAACGATCCCCAGGAGGCGAACACACCGCCGGTTGTGGGGTGGCGCAGGTACACCAGGAATGGCAGACCTGCTTTGCGGTGAGCGTGGACGGCCGCGGTGATCTTGACCATCGAGAGGAACGCAACTGTTCCTTCTTGCATGCGCGTCCCGCCCGATGCCGGCCCAGCCAGAACCGGGAGCCCTTCGGCCGTTGCGCGCTCAATCGCTTGCACTAAACGTTCGGCTGCCGCCACACCGATCGAGCCGGCGAGGAACCGGAATTCACACGCGACCAGGGCCACGCGCCGGCCTTTCACCAGGCCTTCGCCGGTGACAACGGCTTCGTCGACCCCGGACTTCTCACGTGCCGCCTCGAGGTCGGCTGCGTAGTCCTCGGAGATTCCTCCGGCGGGAACTATTGGTTCTTCGTCCCAGCTTTGGAACGTGCCTGGGTCTACAACGATGTCGAGGAGTTCGGAAACTGAGAGGCGTTTCATGCTTCCTCGATCCATGCGCGGATCTTCTCGTCATCCGCGTTGAGAAGAGGAGGAGCCTGGTGCTCAAGGCGGGTGGTTTCGGTTTCGGCTCCCCCGTCCACGTCAAAGAACCGGATGGCTGGACCGGGCAGATCGATGTCGCCCAGCACTGGGTGGTCAACGGAGATCTTGAGGTGCTGGGACAGAGCCTGCTCCCATTCATACACCTCGGGAAGGGTGCGTACCTTCCCCGCAGGGATACCGGCCTCGGAGAGCTTCTCAAGCAACTCCTGAGCCGGGTACTGCCCAAACTTCTCTTCCACGGCCGCGGTCACAGCGGGACGGTTGGTCACACGTTCGGTGTTGGTCGCCATCCCTTCGGCACCCGCGTCCAAGCCAAAAGCGTCACAGAACTTCTGCCACAGGCGTTCATTGCCCACCGAGATCTGCACCGCACCGTCCTTGCAGTTGAACATGCCGTAAGGCGAAATCGACGGGTGGTGGTTACCACCGGGCAGCGGGGTCTCGTGTGCCACGGTTGCGCGGGTTCCCTGGAAGGCGTGAACGCCCACCATGCCAGAAATGAGCGAGGTGCGCACCACCTTGCCCTGCCCCGTGCGCTCGCGCTCCAGCAGGGCCGCCAAAACACCCAGGGTTCCGTGGATACCTGCCAGAAGGTCCGCAATGGGGACACCCACGCGCTGCATGTTGTCCTTATCGGGTCCGGTCAGGCTCATGAGCCCGGCTTCACCTTGCGCGATCTGGTCGTAGCCCGCACGCATCGCTTCGGGGCCGTCGTGGCCAAAGCCGGTGATCTGCAGAATCACCAGGCGCGGGTTGATTTCGTGCAGCTGTTCGGTCGAAAAGCCCAGACGCGCAAGAACGCCTACGCGGAAGTTTTCAATGAGAACATCGGCTTTGCGAATGAGCTTGGTGAGGACGTCTTTTCCGTCGTCGCTCTTGAGGTCCAGAGCAATGGATTCCTTGTTGCGGTTACATGACAAGAAATACGTGGCTTGCTGGTTGTCTTCCGGTCCCACAAAGGGTGGGCCCCATGAGCGCGTGTCGTCTCCGGCAGCCGGGTTTTCGACTTTGATGACCCGTGCTCCCAAGTCGCCGAACAATTGTCCCGCGTGCGGGCCAGCCAGTGCGCGTGAGAGGTCTACAACGGTGTATCCGGTCAGTGGTCCTGTCATTGCTCGCCTTTCGTGTTGGTTTCGATGAGTGTACGTAATCGGTTGATCTCGCTCCGCGCCCGCCCAGCATCTGAGTGTTGGATGGCCATGACCGAGGTGGTTGTTCCGTCATTGAGGTCCAAGACTGCCCAGGAGGAACTTAAGGGCAGGTGGGCGTCGATGATTTGGTTCCACTCGTAGAAGTGAGTGGAGAAGATGTTGCGGACGGTGAGGCCTGTGGGGCTGGGGCGCGCTTCAATTGCTCCCACACGCCACACAACGAACCCGAAGAGCAGTCCAAGCAGGTTCATCCACACGATGTCGTAGCCGTGCCAAGACTTCCATTCAATGACCGTTAAAGCAATCGAGAGTGCCAGATAGGCCAGCACCACAATAGGTGCGAGCGTGAAACACAGCGCACGCACCTTGCGAGCTCTAAAGGGTTTAAATTCTGCAGGCACCAATGTTGGTCACCAGAATCGCGCGAGCCCCAACGTCGTACAGCTTGTCCATGACTGCGTGAACGTCCTTGGTTTTAATCATGGAGCGCACCGCGCACCATTCGGGGTCTTGCAGAGTCGAGACCGTGGGGCTTTCCAGCCCCGGGGTGAGCTCGGTTGCGCGTTCTAAGTCTTTAACCCGGATGTCGTAGTCCATCATGACGTAGGTGCGTGCAACGCTCACGGATTTGAGGCGACGCAGAAGCACGTGGGCGCGTTCGGGAAGGTCTTTGTCTTCCACTCCGTCGCGCGCGATGAGAACCCCTTGCGAATGCATGATGGGTTCCCCAAAGGTTTCTAAACCGGCTTGTCGCAGGGTCGAACCGGTTTCGACGACATCGGCGATAGCGTCGGCGACACCCAGTTCAATCGACACTTCCACGGCGCCGTCGAGCTTGACGGTGTGGGCGTTGACACCGTGTTCGTCCAGGTGCCGTTTCACCAACGTGGGGAAACTGGTGGCGATGCGTTTGCCTTCCAGGTCGTGCACACTGCTGAAGGTCCCGGGGAGCGATGCGTAGTGGAACCTGGAAGCACCAAAACCCAATTCCATGATCTGGTGGGCGTCCGCTGCCGATTCGGCCAACAGGTCACGCCCTGTGATGCCCAAGTCCAGGATCCCCGAACCTACATACACCGCGATGTCGCGCGGGCGCAGGTAAAAGAATTCCACGTCGTTTTCGCTGTCGCGGTGAACTAGCGTCTTGGTGTTGGATCGCAGATGGTAACCAGCTTCTCGCAGCATGTGCGCGGACGCTTCTGACAACGCACCCTTATTGGGTACGGCAATTCGCAACATGGGATCTCCTGCTAGAGCTGTTTGTACACGTCTTCTGGGTTGACACCTTTTGCGAGCATCATGACCTGGACGTGGTAAATGAGCTGGGCCGCTTCGGCGGTGAATTCTTCGACGGTTTCGTGTTCGGCAGCCATCCACACCTCGGCGGCTTCTTCCACGATCTTCTTCCCGATCGCATGGACCCCAGCGGCGTGTTCTTTCACGGTTGAGGAGTCCGGGTCCCCTGTTTCAACTTTGTGCTGAAGTTCTGCAAAAAGCTCGTCAAAAGTCTTCACGCCTTCATGCTAGTACACGTCATCTGACGTGAATGTGGTGGCCCGAGATGAGGGATGGGTCACGGTCTGCCGGCTCCGTTTTGCCCAGTCCACGATTCCCACGATCACCATAATGAGGAAGATGAAGTACACAATCCCGGAAAACAGCAGCCCGCCCATGATGGCCAGGGGAATTCCCACCAGGTCAACTGCCAGCCAAACGAACCAGAATTCGACGACGGCTTTTCCTTGCGCGTACATGGCTACCAGTGAGCCCACGAAGATGTATGCGTCGGGGAACGGGTTCCACGACCAGTTGCCCAGGTGCAAAATGTATCCGAAGCCCAGGGTGCCCACGAGCAGGGCGGCCACTAGCACCACGCGTTCGCGGGTGGTTGCCCAGCGCACGCGCACTTCACCGGATTCTTCGCGGCTCTTCTTCCACGTCATCCATCCCCACACCGCGGCGATGATGATGACCACTTGGCGACTCGCATTACCGCCCAAGTGAGCGGACACCGACGCAGAAAACAGGAGCACTGATCCTAGGATCTGCACCGGCCACGACAAAATGTTGCGTTTAAGCGCCAGGTACACGGTCAAAAGGGCGAAGATGTTGCCCAGGAAGTCTGACCACGGGACCGGTTTGCCCAGCAGTTCAAAAACCGGCGTGTTGAGCCATGTGAAAAGTCCCATCATTGGTGAGCCAGTGCTTGGTCGCGCAGTTCGTCGATCGTGGCTGCGGGGTTTTCGGTTCCGTACACGGCAGAACCTGCGACAAAAACGTTGGCCCCGGCTTCGACTGCTTGGTCCAAGGTTGAAGCTGAGATTCCGCCATCAACTTGGATGTTGACTTTCATGTTCTGCTCGGAGATCGCTGCACGCAGACGCTTCACCTTGGGCAGGCACACGTCCAGGAACTTCTGGCCGCCAAAGCCTGGCTCCACCGTCATGATGAGCACTTGATCGAACTCCCCTAACAGGTCGAACAGCGGCTCGACTGGGGTGGCCGGCTTGATTGCCACCGAGGCTTGCGCACCCAGACGGCGGAGTTCCCGGGCTAAACGCACGGGAGCGGCAGCGGCTTCGAGGTGGAACGTCACGGATTCGCACCCCATTTCTGCGTACACGGGTGCGTTGCGGTCGGCGTCGGCGATCATGAGGTGAGCATCGATGGGAACCGGCGACACGGCTTTGATCCGTTCAACCACAGGAGGACCAAACGTCAGGTTGGGCACGAAGTGGTTGTCCATGACATCGACGTGGGCCATATCGGCATTGCTGATGCGCTTGAGTTCGGCTTCGAGGTTGGCAAAGTCGGCAGAAAGAATAGAAGGGTGAATCTTCACGGCTCAGTCTTTCTTCAGAAGGGCTAGGAACATTCCGTCGGTCGAGTGGATGTGCGGCCACAGTTGCACCACACGTCCGGAAGCTACGGTTGCTGATTCAAAAGTTTGGGCCGGCTTTCCAGACAGCTGGGCAACCACCTCGGGGGCGTCCATGACCGTCACCGGCTGCTTCTTCGCGATGTCTTCGACCACCATCAGAGTTTCTGCCACGTGCGGTGAGCACGTGGTGTAGGCAATGACCCCGCCGGATTTAGTGGCTTCGATCGCAGTACGCAGAAGATCGCGTTGCACTCCCCCAAGCGCGCCAATGTCGCTGGGTTTGCGACGCCAGCGGGCTTCGGGGCGACGTCGAAGTGCGCCGAGGCCGGAGCATGGCACGTCGACCAGCACCCTGGCGTACGTGTTGGGGTGGGCCGCCGCGAATTCGCGACCGTCGTCGTTAACTGCCTGCACGTTGTCGAACGCGCGGGTGGAGTCTTTCACGAGTTCCGTACGGTGTGCCGAGGCGTCGACCGCGTCCACCTTTTTGTTGCCCGCGTGCGCGGCCAGCACCGAGGTCTTTCCTCCTGGGCCTGCGCACAGGTCTAGCCATGGGTCAGAAGGGTCTTCGTGGGCTTCCGCTTCCACGAGCGCCAGGGCGACGAGCTGTGACCCTTCGTCCTGAACCCGGGCGTGCCCGCTGGCAACGGCATCCACGTGCGCGGGGTCGCCGTGGGTGAGGGTCACTCCGATGGGCGAGAGTTCGGTGGGTTCGCCGTGCTTCTGCGCTACCTGGTCGCGGGTTCCGTCCAGAACGGATAGGCACACGCGGGCAGGGGTGTTGTGGGCTTCGAGTAGTTGTGTGAGTTCCTCGGCGTTTCGCCCGTTGGCAACGAGTGCTTGGCGAAGTGACCGAATGATCCAGGCCGGGTGGGAGGTGGAGATTTCCAGGCGTTCGTCGTCGCTAAGCCCCTCAGTCACGACCTCGAGCCATTCTTCGCGGGACTTCTCCGTGATCCGGCGCAGAATCGCGTTGACGAACCCGGCGGCGCGGTTCGCAATCTTTGTGTCAGCGTTCTTGCTGATCACGCCCACGGTTTCAGAGACGGCAGCGTGATCTGCCACGCGCATGGCAAGAATCTGGTGAGCACCTAGACGCATCGCGTTGAGCACGGCGGCTTCGATCTGGTCAACGGGACGGTCAGACACTTTTTCGATGATGGCGTCGTAGAACCGTCTGGCACGCAGGGTTCCGTACGTCATTTCCGTACACATGGCCGCGTCCGGCCCACTCATGCGCGTGCGTTCAAGTTTGGCGGGCAACAACAAGTTCGCGTACGCATCGTTGAGGTCCACATCGCGCAGAACTTCCCACGCGATCACCCGGGGGTTCGCCTTGGGACGTTCCCGGTGACCCTGAAACTTCTTACCACCTCGGCCTCGGTTTCCACCGAACTCCTTACCACCTCGGCCACGGCCCTCTGAACCACGACCTCCGCGCGAGCCCCGCGAGTTATTCTTGCGATCTGATGCGTCTGTCACGTTACTGTCCTTCTACGTCAAACACGGCGTTGGCGTTGCCGCGCACAAAGTCGTGGGCGTCCATCATGGGTTTTCCAAACGGCTGGATGCGTTCTACCTGGACTGCGGTGGTTCCCGTTCCGATGAGAATCTGGCCGTCGAGTTCGCGGATCTCCCCTGCGGGAACCTGAACCTGGGTTTCGCTGAGCCCGGCGAGTTTGGTGCGTTTGCCGTCGATAGTTGACCACGGTCCGGGCATGGGTGAGACGCCGTGGCTGCGGGCCACGAGTTCGCGGGCCGGCAGGGCGAAGTTCAAGTGTGCATCTTGCGCGCTGAGTTTGGGCGCGTACGTCGCCTCGCCCGTTTGTGGTTCCAGAGTGGCGTCACCGTTTTCGAGTCGCGTGAGCGCTTCTGTCAGTTGCTGCGCTCCGGCGTGGGCGAACTCTTCGAGCATGTCGCCAGCGTCCTTGCTGGGTAGCGGGTATTCGCGTTGGTCCAGCACCGGCCCGGTGTCCATGCCCCGGTCCAGTTGGAACACGGTGAGGCCGGTTGTGGTGTCGCCGTTGATAAGCGCCCATTGCACGGGTGCGGCGCCGCGGTAAGCCGGGAGCACGGAGAAGTGCAGGTTGAACCAGCCGTGCGTGGGCAGCGAAAGCGCGTTGTCTTTCAAAAGCGCCCCGTAGGCCACAACGGCTCCGGCGTCTGGCTGGTACTGGGCTATGCGTTCACACACCTCGTCGTTGACCTGTGACGCTTCGATCACGTCGATTCCCGCATCGAGGGCCGCGGTTTTGACCGGGCTGGGGGTCATGATGCGTTTGCGTCCCACCGGCGCGTCGGGCCGGGTGAGCACGGCGACCACGTTGTGGTGTTCACGCAGGGCGTGGAGTGCGGGCACTGCGACGGATGGGGTTCCAGCAAAGACGATTCTCACGCCCTCCATGCTACAGGGCGTCGGGGTCGTCTATCCGGATGCGGGGGGCGGGTTTGCCGTGCATGATCGCCGAGGTGGTAATCCGCTTGAGAAGTTCCGTCACCTGGGCGGACGCGTGTCGTTCGATACCGATGACGGCGGTGATAGTTGCGTCGTCGTCTGTGCTGTTGCGTGTGTAGTGGGAGCGGGGTGGTCTTTCGCGTTCTTCGAACAGTTTCACCCCGTCGATGGCCTTCAGTTGAGCCAGCGTTTGGTCAACGACGGCGCGCGTCCCGGACACTTCACCGGTGCGTACCACGGGTGGCATGCCCAGTTCCTCGCGGATCTCGAGTTCGTGCTGAGCCCATCCCACGGGGTCGTAGTGGACAAGTGTGCGGATGATGTCGGGGTTTTCGTCCAGCACTAGGACGCGCCCGGGTGCGGGACGCACCAGGTTGACGGCTCGCATGCGACGGGCGATTGCGGTTTGGGTGGAGCGCAAACTGGGGCCGGGCCACAGCGTGTCAAAGAGCAGTGCCAGAGCGTACCCGCCTTCCGTGTACGGCTCAGCGCCGGTGGTGGCCACGACGATCTGTGGTTCGGGGTCCACGCGCGAAATAATCCGGTCACCGCCACTGCGCACAACAGGCACGCCGGGGAATGCGCGCCCCAGCTCGTAGTGGACGGTTTCTAAGCCTTGGCCGGCCGAACGGAATCGGGTCGACCCGCATTCGCACGTCACCTGGTCGATGCGGTTCCCGCACGCGGAACACGCAAACGGGCCGGTCACACTGGCCGCCTTGATGGGTGCTCCACATGAGCAGCGCACGGTTTCGCGGCACCGCTCACACACCACAAGCGTGATGTAGCCGGTGCGCGGAACTTGTACAAGCACCGGGCCCACAAGCCCTTGGGTTTTTGCACGGCCCAGGGCTTGGCGCATGAGGTCGAAGGCCCGTTCGGGTAGCGAAGAGAAATCGGCGATTGACCGGGTGAACCCCGAGTCCAGGACAACCGGGGTGAGTTCCCGCATCCGTGGGCGAGACAGCGTCACGTCACCCATCCACCCCGCGTCCACCAGGCGTTGCACGTCGACGCTACGTGCGTGATCAACGAACAGGGTGGCTACCTGCGTCTGCGCGACACGTTCACACACAACAGCTCTGGCATGGCAGTAAGGCGCCCTGGGTTCGATGAACGCGTCCTCATCGTCAAAACACATGACGATGAGACCCAAATCCGGCATGGGAACATACGCGCTGGCACGGGTGCCCACCACCACGCGCGCCTTCCCGGTCGCGGCTTTCACCCAGGCCGACCAGCGTGCTTGCGGGCCTTGTTCGTGCGTAAGCGTGACGGCAGCCGGGCCCAGCAACGACGTCACGGCTTCGACACTGGACTGGTCAGGCACCACGATAAGCACGGAGCGGTCAGCCGCGACGACCTCGGCGGTGGCCCGCAGGGCGGCATGCACCCACCCCAACCCGGGCCGCTCCCCCGGTGGCACCGCGAACGCCGCCCGAGGTCCGGGCACCTGCCCATCCGTCTGCACCCATGTGCGCAAGGCGGTGAGGAAGTCCGTTTCGCTGTCGGCTATGGGCGCGGGGAGGTCGGTGAAGGTGGGGGTCGCCGAGGTGTCCGCCCCTAACGCTGTCTTCTCGCCGCCCGCGTGGCGGGGTGGGATGGCGAGCCGGACTACGTCCGGGACAGTTCCCGCATACTTGTTCGCAAGCGAGGTACACAGGTCCAGAAGTTCGGGCGTGAGAACCGGCACGGGTGAGGTGACGCGCTCCAAGGCGTGGAGTTCGCCGTCGTGGTCGGTGGTGTCCGTGCGCGCCACGATGAACCCGCTCATGAGCCGGCCGGAAAACTTCACGCGCACCCGCGCACCCGGTTGGGCTTCGTCGTGCAAAGTATCTGTGACCGCGTAGTCGAACGTGCGCGCTAAGTGGGGCACGGGCGTTTCCAGGAGGACGGCCGCGACGGGTTGGGACGGCGCCGGGGTGAGTCCCCCACGTATCCGCAACTGGTGGTCGAAGCCGGGTAGTTCCATTCTTCGAGTCTAGTGGTTATCCCGGCGACGCCACCGCGGGCAGGGACCGTGGTTTAGATTGCTTGTGTGAGGGCTTCTGCGCGGTCGGTGTTTTCCCATGTGAATTCGGGAAGTTCGCGCCCAAAGTGACCGTACGTGCTGGTCAGGTTGTAGATGGGGCGGTTGAGCGCGAGTTCGCGAATGATGGCTGCCGGTCGCAGGTCGAACACTTCATCGATCGCTTTTTCGATGCGCGCGGGGTCTTCTTTTTCCGTGCCGAACGTTTCTACGTACAAGCCCACGGGGTGCGACTTCCCGATCGCGTAGGCCACCTGAACTTCAGCGCGGTCGGCCAGTCCGGCTGCCACGACGTTCTTGGCGACCCACCGCATCGCGTAGGCGCCCGAGCGGTCCACCTTGGACGGGTCCTTACCCGAGAACGCGCCACCTCCGTGACGGGCGAAACCGCCGTAGGTGTCCACGATGATCTTGCGGCCGGTGAGCCCCGCGTCGCCCATGGGGCCACCCACGGTGAAGGGCCCTGCGGGGTTGATCCAGAATTCCGTGCCCGAGGTGTCCAGCCCGGAGTCTGCCAAGATGGGGTTGATGACGTGTTCGCGGATGTCGCTTTCCAGCTGGCGGTGGTCGGTACCTTCCGCGTGCTGAGAGGACAGCACCACGCAGTCCACGCTCACGGCCTTGTCGCCGTCGTAACCGATCGTCACCTGAGTTTTGCCGTCGGGTCGCAGATAGTCCACGGTGCCGTTTTTACGCACTTCGGAGAGTCGTTGGGACATGCGGTGGGCCAGGTGGATGGGCATGGGCATGAGTTCAGAAGTCGCGTTGTCGGCGTATCCGAACATGAGTCCTTGGTCTCCAGCGCCCAGACGTTCCAGAGGGTCGTTTCCGCCGGCGCGGGCTTCGATCGAGGTGGTGACACCGTCGGAGATGTTAGTGGACTGCGAGCCGATCGACACGGTGACACCGCACGAGTGCCCGTCGAATCCCATGTCTGAGTTGGTGTATCCGATACCGGTGATGACGTCACGTGCAATCGTGGCCACATCGGCGTAGCCATCGGTAGTAACTTCACCGGCTACGTGAACGAGGCCGGTGGTGACCAGGGTTTCTACCGCGACACGGGACCGCTGGTCTTGCGCCAGCAGATTGTCCAGAACTGCGTCAGAAATCTGGTCGCAGATTTTGTCGGGGTGCCCTTCGGTAACCGATTCGGAAGTAAAGTAACGCAAGCTTTTCACGACAGACAGTCTAGCTGGGCAGCAACTGAGCTACCGACTCCATGACAACGCGTGACACTTCCTGCTTGGATCCTGAGGCGCGTACAAGCTCACGTACCTGGCTTCCGTCGCGCTCGTACACAATGACCGAGGTGGCATCGTCACCAAACACTGCCCCCTGCGCCACACTGTTAAACACAAGCGCACGGCATCCCTTGCGTAAGAGTTTTTGTTGAGCCAGGGTTTCGGGTGTGTCGTCGGCAGTACCCGTTTCGGCAGCGAAGCCCACAATGTTTTTTGTGTCACCGAACCGTGCGACAAGGTCTTTGAGGATGTCTGGATTCTGAACCAGGGACAGCGTCATGCCGTCATCGCCGGACTTCTTCATCTTGTGTTCAGCGATCTCTGCCGGCCGGTAGTCGGCCACGGCCGCTGCCATGATGATGAGGTCGGACTTTTCTCCGTGCGCCACACACTGCTCGTGAAGTTCCGCTGTGGTTTCGACTGGCACGATCGTGGCACGGCCACGGATGGGCTCAAGTACATCGCTGGCGATGTTTGCCGCACATACGGTCACGTGAGCGCCCATCTCCAGGGCAACCTGTGCCAAGGCAACGCCTTGTTTTCCTGAAGAGCGGTTGCCCAGGTAGCGCACGGGGTCCAGGGGTTCGCGGGTTCCACCGGCCGAAATCAACACGCGAGTTCCAGCGAGAGCGTGGTTTCCAACCGGAGGTGTCTCCCCCGCCTTCGAAAGCGCGTACTCAACGATTTCTGCTGGTTCGGGCAAACGCCCGGGGCCGGAGTCCGCTCCTGTCAGACGGCCCGATGCGGGTTCCATGACATGAGCACCGCGGTCGCGCAAGGTCGCAACGTTGTCTTGCGTGGCTGGGTTGAGCCACATTTCGGTGTGCATCGCCGGTACGTACACCACCGGGCAGGTGGTCACGAGCAGGGTGGCCGAGAGCATGTCGTTGCCCATGCCTGATCGGGCACGGGAAAGCAGATCGGCGGTTGCGGGCGCAACGATCACGAGGTCGGCGCTGTGTCCCACGTTGACGTGTTGCACTTCTTCGACGCGGTCAAACACGTCGGTGGCCACGGGTTGGCCTGACAGCGCTTCCCAGGTGGGGGCTCCCACGAACTTCAGGGCCGCCTCGGTGGGCACGACACGCACGCTGTGCCCTTGTTCTTTGAGCAACCGGACGACATGGCACGCTTTGTACGCGGCGATGCCCCCGGCGACTCCCAGAACGATATTCACTTAGGCTTCGACGTCCTGGTCAAAAGTGAAACCGAGGTCGTCGGTAGCAGAAGGTTCAGGTTCCGGAGTTGCGAAGTCGGCTTCGGTTGCCTCGCGGATGATGATCTTGTCTTCGTCGATTTCACGCAGTGCGATCGACAGAGGCTTCTCGTTGGGTTCTGGTGTCACCAGCGGACCCACGTTTTCGAGCAGACCTTCCTGGAGCTGTGCGTAGTACGCGTTGATCTGGCGTGCACGACGGGATGCTTCGATGACCAGTTCGTACTTGGATTCGGTCTTTTCGAGCAGGTCGTCGATAGGCGGGTTGGTGATGCCTTCAGGTTGAACGGACACTCATTCTCCATCTAGGTTTGCGGAACGCGATAGCAGTTCCGGCTCAGTTTTCGGGGTTGTCGATAGACAGCCCCATCAATGTTACTAGTTCTTGCGCCGCAGTTCTAACATCGTTGTTGACCACGGTGTGGTCAAACTCGTCTTCGGCAGCCAATTCGACTTTCGCGGTTTCTAAGCGCCGGGCTTGTTCCTCTTCTGATTCCGTGCCACGGCCCACGAGCCTGCGCACGAGTTCGTCCCAGCTGGGTGGGGCCAAGAAGATGAAGCGTGCTTCCGGCATGCGCTCCTTGACTTGGCGTGCTCCGGCAAGGTCGATCTCCAAAAGTGGATACTTACCTTCGTCCAACGCCTGCATGACCGGTTCTTTTGGTGTGCCGTACTGGTTACGGCCGTGGACCACAGCGGTTTCGAGCATTTGCCCGGACTTCACCATGTGGTCAAATTCAGCCGGCGACACGAACTGGTAATGCACACCGTCGATCTCACCGGGCCGCGGGTCACGGGTGGTAGCCGAAACGGAGAACCACACGTGGGGAAAGTGTTCCCGGATATACGCACCAACGGTGCCTTTACCTACCGCGGAAGGTCCAGTGAGAACGGTGAGTCGTGGTGTCATGCGTTGTCGAATTTCTCCAAGAGTGCTGCTTTTTGGTGGATACCCAGGCCTTTGATGCGACGCGACAGGGCGATCCCTACTTCTTCCATGATCCCATGTGCGCGTCGCTCCCCTACACCCGGGATGGACCTGAGTAGGTCAACGACCTTCATCTTGCTCAATGCTTCGTCGACAACAGCTTTGTCCAAAACTGTCTTCAAAGATGTCTTTCCCTCTTTGAGTTCAGCTTTGATTCTTGCGCGGGCTTGTCGAGCCTGGAATGCCTTTTCCAGAGCTGCTGACCGTTGTTCTGGTGTCAATGGTTCTAGTGCCACCGTGTACTCCTAAGCCAGAAGAAACTTACGGTCAGTCTATAGGGCTTCACCGCGAATTTCGCTACTAATTGTTCGAATATGGTGCTTTATTCTCTTGGGTCCAGAATTTGAAATGCCTCGGGAGACGTTGACAAAAACTTTGTCGAACGCGTTCCCGAATACCGTGTGCAGGTCCTCGACAGTTGCACCCTGCGCCCCGTAACCCGGTGACAGAATGGGTCCGTTGAAAGCGCCGAGGTCGATTCCGAGTTTGCGTGCCGCGTCACCGATCGTGGCACCGACGACCAGTCCGCCCAGCGGTGCGCCAACGGATTCGTTGAAGTTGTGTACCGTTTCAACGACCTGGGCGGCAACGGCGGTCCCATTGTTCTGAGCATGTTGCACCTGTGGCCCAGACGGATTGGACGTGAGAGCCAGGGCGAAGAACCCGGTTCCGTATTTTTCGGCGGCTTTACACACCGAGGTGAGGCTGTCGGTACCCAAGTATGGCGACACGGTGAGCGCATCTGTGGCCAGTGGCCTGGCCGGATTGAGGTAGGCGTCGGCGTAACCGTCCATGGTGGACCCAATGTCTCCACGCTTGGCGTCGGTGATGACGACCATGCCCAGGTCCTTGGCAATGCGGTGGACGCTTTCCAACACTGCGATCCCAGCTGCGCCGTGACGTTCAAAGAACGCGACTTGAGGCTTCACGCACCACGCCTCCATGTGGCATTGCTCCAACATGGTGGTGGCGAATGAAGCCAGCCCTTCTGGCGAATCTTCCAGACCCCACGCTGCGAGCGTGGCGGGAGCTGGGTCAATGCCCACACACAACGGGTTACGCGCGATAGCCGATTGCCACAGATGCGCGAAACTCATGCCCAGTCCTGCAGGGATGCGACTCCGAAGTCAGCCGTGCGGATCGCTTCGATCGCGGACACCGCTGCCGCGAATTCGGCCGTTGTGGTCAGGATCGGCAGAGGTGCCGCGGTCGCTGCTGCACGGATTTCATATCCATCGGCGCGTTCTTGACGTCCGGACGGCACGTTGACCACCAGGTCGATCTTGCGTTCTGCGATGTCGTCCAGGATCGATCGTTCGCCGTCTTGGAGTTCGAAGTACTTCTTCATGGCCACGGTTTCGATGCCGTAGCGTGCCATGACTGCAGCGGTGCCTTCTGTGCAGATCACTTCAAAGCCCATGTCGATGAGCTTCTTCACGGGCAGAACCGCTGCACGCTTGTCACGGTCAGCAACCGAAACGAACACGCGACCCTGAGTCGGAAGCGAGGCACCTGCTCCCATCTCGGCTTTCGCGAACGCCACTGGGAAGGTGGGGGCGATACCCATGACTTCACCCGTTGAGCGCATCTCGGGGCCAAGAATCGAGTCGACAACACGTCCGTCGGTGTCGCGGAAACGGCGGAATGGAAGAACCGCTTCCTTCACGGCAACTGGGCGGTCCAAGTTCACATAGGAACCGTCATCTTCGGCCTCCAGTAGCGTGCCACGCATCGACGCGATCGTATCGCCCACGGCAATCTTCGCGGCCGCCTTAGCGAGCTGTGTACCCGTGGCCTTGGATACGAAAGGAACCGTACGCGATGCGCGGGGGTTTGCCTCGATGACGTACAGAACGTCGGCTGCGATTGCGAACTGGATGTTGAGCAGACCACGCACTCCGGTGCCTTCTGCGATCGCGCGGGTCGCGGACCGCACACGCTTAAGTACGTTTTCGCCCAGGGTGATCGCAGGGAGGACACATGCTGAGTCACCCGAGTGGATGCCCGCTTCCTCGATGTGTTCCATGACGCCACCGATGTAGAGGTCTTCGCCGTCGAACAGCGCGTCAACGTCGATTTCGACAGCGTCTTCCAAGAACCGGTCTACCAGGACGGGGCGGGTGGGTGACACCTCGGTCGCGGAATCCATGTACGAACGCAACTGGGCGTTGTCGTACACAATCTGCATACCGCGCCCACCCAGCACGTAGGACGGGCGAACCAGAACCGGGTAGCCAATCGATTCGGCGATCGTTTCAGCTTCCGCGTACGTCGTGGCGGTTCCGTGCTTAGGAGCACGCAGACCGGCCTGGTCCAGAACGCGTCCGAATTCGCCGCGGTCTTCGGCCAGGTCGATGGCTTCGGGTTGGGTACCCAAAACGGGAACACCGGCTTCTTTCAGACGAGCCGCAAGGCCCAGCGGGGTCTGGCCACCCAGGGTACATACGACTCCCTTGATAGGTCCGGCCGCCAGTTCTGCGTTGTAGATCTCCATAACGTCTTCGAACGTCAGTGGTTCAAAGTACAGGCGGTCGGCCGTGTCGTAGTCGGTGGAAACGGTTTCGGGGTTGCAGTTGACCATGATGGTTTCGTAGCCGGCTTCGGCAAGCGCCATCGTGGCGTGGACGCACGAATAGTCGAACTCGATTCCCTGACCGATTCGGTTGGGACCGGAGCCCAGGATGATCACGGCTTCGCGGTCGCGTGGCTGGACTTCGGTTTCCTGGTCGTAGCTCGAGTAGTGGTACGGCGTGTGTGCGGCAAATTCGCCTGCACACGTGTCCACGGTCTTGTAGACCGGGCGAATGCCCAGTGCGTGGCGAACGCCTGTCACCACTTGGGCGTCCAGGTGACGCAACGCGCCAATTTGTTCGTCCGAGAAGCCGTGACGCTTAGCCAACTTCAGAACCTGCGGGGACAGATCCTGGGTGCGAACGACCTCGGCGACCTCACACAGAAGCTTCATCTGGTCCAAGTACCACGGGTCGATGTCGCTGGCTTCGTGAATCTCTTCGATGCTCATGCCAGAATTCAGCGCCGTGATGACGGTGTGGATGCGTTCCGCGGTTGGGTGGGCCAGATCAGCCAGCACCTGCTTCTTGACGTCCGCGTCGTCCAGGTCAAGGCGCTTAGCGAAGTCGAACTGCGAGCCCTTCTGTTCCATTGAACGCATGGCCTTTTGCAGCGCGGTGGTGAAGTTTCGGCCCAGCGCCATGACTTCGCCCACCGACTTCATGGTGGTGGTAAGTGTTGGGTCGGCTGCCGGGAACTTTTCGAACGCGAAGCGTGGAACCTTGACCACGACGTAGTCCAGGGCAGGTTCGAACGACGCCGGGGTTTCTTGGGTGATGTCGTTGCGGATCTCGTCCAACGAGTAGCCCACAGCAAGTTTGGCGGCGATCTTTGCGATCGGGAAGCCGGTGGCCTTCGACGCAAGTGCTGATGAGCGAGACACCCGCGGGTTCATTTCGATGACGACGATGCGCCCGTTGTCGGGGTTGATGGCGAACTGGATGTTGCAGCCACCCGTGTCCACGCCAACTTCGCGGATAATCGCGATACCGATGTCGCGCATCCTCTGGAATTCAACGTCGGTGAGCGTCATGGCGGGTGCGACCGTGATGGAGTCACCCGTGTGCACACCTACGGGGTCAAAGTTTTCGATTGAACACACCACCACGACGTTGTCGTTGCGGTCGCGCATGAGTTCGAGTTCGTATTCTTTCCACCCCAGAATCGACTCTTCTAGCAGTACTTCGTTGGTGAGTGAGTCGTGCAGGCCGTCGCCTGCGATGCGGCGCAGGTCGTCCTCGTTGTACGCCATTCCAGAGCCCAGGCCACCCATGGTGAACGACGGGCGCACCACCATGGGGTAGCCCAGTTCTTGGGCTGCTTCGAGGCATTCGTCCATGGTGTGGGCGATGCGGGAGCGGGCCACTTCAGCACCGCAGGCTTCGACGACGTCTTTGAACTGTTGGCGGTTTTCGCCGCGTTCAATTGCGTCGACGTCGGCACCGATGAGTTCGACGCCGTATTTGTCGAGTACGCCGGCCTTGTGCAGGTTGATGGCCGCGTTGAGTGCGGTTTGTCCACCCAGGGTGGGCAGAAGCGCGTCCGGGCGTTCCTTTGCGATGATCGCTTCGATGACTTCGGGGTCGATCGGTTCGACGTAAGTGGCATCCGCGATGTCCGGGTCGGTCATGATGGTGGCTGGGTTCGAGTTGACCAAGATGACGCGCAGGCCTTCTGACCGCAACACGCGGCACGCCTGGGTACCTGAGTAGTCGAATTCGCAGGCCTGGCCAATGACGATGGGCCCCGAACCGATGACAAGAACTGACTGTAGGTCTTTGCGCAGTGGCACGGGTCCTCCTTATGCGTCGCTCAAGATGCGAGCGAACCGGTCGAAAAGGTTTTCTGAGTCGTGGGGTCCCGCGGCGGCTTCCGGGTGGAACTGTACGGAAAACGCTGGGATGTCCAGGCAGGCGAGTCCTTCTACCACGTTGTCATTGAGTCCGATGTGGCTCACCTGGACGCGCCCGAACTTCTCGTTGGGTGCGGTCACGGGATCCCCGATGGGTGCGTCCACGGCGAATCCGTGGTTTTGTGAGGTGATTTCGACCCGTCCGGTTTCAACGTTCATGACGGGCTGGTTGATGCCGCGGTGTCCAAACCGAAGTTTGTATGTGTCGAATCCCAGAGCGCGACCCAGCAGCTGGTTTCCAAAACAGATTCCAAAGAAGGGGATCTTTTCTTCCAGCACGCGGGTGAGCACCTCTACCTGGTGGTCGGCGGTTGCGGGGTCGCCGGGGCCGTTAGAGAAGAACACGCCGTCGGGGTTGTAGGCCTTGAGTTCTTCGAACGTCGTGGTTGCGGGCACAACGTGGACTTCCATGCCGCGGGCGGCCAGGTGGAACGGTGAGCGTCCCTTAATGCCCAGGTCGTAGGCAACGACGGTGAATTTCTTTTCGCCTTGAGCTTCCACGGTGTACGCCGAGGTGGTGCTCACCTCGTCCGCCAGAGCCGAACCTTCCATGCGGGGCTGGGCTTTGACCTGTTCGAGCAGTGCGACATGGTCGTATGAGGCTTCTTCCCCTGAGAAGATACCTACGCGCATGGACCCTTCTTCACGCAACCTGAGGGTGAGCGCACGGGTGTCCACGTCGCAGATTCCCACGATACCCAGGCGCTTCAGGCGGGTTTCGAGGTCTTCGGTGGAGCGCCAGTTGGACGAGATGCGGGAAGCGTCGCGTACGACGTAGCCGGCGACCCAGTAGTCGCGTGATTCGTCGTCTTCGTCGTTGACCCCGGTGTTTCCCACGTGTGGGAACGTCTGGATGACCACTTGTTTGTGGTAGGAGGGGTCGGTGAGGGTTTCTTGGTACCCGGTCATTGCGGTGACGAATACCGCTTCGCCAAAGGTTGTTCCTCGTGCACCGTATGCGGAGCCTTCGTAGACTGTACCGTCTTCTAGGACTAGGACCGCAGGTTCAAAAGTGCTCATTTCACCTTCTCTGTCAGGGCTAAACTTTCAAGAATTTCTGTGCGTGCGTGGGCCAGGCGTGGTCGGAAACCGGTGGCGACTTGTGTGTCGCCCAGGGTCCATACGATCACCACGAGGCCGTCTTTTTCAACGAATTTCCCAACCATCCCGGATGCTGTGGTGACCTGGTCAATCGCGGTGAACGGGATCTCAATTCCATCGATCCCGTCGAGCATGAACACCACGCGGTCGTCCTCAATGTGCAGGGTTCCGTTGGTGCGCACGCCGAGGTGGTGGACGTTGATGCGTTCAAGGGGGTCAGTTGCGTACGTGGTGGCGACGTACATCCCTGGGTGCCCGGGTCCGGATGGTTCGCTCGTGGGCCTGGGTGGTTCAGGGATGTGTGTCTGTGACGCTTGGCGGTTCTTCCAGCCCTTCCACATGAGGAAGAACAGACCGGCCAGGACGGCTAGAAGTACGAGGACTGGGGTCAGCCGATCCACGCTTGGCCACCTCCTGAAATTGGGTGTGGTTCAGCGAGTTCACCGTTTCGTACAACGTGGGCGCCGTACAGGAAGGTGTGGACCACTTGAGTGCCGACCTTGAAGCCCTTGAACGGGTTGTTGCGACCCAGAGTCGCGTGGTCGTTCGGTTCTATGGTCACGTCAGCCGCTGGGTCGATCAGGACGATGTTGGCCGCTGCACCCGTATCCAGTGAGCCGTGCGTGGTGAGGCCAGAAATTTCCGCGGGCCTGGCGCTCATCACGCGGGCAATGTCGTGCCAGTCGAAGTCGTGGTCTTTCATGGCTTCGACAACGATAGCCAAAGCTGTTTCCATTCCCACCATGCCCATTGCAGCGGCGGTCCATTCGGCGCACTTGTGCTCGGCGGTGTGCGGTGCGTGGTCCGTTCCAACAATGTCGATCGTTCCGTCTGCTAGGCCGTCGCGCACCGCCTTCACATCTGCTTCTGTGCGCAGTGGCGGGTTCACTTTGTAGACGGGGTCGTAGGAGCGGACTAACTCGTCAGTGAGCATGAGGTGGTGTGGGGTGACTTCGGCGGTGACGTTCACACCTCGGGACTTTGCCCAGCGGACAAGCTCTACGGAGCCCTTGGTGGACAGGTGGCACACGTGGAGGCGGGATCCCACGTGTTCTGCCAGGAGGATGTCGCGGGCGATGATGGCTTCTTCGGCCACGGCGGGCCAGCCGGGAAGTCCCAATTCCGCACTGACCACGCCTTCGTTCATTTGGGCGCCTTCGGTCAGGCGTGGTTCTTGCGCGTGTTGCGCGATGATCCCGTTGAACGATTTGACGTATTCCAATGCCCGGCGCATGAGCAACGGGTCGTGGACGCACAGGCCGTCGTCTGAGAAGATCCTGACCCCAGCTTTCGAGGACGCCATGGCCCCCAGTTCTGCCAATGCGGCACCTTCTTGCCCCACGGTGACAGCGCCAATGGGAACGACCTCGGTGTAGCCTGCTTGGCGTCCCAGGTTCCACACCTGTTCAACCACACCAGCGTTGTCTGCTACCGGTTGCGTGTTGGCCATCGCGTGGACGCACGTGTACCCACCGCGGGCAGCCGACTGCGATCCGGTGAGTACGGTTTCGGCGTCTTCTTTTCCGGGTTCGCGCAGGTGTGTGTGCAGGTCCACCAGGCCGGGAAGGGCAATCAGACCAGATCCGTCGATCGTGGTGTCCGGGTTGTCGACGTGTGGAACGATTCGCCCGCCGTCAATTGCGATGTCGGTGGTTTCGCCACCATAGGGTTTGACTGACGTGATGAGGATCGACACGGTTAACCTTCCTGTCCGGTGAGTAGGCGGTACAGGGCGGCCATGCGCACGGCGACCCCGTTTTCTACCTGGTTGAGAACAACTGCGCGGGGTGAGTCAGCGGCCGCGGAGCAGATTTCGAATCCGCGGTTCATGGGCCCGGGGTGCATGATCCACGTGTCGTCGCCCAGCGCGTTCAGTCGTTCCTGGGTGAGTCCCCACATGCGTGAGTATTCGCGGGGGTTGGGGAAGAACGCTTGGTGCATGCGTTCGAGTTGCACGCGCAGCATCATGACGGCGTCGAAGTCGTACTGGGCAATCGCTTCGTCGAACGAGTAGCTCACGTCGCACGGCCAGGTTTCCACACCCCACGGCAACAGTGTGGGTGGGGAAATGAGCACCACTCGCGCACCCAAGGTGTTGAGTAGGTGGACGTTGGAGCGGGCCACGCGCGAATGCAGCACGTCACCCACGATCGCCACGGTTGCGCCTTCAAGCGTGCGCCCACGGGAGCCGTCTGCAGGTCCGGATGCGGGCTGCCCGGCGATAACTCGGCGCAATGTGAAGGAGTCCAAGAGGGCCTGGGTGGGGTGTTCGTGGGTGCCGTCCCCGGCGTTGAGGACTGGGGCGTGCAACCAGCCCGAGGTGGCAATCCGGTGCGGGGTTCCCGATCCTGGGTGCCTCACCACGATCGCGTCAGCACCCATAGCGCCCAGGGTTTGGATGGTGTCTTGCAGGCTTTCGCCCTTCGACACGGACGAGCCTTTGGCGGAGAAGTTCAGGACATCGGCAGACAAACGTTTGGCGGCCGCTTCAAATGAGATGCGTGTGCGGGTGGAGTCTTCGAAGAAGAGGTTGACCACGGTGCGCCCACGTAGAACGGGAAGTTTTTTCACTTCACGTGCGGACACCTGCGTCATTTCTTCTGCAATGTCGAGGAGTCCAACGGCGTCGTCACGTGAGAGGTCTTTCGTCGACAGCAGGTGTTTCATCACGCCTCCGAGATGGTGACAGAATCCTCACCGTCAATTTCTGTGACGGTGACGGATACGCGTTCCGAAAGAGATGTGGGGAGGTTCTTTCCCACGTGGTCGGCACGGATGGGCAGGGCTCGGTGCCCACGGTCAACAAGAACCGCCAGGCGCACGGCTTCGGGCCTACCAACATCGGCCAGGGAGTCCAGGGCCGCGCGAACTGTGCGCCCAGAGAACAGAACATCGTCAATGAGCACGACGGTTTTCCCGTCGATTCCGCTACGGGGAATGTTGGTGGGTTCGGGAGTGCGCAGTTTGCCCGCTTTGAGGTCATCCCGGTACATGGTGATGTCGAGGCTACCCACGATTTCTGGGACATCGACGCCTGGTTCAATCTGCCCGATGCGTTCTGCCAGACGCTGCGCAAGGGGCACTCCGCGCGTGGGAATTCCTAACAGAACAAGGTTCTGTGCGCCCTTGTTCGCTTCAATGATTTCGTGGGCTATGCGAGTAAGCGCTCGAGCCATTTCTTTGGCGTCGAGAACTGTACGTGTTCGCATGACTCCTCCTTCTCCGCCTCACTGGACGGTGGTTAAAGGTGGTTTCATGACAAGCATACCTAAAGCGTGTCTTTAAGTTTGCTGATCCTGTCCAGCAGAGCGTTGACGAAAGCTGGTGAATCGTCGGTGGAATACTCCTTGGCCAGGGTGACGGCTTCGTCGATCGCTACAGGGTCGTCGACGTCGTCGTTGTAGAGAATTTCCCACAGGCCGATCCGCAGGACAGCGCGGTCGACCCGTGGCATTCTCTCCAGAGTCCAACCGTGCGCGTATGTCGAAATGAGTTCGTCCAGTTGCGCACGGTGAGTCACGACCCCGTCGACGATTTCGCGTGCATACGGCCGTAGAGGGTACTCTTCGTCGTTTTCACGAAGCTTAATCAGCTCCGCTTCTGGGAGGTTACGAGCTTCGGATTCAAAAAGGAGTTCGAGTGCCCTGCGACGTGCTCGATACCGGGCGCTCACTCTTTGACGCGCCCCATGTATTCTCCGGTGCGGGTGTCAACGCGTACCCGAGTACCGGTTTCGAGGAACAGAGGCACCTGGATTTCGTATCCGGTTTCTACGGTTGCTGGCTTGGTTCCACCGCTGGAGCGGTCACCCTGCAGGCCAGGTTCAGTGTGGCTGATGGTGAGTTCCACCGCAGCAGGCAGTTCAATGTAGAGCGGGTTACCTTCGTGGAATGCAACCTGGACGCTCTGGTTTTCGAGCATGAAGTTCGCAGCGTCACCCACCAGGGCGTCGGACAGTGGGACCTGGTCGTAGTCTTGTTCGTCCATGAAGATGTAGTCGGAACCGTCGTGGTAGAGGTACTGCATGTCGCGGCGGTCCACGGTAGCGGTTTCAACCTTGGTTCCAGCGTTGAAGGTGCGGTCCACAATCTTGCCTGACAGCACATTCTTGATCTTGGTGCGCACAAAAGCCGGGCCCTTTCCTGGCTTCACGTGCAGGAATTCAACAACCTGCCAGAGTTCGTTGTCGAGCTTGAGAACCATACCGTTCTTCAGATCGTTGGTGGTTGCCACGCGATTCCTTTCATAGAAGTGAGGGCCGGTGCGCCCAGAAGATTGTAACAGGTGGTTTAAATCGTCCGCACAGGCGAGTCGACTCCAATTGCTTGGTAAGCCGTGAACAGAAGCGACGTGTCCGGAACTTCGACGACGACGGGTTGTGCGATGTCGCGGAGCACAACAAACCGCATGAGGTTCCCTCGGGCCTTCTTATCGCGTTTCATGGTGTCGAGCAGTTGTGGCCAGCGGTCGGAACGGTACCCGGTAGGCAGCCCGAGGTGTTCCAAGATTGCGCGGTGCCGGTCCACCACCTCGGCGGGAAGGTTTTTAAGCATCACTCCCAGTTCAGCTGCGAACATCATGCCCACGGCCACGGCGGCTCCGTGGCGCCACTGGTAGCGCTCATTGCGTTCGATTGCGTGGCCCAGGGTGTGGCCGTAGTTGAGGATTTCGCGAGTGCCGGATTCCTTGAAGTCACCGGAGACCACGCGGGCTTTGACCTCGATGGTGCGTTCGATGATCTGGCGCAGTTCGGGTGATTCGTGGTTGGCCAGAACGTCCTTGGGGGTGTTTTCGATGAGTTCCAAGATCGTAGGGTCGGCGATGAAACCGCACTTGACGGCCTCGGCCATGCCGGTGAACAGTTCGTTCTCTGGCAAAGTCGCCAGCGTGTCCGTGTCGACAAGCACGCCGGCTGGTGAGTGAAACGCGCCCACAAGGTTCTTACCTTCTGCCGTGTTGATTCCGGTTTTGCCACCCACCGCGGCGTCGACCATGCCCAAGAAGGTCGTGGGGATGTTGACGAAGGTGATGCCGCGCAACCAGGTGGCTGCCACGAAACCGGCAACGTCGGTGATGGCTCCCCCACCCACGGCCACAATTGCGTCGGAGCGCGTGAAGTCGGACTGGCCCAGGATTTGCCAGCAGAACTCCGCCACCCGGATGTGTTTTGCTTCTTCAGCGTCGGGGATTTCAGCGGCAATGGCTTCCAGACCGGTGCTGGCTAAGTCTTCGCGAACAAGTTCACCCGTGGTGCGCAGTGCGCGCGGGTAGATCACCAGGACGCGCTGGACTTGTGAGCCCAGCAGTTGGGGCAGTTTGCCCAGGAGTTTCGAACCTATGATGACGGGGTAGTCGCCTCCGCCGGTCACGCGGATTTCAGTCAATGGTGTCCTCCTGATCAAAGCGGGCGTACTCCTCTTCACGTTGCAGTTTAGTGAGCACGTCAACCACTCGGTTGACCACGGTTGAGGGTGGTTCGTTCGACGCGCTCACGGTCGCGGTGGATACGGACTCATATAGTGGCAAGCGTTCTTCTACCAGTGCCTGCCACGCGGCCACGGGGTCGGCGTCGTCGTCTAAGAGAGGACGGCGTGACCCGCCCAGGCGCACGCGTGCAACATCGGCGTCGATCATGATGGTGATGACTTTGATGGCCGGGTGCTTGAGCTGGGCGCGGGTTCCCGGGTTGAGGATCGCCCCCCCACCTAGGGACACCACTCCGGGGCGGTCCAGCAGTTCGCGCAGGGACCTGCGCACAACCTCGCGCTCGATTTCGCGGAACCGGGCTTCACCTCGGGAGGCAAAAATCTGCTGGATGTCTCCGTGTTGTTCGACGATGCGGGCGTCGGTGTCGCGTAGTGGGATGTCCAGGCGTTCTGCGAGGAGGCGCCCAATTGTGGACTTCCCCGCTGCCGGTGGACCGATCAACGCGATCCGCGCACCCGCGGCCGGCACTGGATTGAGTGGGGGTGCTGGCCTGGGGACGGGCTCTACGCTCATTGGCCCAACAGGAACGGATCGATGTGGCTGAGGTATGCGTCGCGGTTGCGTTTGACTTCGTCAACGGAATCCCCGCCGCACTTCTCCAGCACAGCTTGGGCAAGTTCCAACGCGACCATGGCTTCGGCGACCACACCGGCCGCGGGCACGGCGCATACGTCGGAGCGCTGGTGGTGTGCCTTGGCTGGTTCCTGGGTGGCCACGTCGACCGTGGACAGGGCGCGAGGCACGGTGGAAATGGGTTTCATGGCCGCGCGCACAATGATGGGTTCGCCGGTGGTCATGCCACCTTCGATACCTCCGGCGCGGTTAGTCAGACGCTTCACGCCGTTTTCGGCGTCGATCTCGTCATGAGCAACCGAGCCGCGACGGCGTGCGGTTTCAAACCCGTCGCCAATCTCCACACCCTTGATCGCTTGGATGCCCATGAGTGAGGCAGCCAGGCGCGATTCCAAACGACGGTCCCCGGTCACGTGCGATCCCAGACCAGGGAACGCGCCGTACACAATGACTTCGACGACCCCACCCAAGGTGTCGCCGGCTTTCTTGGCGTCTTCGACCTCGGCGACCATCCGTTGCGAGAGTTCCGAATCGAAGCAACGCAACGGGTCAGCGTCCAGCTGCTCAACGTCAGCAGCAGTGGGGCGTACCAGATCGCGTCCGCCCTCCACCGGGCCAATGGCCACAGTGTGGGACACGATATCGATGTCGAGGGCCTTGAGGAACTGGCTCGCGACAGCGCCCAGGGCAACGCGGGTTGCGGTTTCGCGGGCGGAGGCGCGTTCCAGGATGGGGCGGGCTTCGTCCCAGTCGTACTTCATCATGCCAACCAAGTCGGCGTGCCCCGGCCGAGGTCGTGTCAGCTTAGCGGCCCGGGCCTGCCCTTCCAGCTCGTCTGGGTCGACTGGGTTGGGGCTCATGACGGTTTCCCATTTGGGCCATTCGGTGTTGCCCACTTCGATTGCTACGGGTCCGCCCAGGGTCTTGCCGTGGCGTACACCTCCGACGAGGCGCACTTTGTCGGCTTCGAACTTCATGCGGGCGCCTCGGCCGTAGCCCAGGCGGCGGCGCGCGAGTGCGCGGGAAATATCTTCAGTGGTGACGTCGACGTGTGCGGGGAGTCCTTCGAGGATTCCTACGAGCGCTTCGCCGTGCGATTCACCTGCGGTCAACCATCTCAACATTTAACTAACTCTACAGAATGAGTGGTGTAAGTAACGCGGCGGTCCACGCGCCAATGAGCATGTGTGGCCCAAACGCAACGTTGCGGCGTTTGCCAAGGTGCATGAGGAAGTACACCAGGGCCGAAACGTTCATGATGATCAGGGCTACGACGAGTCCCCATTGGCTGGCCGTTCCGGCGACCATTCCCACGGGAACCGCGAGTTTCACATCGCCCAGTCCCAAGGTTTCTTTGCCCAGGGCCAGACCAAAAAGGTAGACGATTGCGAAGATGACCACGGTGATTCCGGCCCCGGCGAGCCCGGCGAGTGCTGGGGTTGCGCCGCGTGCCCACAGTTGGTCGAACGCTGATTGTTTGCTGGTGACACCCAAGATCATGGACACCAGGTAGGCCACGATCATGAACCCTGCTATTGGCATGACGATCAGGTTGGGAAGCCGGTGCAACACACTGTCGATCCAGAACAGCCACGCCGTGGCTCCGGCGAACACGCCCAGGGCCACGATGATGGGGATGTCGGCGTACGTGCGCGACATGAACAAGGGCAGGAAGAACCCTGCGATCCACGCCAGAACCAGTCCGGTTGCGGTCATGACGAAGGACACGAGCCACACGGGGCGGTTGTCCGTGCGCAGACCGTTGAGCAAGCGCAGTCCCGCCTCGTCGTTGATGAGCTTGGGGAACATGAACCAGATGACAACGGATACGGCGATCGCTGCCCCAACCGCAAGTGACAGTCCTGCGACTAGTGAGACGGACTCCATGAGTCTCCTTTCGGCGGGGCCAGGTTGACGGCCTCGTACATAGCAACGGTAGCCCGTTGAACCTCGGACGCGCTTAACGACCTGCCGGTGACGCCCACAAAGTGAATGAACTGGGCGACAGCCTGCTCCACCAACATTGCCAGGCCGGGGACCACCTCGGCGCCGGCTTGCTTAGCCTTCTCCCCCACGGACCCGTGTGCGTACGCGACGTCCAGCACCGTGGCGGACAGACGGGTGGGGACGTCCAGGTCCACACCCGTGGGCAGGGTGCTCACGATGACGTCGTGGTCCCAGTTGATGTTCTCCAGGCCAGCGTGGGTGGCGTCCATGTCCAGTGATTGGGCGAGTTGGGCCAGATCAGCGCGGGTTTTTTGGTTGCGGGCGTAGATGTCCACGGTCGCGCAACCCAGTTCTTTGAGGGCGACAAGCGCGCTGGTTGCGGTGGCGCCGGATCCCACAATGGCCGCCGAGGTGGCAGGTGTTCGCAGGGCGCCCACGATTCCAGCGACGTCGGTGTTGTAGACCGACGGCGTGGGGGTGCGCACGAATGTGTTGGCGACCCGGGTGGCGGTCACGGTGGGGTCGATGTTCCAGTTTCGTTCGTGCGCGAGTTGGGCCAGGGTGGCTTTTAGTGGCATGGTGCAGGACATGCCCACGAGCTGGGGGTGGGTGTCGATGTGGGTGGCCAGTTGATCTTCCGTGAGTTCGACCGAGCCGTACTCCCCCGGAATGCCCAGTGCTGTGAGCGCGGCCGTGTGCAGGTCCGGAGACTTGGAGTGCGCAATGGGCGACCCGGCCACGCAGGCGTTGAACTTATCCATTTTTCTTGCGGTGTTCGCGTAGCCATGTGCGGAACTCTTCGACGTTTTTCTGGTGCTCTTGGTAGTTGTTGGCGAACTTCACGGTGCCGTTGTCTGGGTCGGTTGCTACGAAGAACTGCCAGTCACCCTTGGCGGGTTTCATGGCGGCGCGCACGGCGGGTTCGCCGGGTGAGTTAATGGGGCCGGGCGTCCACCCTTTGTATTTGTACGTGTTGTACGGGTTGTTGCTTTCGCGTTCTTTCTTTGTGGTGGTCAGGTCCTTACGCGCGCCGTGGATGTACGCGACAGTGGCGTCGGACTGGAGTAGCCCGCCGGTTTGGGACTTCTTCCCCACGCGGTTGACGAACACGCGAGCAACCTTGGCTTGCACCTCGGGGTCACTGGTGGCTTCTTTTTCTACCAGGCTGGCAAGGGTCAGGTAGTAGTGGGCGTCGTCGTGTGGAATGGCGAGCCGGTTGAGTTCGTCCTTGGTCTTGTTGACCATGTCTTGGACCAGGGCTTCGGCTGGGCGTGACGGGTCGATGTCGTAGGTAGCCGGGTACAGGTAGCCTTCGAGGTTGGGCGCGTCGATGTCGAGGCCGTAGTCCTTGGGTTTCTTCTTGTCGATGGCCTTGTCGAGCTGCTGTTCGTTGACGCCGGCTTTGATCGCGTTGGCTTTGATGGTCTTGATGGTGTGGCCTTCTGCCACGGTGAGGCGTTGCGCGGCGGTGGCGTCTTCTAGGGCGTCGACGGCGGCGCTGGAGCTCATGCGTTTGCGCATTTTGAACGTGCCGGCTTTGATGACGAAGCTGCGACTTTCGACTTCTTTGAGGAAGGGGTCGGCGGATTGGATGACGTCTTCTTCGACCAACTGGTTGGCGACCTGGCTGGCGGACGCGCCCGGGACCACGGTGACGTCGATGCTGCCTTCGCCTTCGCCTTCGTAGTCCTTCTTGGCACCGAACAGGTTAGAGAACGCTCCCGAGGCCGTGCTGACTGCCACGACCCCGCTGACTCCGGCTATGAGGGCGAGCACTACAACGATGGCGGTGATGCGCCGGCGCCGGATCTTCCGGTTGTGCCTGCGCTGCCGGGCGTCCTTGCGGGTGCCCTTGTTTTCGAATACGTCGTCAATCCCCACTGTTGTCCTCACGTGCTAGAGCGTCGAGAGCTGTTTGCAGGATCACCACGGCGGCTTGCGCGTCCACGGTTTCGCGTCGTTGCTTAGACGATTTTCCTGCTGCTTGTAACATCAGGTGCGCTTGTGTGGTGGTAAAACGTTCATCCACGTACCTTACCGGGAGTCCTGTGCGGTCCACGATCTTCTGGGCGAAACGCCTGGCTTTGTCTGCGGACTGGCGCGCCTTGCCGTCTAAGGACGTGGGGTCGCCTATCACCAGTTCAACCGGGTCGACTTCGTCCACGATCTCTTGGATGCGTCGCAGCGCGAAGTTGTCACCACCTCGGCGGTTGACCACTTCAAGAGGTGAGGCGAGGATCCCGTCGGGGTCGCTGTGGGCGATACCCACGCGCACCGCCCCCACGTCAATCCCTAAGCGCCTGCCGCGCCTCACGAGTTCGCTACCTGGTCACGCACTGCTTGGAGTGCTTGCGACACCTTGGTGGCGTCCTGGCCGCCGCCCTGTGCGAGGTCGGGCTTGCCGCCTCCGCCACCGCCCAGGGTTTTGCACGCCGAGGTGACAAGCGCTCCGGCTTTCAGACCGGCCCTTTGTGCGTCAGGGCCTACCGCGATGACGACGGCGGGCTTGTCATTAGCCAGTCCCACTGCGGCGATGACGTGGGCTGGGTCGTCCAGGCGGTTGCGAACGTCAAGGACGAAGGAGCGGACGTCGGTAGCGTTTGCCACCTCACCGAGTTCGGTGGTGACGACGGTTGCTGGGCCGAGTTTCTGGGCGCTGGCGGCTGCGTCGGTGGCGCGGGCCAGGACCTTTTCTTGGTTGAGTTGTGCGATGGTGCGTTCGGCTTCTTTGATGCGGTCCATGAGGCCGGTGACGCGCTGGTAGACGTCGGGGCCGGGCACTTTGAGCAGTTCTGACAGTTGCGCCACGGTGGAGCGTTCGCGGGCCAGTTGCTTCATGGCGTCAAGTCCCACGCTGGCTTCGATGCGACGGGTTCCGGAGCCCACGGAGGCTTCGCTGGTCAGCGAGATAGGTCCGATCTCTGAAGTGCGGGTGACGTGGGTTCCTCCGCAGAGTTCACGCGACCAGGTGCCGTTGATGTCGACCACGCGCACAATTTCTGGGTAGCGTTCACCGAACAGGGCCATGGCGCCGGACTTCTTGGCCTCTTCGAATGGCAGGAAGTCGTAGCCCACTTCGAAGTTGTCGCGGACTGCGGTGTTGGCGCACTCTTCGATTTCTTGGCGGGCTGCTGGGCTGAGTGCTTCGGGGTACGAGTAGTCGAAGCGCAGGTAGCCGGGGTTGTTCAGCGACCCCGCCTGGGTGGCGTTCGACCCCAGAACCTCACGCAGGGCGGCGTGGATGAGGTGGGTTGCCGAGTGCGCCTGCTGGGCTTGGTAGCGGTGGTCTGGGTCGACCTGCGCGGTGATGAGGGCGCCGGTTTCCAGTTCACCGGTTTCAACCGTGACCTTGTGCGTGGGTAGTCCGGCGAGGATGTTCTGAACGTCGGTGACGCGGGCGTTAAGGTCAGGGCCGGTGAGGTGACCGATGTCAGCGGTTTGGCCACCGGATTCGGCGTAGAACGGGGTGATGTCCAGGACAACGTCGACGGTGTCGCCGGCGTGGGCAACGGGAACGGCTTCGCCGTCCCTGATGATGCCGCGCACGGTGGCCAGAGTGTTGAGGTTGTCGTAGCCCACGAATTCCGAGGTGCCTGCTTCGAGTAGGTGGGAGTAGGCGGTGAGGTTCGCTCCCCCGCCCTTCTTGGACTTCGCGTCGGCTTTGGCGCGTTGGCGCTGTTCTTCCATGTGGGCTTTGAACCCGTCGACGTCGACTTCCACGCCTGCTTCGTGGGCCATTTCTACGGTGAGGTCGATGGGGAAGCCGTGGGTGTCGTGGAGGGTAAATGCCACGGCGCCGTCGATAGTGCCACCTTTACCCACCTCGGCGACGGTGCGGGTGAGCAACTGGGTGCCGGATTCCAGGGTGCGCAGGAACGCGGTTTCTTCGGCGTAGGCGATCTTGGAAATGCGGTCGAAGTCGGTGTCGAGTTCTGGGTAGGACTGCTTCATGGCGTCTTTGGAGACGGGCAGCAGGTGTGGGAGCACGGGTTGAGTGACGCCCAGCAGGCGCATGGCGCGGATGGCGCGGCGTAGCAGGCGGCGCAGGATGTAGCCGCGGCCTTCGTTGCCGGGACGTACGCCGTCGCCGATGATGACGAGGGCGGAGCGCACGTGGTCGGCGACAACGCGCATGCGGACGTCGTCGTCGTGGTTGGCGCCGTAGGTGTGGCCGGAGAGTTCTTCGGCCTTTTTGATGACGGGGTAGACTTCGTCGATTTCGTACATGTTCTCGACGCCTTGTTTGAGGAACGCCACGCGTTCCAGGCCCATGCCGGTGTCGATGTTTTTAGCGGGCAGGTCGCCTTTGATGTCGAAGTCGACTTTGGTGCGGACCTCGGAGAGTTCGAACTCCATGAAGACGAGGTTCCAGATTTCGATGTAGCGGTCTTCGTCGGCGACCGGGCCGCCTTCTTTGCCGTATGCGGGCCCGCGGTCGTAGTAGATTTCGGAGCAGTAGCCGCCGGGGCCGGGTTGGCCGGTGTGCCAGAAGTTGTCTTCGTTGCCGCGCATTTGGATACGTTCGCGGGGCATGCTGGTTTCTTCGAGCCACAGGTCGATCGAGGCGGCGTCGTCTTCGTGGACGGTGACCCACAGGCGGTTGGGGTCAAAGCCGAGGCCACCGTTGTCTTCTGGGGTGGTGAGCAGTTCCCAGGCCATGGAGATGGCTTCGCTCTTGAAGTAGTCGCCAAAGCTGAAGTTTCCGTTCATTTGGAAGAACGTGCCGTGGCGGGTGGTTTGGCCCACTTCTTCGATGTCTGCGGTGCGCACGCACTTTTGCACGCTGGTGGCGCGTGGGAAGGGGGCGGGTTCGCGGCCGGTGAGGTATGGGATGAACTGCACCATGCCGGCGATGTTGAAGAGGATGGAGGGGTCGGACGAGATCACGGACGCAGATGGCACCACGGTGTGGCCTTTGGATTCGAAGAATTCCAGCCAGCGGCGCTTAATTTCTGCGGTCTTCATGTGTGTCCTTCCATGTGTGGCGGTGCCGTGAGTGCTGCGCGTCCCGTGTTCCACGGTTGTTGCATACAGGCGTCACCGATTCTAGTAGAGACCAGGCCTGATGTGCACGGTTGTCTGCGTGTGGGTGATTAAGGCTGATGATCTACGCACCCGGTGGACAGGGCTGGAGGTCAAGTCTACGACCGCTCCAGTGCTCGATCAGCCATCGGTCGTGACTGGCGACGATCAGGGTTCCTTGCCAGTTGTGTAACGCATTCTCAAGCGCGTTCATCGCTTCTAAGTCAAAGTAGTTGGTGGGTTCGTCGATAACCAGAACCGCTGGGTTTGCAGCCAATGCGATTGCAAGTTGGGCGCGTCGTTGATTCCCTGCCGATAGGTCTGGAATTGGAGTGCGCCACATGGACGGGTGAAGAATTCCTTTTCCGGCTTCCCCGATTCCGGCCCTCCATGCGTGCTCCCCGAAACCTGGGTCTGGCACTTCAGGAAGTCTCTGAGGCACTTTACCGACCGGTTCATCACGCGTGATGGTTCCGCTCGCAAGTGCATCGTCAGGTGGATTACCCGTTGCAATCCAACTGAGTAGCGTTGATTTTCCTGCGCCGTTGGGCCCCGTCACCAATAGGTGTTCGCCACGGCCGAGGTCGTATGTGACCGGAGCAAGCCGACCGTTCACTGCGGCGGCTCTAGCCGACACGGCAAGGCCGGGTCTGGGGTCAGATTCGTGAACTGGGAATTCAAGGCTGTAGTGGCGTGGCTCTCGAACTTCGCGTTGAGCGAGGAGTTCTAAGCGAACGTCATCGTTACGTGTTCGTTTCACTGACGTTTTTGCTGCCCTGTCGGTGAAGAATTTCTTTTCTTTCCGAGCAGCTGTTTCTACTCGTACGCCACCACGAGCAATTTTCATGCTTTCGTGACGATGTGCCTGTAGCTCACGTTTTTCGGCTTGTTGCGTTGCATGGATCTGCTGAACTTTCTGGTGGGCAGTCTCCTTGGCTTCGAGATAGTCCGTGTAGTTACCTGCGTTGCGATACACACCTACTAGTTTTTCCCCGTCAATCTTGGCGAGTTCTCTCCATACGGTGATGTCCAAGTCGTACATGACGGTCGCGGTTCCTTCTATGAAGGCCCTGTCATGACTTGTCGCAAGCACTGGCCCTTCCCAATCCTTTACGGTGGCTTCGAGGAATGCGATGGCGTCACTGTCCAGGTGATTAGTTGGTTCATCAAGGATCAACACCTCGGGACGCATTATCAGTAGCGCTGCCAGCTTGAATCGTGCACGCTGACCTGGAGAAAGCGTCGACAACGGCCTGTTGCGGCCGCACTCTGTAAATTCCGCAAGACCTAATCCACCAAGTGTTTCGTTCACCCGCACATCCAAGGACCACACGTCCAAGGAATTCAACCGCGAAAGAAGCTGGTCGTATTCCGATGCGCGATTGGCCCGACCAGAAGCGATAGAGTCGGCAACCTTTTCAAAGCGAGCCAGCAGGGTTCTAGATGGCGTCAAAACCGTCTCTAAAAACTGTGCAACGCTGCCCGAGAACGTTTCCGGGTCAGGAATGCTCTGCGAAACAACACCAGACTCAACTCGCCCGGAGTCGGGTTGCAATTCTCCGATAAGGATTCTCAAAAGCGTTGACTTACCGGCCCCGTTCGGTCCAATTAGAAACGCACGCTCACCGTCAGAAACATGCAGGCTCACCTGGTCAAATACGAGGCGTGAGCCATACGAAAAGGAAATGGAATCGAGAACAATTGCGGGCATAATGATCTCCTGGACGTAGCATTCACTTCGGTCACGTCTCAGCAAAGCTGAGTGGAGATCACATTGTCACCGGAACTACACACTCCTCAATTCACGTACGTCTTCAACTGACGGAGCAGACTACATTCTACACAGCACCGCCTGGCGCCTCACTGCGAGCCAGACCTTGCACCTTTTACGCGCTGATAGCGCCGAGCGCGGCTTTTAATATCTGCGGTCTGCATAAGTGCCCCCTATGTTGTCGTCCCGGACACCTGTGTGGGCGAGTAGGCGCTAGGAGTGCTGGCCACATTGCTTTTAGTAGAACCCAGACGGGGCGCCATCACTAAAGGCACGGATCAGACACGTTGCTCAATCGCGAGAAGGGCGGTTAGTTGTCTTGCGTTGCGTGAGGTCGGTGAAGGTTGTAGTGGTGCGTGCGCGTCGGAGTCAAAGCAAGGCATCGCACGTGTTCACGCCAGAGGAAGAACCGTTAGGCACCACCATTTTCTGACAGAAATCGTTTGATCGTGATGCCACGTCGAGCGAACCACGACACAGCTCGGTGCAGTGCTCCCACGAAAGCGCCTTAGGCGTGAACCACTTCAACGGTTACGTAACTAAACATTCGAACAATTGGTGGCTCAACGGTCGCAAGAGTGTCCTCTCTAACCTTGACCGATCAGCGCAGGTTTGAACCAATCAGGCGAACAAAACGCAGTTGGCGCGAGCTTATATCCGGAATGTCATGAGCGTTTCGGATTGATATCCGCAGGAGTTCATCGAGATGCAGAAACGACAAGACGGGCAGGTTCACCTACCTCAAGGTGAGATGATGCGCGGTCCATGCCGGGCTAGCGGTTCTGCGGATCGGATCTGTGTGGTTGGCATTCAGTCAAGTGTTGCAGTGTTTATACTCCAGCGCTGGCATGCGTTCATGTTATTCGTTGAAATGACCGGCCCCGTCAAACCACAGCCGTGGCCAAAAGCTCGGGTAGACGATCGAGATGTGCCTGCGAATGTGGTCGACTCGGCGAATCGTCTTTCCCGCCGCGTTCTTGACTCATTCCATTAACCCTCTGTTCATTTGCGTGTCCGTTGCTATGCGAACACGCAATTTCGATGGTCGGCAAGAGGTAGTTTTGGGGTGCGTCAAGCGGTCCTGCAGGCTGACCGGGCAGCTACTCTTTGCGCTTGAGACGTTCATAGATCAGGGGCAAGAGCACGCGATCGACATCGGCCTTGAGCTGTGGATCCGATAGGTACTTGATAGCGAATTCTTGGTTTTGGTTCATCCGGTCGAGAACGATGTCTTGGATGCGTTCGGCGTAGACGATGGAGAACATGTCAAGCGAGTTGTGGGCACGTGACTTGACTTCGGGATCTTCGACCATGTCTTCGGTGAGCTGCTCGATGACCTTATCCACGTGAGTGAACTCGGTGCCCCAGCGGTCGTTGAGCTTGGAGATGATGTTGGACAGACTGTCCTTCTCGTCCACGCTCGCGCCACCGATGTCGGGGTTGTTCGACAGTTGCCCTTGCTCATCGACCAGATCGATGGAGCCTTCGTAGACTTGCTGGAGGCGGTAATACTGTAGAGCGACCTCGTCTTCCAGATGTGGGGCGGGATCGCCCTCGATGTGGAGCTTGCGCACCAGGAGCTTGGCGTAGGCGGCAAAGCGGTGGAGTCGTTCGTCGTCGTAGCGGATGATGTGGGTCAGGAAGTCGTAGTTGCGGTTGAACTTGTTCATCCGCGCCCGCACTTCGCGCTTGTCCTCGTCCTCGAGTTCGTCAAACCGTGCGACGGCGGGGTCGAGGTAGGCATTGAGTCGGCTGAAGTCGAGGTTCGTTTGCTTCTTCGACTCGGTGAAGAAGACCTTGGCAAAGCCCGCGACCTCCTTGTCCGTCCACAAATGATAAGAGGCGAGGAAGTGGTAGAGGTCGTAGACGATGTTCGGGTCGGTCTCCTCGGTGATGCCGGTGGAAATGTAGTAGTCCTGGAACGACTTCTGGATCTCCTCAGCGGTATTGACGAAGTCGAGCACGAACGTGTCGGTCTTGCCCGGATGCATACGGTTGATTCGAGACAAGGTCTGCACCGCTTTGACCCCGTGGAGCTTCTTGTCCACATACATGGTGTGCAATAGTGGCTGGTCGAAGCCCGTCTGATACTTCTCAGCCACGAGCAGCAGCTGGTACTCGCCAGTGGCGAACTTCTCCGGCAACTCCGCTTCGGGGATCTGGTTGAGCTGTTCCTCGGTGTATTCCGCGCCCCGGTCTTCGACAGCTCCTGAGAATGCCACGAGCACACCAAGGTCTGCGTAGCCCTTCTGTGTGATGTAGTCACGGAAGGCGAAGTAGTAGCGCACTGCATGCAAGCGTGAACCGGTCACCAGCATGGCTTTGGCGTCGCCGCCAATCTTGTGAGCGACGTTGGCGCGGAAGTGCTCGATGATGATCTCCGCTTTTTGCCGCAGGTTATACGGGTGCAGACTCAGGTATTTTCCGAGCGCCTTGTTGGCTTGCTTGGTGGAATATTCGGGGTCTTGAGCCGTGGTCTTCCCAATTCGGTAATACGTTTTGTATGTGGTGTAGTTCTTCAACACGTCAAGGATGAAACCCTCTTCGATCGCTTGACGCATTGAATACACGTGGAACGGAACTGGGGTGGCATCGGGCACCGGGGTGCCGAAGATCTCGAGCGTTTTCTGCTTCGGAGTTGCGGTAAACGCGAAGAACGTCAGGTTCTGCTGACGGCCCTGTGTGCGTAGCTCCTCGGCGATCTGCTCATCAATCTCTAGCTGTTCCTCTTCGATCTGGGCTTCGGCGGCCGCGTAGCGTTCGAGCAGGTCCTCTGCAGACTCCTTGCCAGCAGTGACGGTGTCTGCGAGCACTTGCTTGAGCTTCTCCGACGCTTCTCCCGTCTGCGACGAATGAGCCTCATCAACGATCACGGCAAAGCGCCTACTAGTCGTCGCCACGTTGCTCACGTCGACAAATGGGAACTTCTGCAACGTGGAAATGATGATCTTCGCACCATCGGCAAGCGCGTCTGTCAGTTGGCGTGCGTTCTTGTCGACCCTAACCACCACACCAGCGGTGTGGTCCATCGCGTAGATCGTGTTCTGCAGCTGTTTATCCAACACGCGCCGATCGGTAATCACAATGATCGAATCAAAGACTGCGCGCTGCTGATCATCATGCAGGTTCGACAAGTGGTGGGCAAGCCACGCAATGGTGTTCGACTTACCTGACCCCGCCGAGTGCTGCACCAGATAGTTCTTCCCCGCACCATGAATCTTCGCGTCTGCGACGAGCGCGCGAACGGCGTCGAGCTGGTGGTAGCGCGGGAAGATCAGCTTGTCTTTACGCCGATCTCTCTCGTGTGGGATGAACTGGACAAAACGATGCAAAATATCCAGCAGGGAATCCTTCGCCAGCACCTCTTCCCACAAATAAGACGTCTTGTACTTGCCTGGCACGGGCGGGTTACCAGCACCATTGCCAAAACCACGGTTAAACGGGAGAAAAACCGTGTCCATACCTGCGAGCTTGGTGGTCATCCACGCCTCGTCGGTATCGACCGCAAAGTGCACCACTGCACGGCGATTCAACCCAAACAGCACCTCACTGGCTGAGCGGGACCGTTTGTACTGGTCGATCGCGTCGCGGTAAGTTTGTCCAGTGAGTTGGTTCTTTAACTCCAAGGTCACCACAGGGATGCCGTTAACAAACAGTACGGTGTCGACAGAGTTGTCATTCTTTGTCGAGTAGCGCAGCTGGCGCATCACAGTCATGCGGTTCGCCCAATACTTCTCTGCCAGCAGCTCGTTTAGGTCAGAGCCAGGGGCGAAGAACACCAGTTTGAAGCGCGCACCAAGATCTTCCACACCGCGACGTAGCACCTCCACGACACCACGATTATCGAGCTCGCGGGCAACACGTTTGCAAAATTTCTCGCCAGCCTTTGCCCCATGAATGCGTTCCAGGCGCTCCCACTGTTGCGGCTGCGTATCCCGCACAAAATCGAGCAGATCCTGCGGATACAAGCCGAGCTGCTTATCAAAACCGGACGATGTCCTCGATTCGTAGAGGTCGAACTCGGAAGGGCCAACATGAGTCAACCAATACTCGATCTCATCTTCAAACCTGCGCTCAGACGTATCCATCACGCCACCTCTTCCACACGAACCTTGCCCGTCACGGCATCATTAATAACCTGCTTGCGATACTTGCCCAACAACTCGATCTGCTTATTAATGCCCTCAATAGTCGAATCAATCTGGGCTGATTTTTCCTCGAGGAAATCCGCGATCTTCTGTTGCTCTGCCAACGGGGGGACGAGGATCGGAATCTTGCCGATTTCCTTGTAGCTTGCGGATTGTCGAACGCCTCCGCCAAGCGAGTAAAACACCTTTGCAAGGTCATAAAACCGCAGTAGCCATGCAAAGTACTCACTTACGATTGGGCCGCGAACCTTAAGGCCGATGTACGCGCTTGTGATGATGCCACGCTCATTAGCGAGCGCACTTCGAAGGCTGCGTTTGTCGTTTTGGAGGTCAGTCATTCGAAGAACAATGTAGCCGGGTTCGACAATTTGATAAGAATCAAAAGAGGCCGGGAGCAAACCAAATGCGAGGTCGATATCTTTGCGAATGATCCGGCCATAACTCAAGCTGAGCAGATTTTTCTCGGACAAATCTGCGTTCTTGGCCTTGTTCTCATCGGTCACGACCGAAATTGAAGCCGCTTTCCAGGACGCCGGAGCCTTGCCGATCCAGTCGATTCCGCTGTCCTTCATTGGTACATCTGGATTAAGGCCACGAGTTACGGTGTGGGCAATCAGCTCTCGACGGTAACGCTCTAACAGCTCAACTTCGCGCTGCAATTTGCCAATGATTCCATCGATCGCAGCGGTCTTGGACTCCAAGTAACTAATGATTGAGCGCTGCTCTTCTAGGGTGGGGAACACAATTGGAAATCGAAGGATTTGCTCCTTTGTGATCGCTTCGCGTGTACTCCCCACGCTTAGGGAATACATATAGCTGTACATGACGGGAGATATTAACCATGCGTGCAAATAACCTGGGAGCACTTGATCAGTATCCGGACGCACAATAGAAACGTGCTGATTGACGCGCGCTGGTCCGACTTCCGCTGGCACAACCGCGCTGCGCAAAATAGATGCCCCTGTGATGTTGAGCAGAACATCGCCAGGCTCAACCGAAGCATATTCGAGTTGCCGAGCGTGGTCATCATTGATGAAAGCTAAGTTATATGATCGGAAACCTTCATTATGCACATTGAGTGAACGAATGAGCGGCATTCCAGTTGGCTGATAAGCACTAGCGCCACCTTTCGGGGTAGCACCACTGCCAACTTTTGTTGTGATTCTTCCGATCTTGTTGCGCAACCAATCGTCAGGAAATCTCACGCCCAATATTTTTGACTCGGATGCGACTGTCACTTTGCCACCTGCTCACTAAAGAGTTTGGCGATGTCGGCCTGAATATTTGCCGATAGGGCTTGAATTTCGGCGAGGGTCTCGGCGGGATCGCCAAGTTCTTCGTATTTGTAAAAGTAGCGGGTGAAGGGGATCTCGTAGCCAACTTTGGTCTTGTTGTGATCGATCCATGCGTCGGGAGCGTACGGGATAACTTCGCGTTGGAAGTACGCCTCGATATCTTCGCGGAACGGTATCTGCTCGGTGTCACGTAGATCCGGGTCTGGCTCCGGGTTACCTTTCGCATCCACACAAATATCCGCGTCCAGGTTCTTGGTGCCGAGTTCGACGACGATCTTGCGCAGCGTTGCGATGCCGATTTTCTCTCCACGGTCTTTAATGCCTTCTCGGAGTAGGTCTGTGAACTCGTCCCGGTTGAGGTACACATGCTCAGCATCGAATGCCTCGAGAGTGGCGATGACCGCTTCCTGCACCCGCTTGCCCGCCTCGATTTCTTCGTTGCGCGCAGGTTCGATTCGTTTCCTCGACGTGGCAAGATCCATGAATGGCTTGGCTTGTTTGAGTGCTTCGATCGTGTCTAGAGTGGTTTGGAAGCTCAACCGTAGGGGTCTCTCTACGAGCACTTCGTGATATGCAAAGTCTTCGGTGTCGAAGATCTTCGACTCTTCGGTTTCCTGGAATGCCCCATAGATGCGAGAGATGGCAGCGATGTCGTCTTCGGTGAGTTCTTTGCGTTTTTCACCCAAGGGTCTACGCATCCGTTGGTAGTACTGGGTGGCGTCGATCAGCTGCACTTTGTTCTTGCGGCGACGCTCTTTCTTGTTCGACAGCACCCAGATGTAGGTGAGAATGCCGGTGTTGTAAAACATCTGATCCGGTAGGGCGATGATCGCTTCGAGCCAGTCGTTCTCAAGGATCCAACGGCGGATCTCTGATTCACCCTGACCAGCTCCACCTGTAAAGAGGGGTGAACCGTTAAACACGATCCCGATCCGCGTGCCAGGGGAATTGACGAGGTCTTTGGGGTCGTAGGGCTTCATCTTCGAGATCATGTGCTGCAAGAAGAGGAACGAGCCATCCGACACACGCGGCGTCCCCGCTCCGAAACGCCCCTGGTGGCCCATGCGTTCAGCCTCATCAAGAATCGGGTCGGCGTATTTCTTCCAGTTCACGCCGAAGGGCGGATTGCACAACATGTAGTCAAACCGCATCCCTGCCGTCTTATCGTTCGTCAACGAGTTGCCTAAGTAGATGCGTTCTTGGCGTTCACCCTTGATCATGATGTCAGACTTTGCCACCGCATAGGTTTGCGGATTGAGCTCTTGACCGTAAACCTCTAGGCGTGCGGTCCCATTCATGTCATCGAGGTGCTGCGCGGCGATGGAGAGCATGCCGCCGGTACCGACCCCCGGGTCATATAGCGAGGCCATGGCTCCGTCTGCACAAAGCCGGTTGATATCTTCATCGGGGTTAAACAACAGGGTGACCATCAGGCTGATGACCTCGCGCGGGGTGAAGTGTTCACCAGCAGTCTCATTCGACAGTTCAGAGAATCGACGGATGAGCTCTTCAAAGATGTAACCCATCTGTTCGTTACTGACCACGTCAGGGTGGAGGTTGACCTTCGCGGAGGTGAACTCACTGAGCACGTGATACAGCAAATTCGCCTTGTCGAGGCGCTCAATCACGTTGTAGAAGTTGTAGGCCTCCATCACCTCACGCGCAGCAGGCGCAAACGCTTGCACATAGTAGCTCAGGTTCTGCTCAAGATTGTCCGGGTCATCCAACAAGGTCCTGAGCGTGAAGTTCGACGTATTCCACAACGGGTAGCCCGTAGCCTTGGCATATTGTAGCTCCTTGATCTCGCTCGGAACTGAGGTGGCTTTGATATCTAGGACTGCCTGCTTGGTGTCTACCAAGACCGAATCGAGGCGGGTGAGCACGGTGAAAGGCAAGACCACGTCGCCATATTCGTGTTCCTTGTAATCGCCACGCAGAATCTCGGCAATATTCCAAATCATGGTGACGTGATTTATTTTCTTATCGATAGCCAAAGCTGTCAGTTCCTTCGTTCTTCAGGTACCCGTTGCACTCAGACAAACTCTTGCACTGTCTTGAACAAACCTGTGGCCGTGATTATCCATGACATGCGCTGTTAGCCACAGCCTGTACGAGTTGTCAGTTAAGGCCAGCATCTCAGCCGATTTCATTTGAGAATTCGAGCGCTCCGCTTCCCTTAGCTTCCCACGAAACCTCAACAAAGTAGCAATCGTTCTCCCAACTTTTACTTCGAAAACCTATGCGACCCGCATAAGTGCAAGCTCCTAGTACCTGCAGCGTCCGTTCGTGGTCAGTGGCTTTAACCACGCTCTAGTTCCGCGATTGCTTGTGTTGTAGCATCTTTGGGGAAGTAAGTGCCACTTGCACCTGCACTGCAGGCAAAAACGGCACTGTCATGCCCCACTTATCCATGTTTGTTAAAACCGGTCGGCTACTTCACCGAGTACAGCTAATAGGGATCTGCACCATCTGTGCTAACGAGCATCTGCAATTCCGCACCTTTAAGCCCAACTACTGATCGGTAAGCCTCCGCACTATCAACCGCAGAACCTAAAGACTGACCGTTCGCAATCGTCGCATACATTCTGGTAGCGGAGCTGGCTCCGCCCCTCTCCCCCAACGGACGCGAGCATATCAACAACAAACATTATTTCTTGCACGATAATGATCTGCCGAATGGCAGGAGTTCAATCGGAGGGTTATCCACGGAGCAGAACGCACGCCCGAGGTTACTCACCACCACCGCCATTCCGTCGTTAGCGCCAACGACATCTTGTTCGAGCAATATAGACGTATCATCACTGTGTCCAGAAAAATGCACAATATGTGGCGAATGTTCCGATAAACCATCAAACAAATCATCGAGTTCGGTAGCTGAATAATAATAACTATCTATCCAGTTTTAGTGCACTACTTTTCTAACGGCATCCTTGATCCGTTTTATTTCACGCTCAGCGCGTAGACCACTGTCTGGAATAGACCTCAACATGAGAATGCGTAACTTCTCGCGCTTTTTTCACGAAGTTCAAATATATAAAATTTTTGGGCAAGTCTTGTTTCTTTAGCTTCCAAGTCGTGCGCATCCATCCCTAGAGGCTCCGCTTCTCTAAACATCCGCGCGCTCTGAGCCAGTTTAAATTTCTCAGTTCTTGCGCTCAATGGTTTTAGCACACCAGCTTTAGCTCTTTGAGCTTTGCTTCGTTTGACGGACTCTCTGCACGCAATTCATTTGCTTTCAGCTCAACACGAACCGTGTCTTTTCGTGTTGCCTCGAAACGGTGTTCAGGCTGCCCCGAAAATCAGGATACGTATAGGCACTGCCGCCGGTTTCAGATCAGCAAGACAGCAGTCATGTACGCGAGCCACTTCCCAGCGTGTAACACCACACACCGAAGTTGGCGAGCTCAGCTTCGCGCACGTCCACAGCTAAAGAACAGGTCATAGAAGAATGCAGGTTGCACGGGCAACCAAAGGCCACCGCTGATTTCACCACCACCCCTCTGCCGACACCCAAACAACAACTTGCCCACCTCACCGTGGGCATCAATCACAACACCTTCGGCTGTCATTGAGAGTCAGCCCAGGAACCAGAACGTCTTTCATGGTAGAAACGCATAGCTCTCTAAGCAGGTCACTAATCATTGAGATGACCTGCAATGGCAGAAATGGTGGTGAGAGAGTATGTCGGTCTTAACGAAAACTTCGAGAGCACTATATGCCCTAAAGAATAAAACAAAACTAAATACGTAGACAACACCATTCGGAGTACATAAACTTCTATCGACACACAGTTAAATATCCTGCACTATTTTAGCTTATTTTGAATCTTCTCAAGCTGTAACACAATTTCACTTAGACCTCTTGTTTGGTCATAGTCATCTGTTTTCGTCGAAATCCAAAATGGAATAACTACAAGCGCATACAGCGGCGTCACAAGGCACCCCACTATGGCAAATAACGGATACTTCCAGAACTCTCTTCCTCGTTTCAAGCTACCAACTAATATCAGCACAAGTGCAAACATATACATAAACGTAGCTATATTCCATAGTTGCGAGCCACTGTACAAATCAGTATAAAGAGACCACGTAAAAGTCACTCCAACGGCGGGTGACGGCATAAGTTGGCCTGAACGTTCACCCCAAAACAGGTACACAAAAATAGTCAATGCGACCAATAACCAGATAAGAAAGAGCACGCGTACGCTTGACGCTACTTCCCACATCATCAAGCGGTTAGAAAGACTAATGACCCAAGTTCTTGCACCTGTAAGACCGAAAACATCTAAGATTGTAGCCATGTTGTGAACTCCGCTATCTCCATGACCAAAGATTGCAATGAATACACAAAGCGCATAAAACGAAGCAAAAAATGTAGCAATGCTATGAAGTTGCTTTGCAAAGGCCGTAATAATTCCATCTAAAGACATTATTTTCTCCCCCTTATCGAAAGAAATTTTCAGCTGTTCTACTTTCTTCTTGTTCGATCGTTAGTGTTCATCGCTGATAATAGGAAGAGGGTGTGACACAAAACTTGTGCGCCTGATACACACTGAACTCCTCGTAGCCACACCAGCACTCTTGCATTCTTGATACATGTGTCCACGTATTCGGGATCTGTGATTTTCAACGTCTCCTCGTGTCGACCATTGGTAAACTTCAAGTGAGTTTCAGAGGAGGCAACGTGGAGCCAACACGATCCCAAAAAGAAGCCCTTGCCACTAAAACGCAACTCATTGCACGTGCTAGACGCATCATTCATTTACAAGACCTACATTTGGCCTGGTCAGAAATGGACAAGATCAAGGATGAGTGGGCACAGTCCGGTCACGCCGGAGAAAAGCAACCTGAGCTTACGGAAGAAATTCGTTCAATTTGGCGGGAGCTGTACAACCGGACTCAAAGAGTTAACCAAACAAATGCGAATCGAAAGGAACACATAATTTCGCAGATCGCCGGCCTACGCGGAGCAAGGGATTTGGGTGACGCGAAAAACAGGGTTTTGCAACTTCGCGACGAATTCTTTCAAGTCGGGTACTCAGGAAGAGACAATGAAGACAGGCTTCGCACAAGGCTAGATAGAGCTACTGACGACTTTTTTGACTACTGGCGACGGTGCATTGCTGACGACTATCGTCAACAGCTGAACGAGCAGAAGCGCAAGATCCGAGAAACTGAAGCCCGGATACGAAAGGCCGAGGCAGATGGGGCGGCGATCGCGTCCTGGTCGCTACCCCCGGTAAGATCACGTAAGCGCAATGCAGCTGTACAACGCCAAGCTGACGCTCTGCGTAGGAACAATGAGTGGCGTTCGAAGCAACAGCAGTTGTTGTACAAACAACAAGATTGGTACAGGCATCTGCAAAGAAAAATTGACGAATACAGTAGGCGTCGCTAGCTGTCGTTCACCCGGTTCCTTACACCAGTTCGTCTTCAAAGAAGTCGTCATCGATTTCGTACAACGTGAACTCCCGTGCTTTGTGCACGGCAACACCGTAGTCAAGCATGAGCGAGGTCAGCTTTATGCCGTCAATCAGAACGATCTTGCCGTGCCGATAACGCGCCGCTGTCTCTTTTGCTCGGTCCAAGAAAGTAGACGTTGTAATAAATACACCCAGGTTCGCACCCTGCGCGTCGAGAGCCCCAATGAAGTTACGGATTTCCGGTTCCCCAACTTTGTTGGTGTCCGAATAGCGCTTTGCCTGAATGTAAATGTTCGTAAGCCCCAGTGCATCCTGACGAATTACACCGTCGATTCCTCCGTCGTGAGATCGCCCTACATGCTGCTTTTCGCCGTGTGCACCGCCGTAGCCCATGGCCCACAGCACGTCGATTACTGCACGTTCGAAAAACTCGGGGGATGATGATTGCAAGCGCTTACGCAAGTCCGTTTCGGTACTTGCATTAAACGTTCTCTCGCTAGCCCGCATAACCTCTACCGGGTCATCGGCTGACTCAATTTCGCTTTCGGTAGAACTAGTCCCGTCCTTGATCTGACGGCGTTGCGCAACCTCGTCCTTATACTCACGCCACGTGGACCACTCGAGCATGTCCTTTTCGCTGTACTCACGCAAGGAACGCCGGTCTACGACCTTGCCGTTCTCGGTGATCTTGTAACGGCCACGCTTAGGTCGATCGACCAACCCAGACAAGGAAAACGAAGACAGCGCCCACCCAATCCGATTCTTGTACCGCAGTTGGCCAGTGGCCAACGTTTCTTGCTTTTGTTCTTGCGACAGACCAGCCAAAGTGGCCACCATTTCATAGATTTCTTGTCGCCCACGCTCCTTGCCATCAGCAAGAGCACGGAGAATCATGGGGCGGAACTCATCAGTCGTAGGAAAGTCGCTAGTCATCTGCATCGCCTCGAATTGATTACTTTTTGACGCACGAACGTAAATGCCTGTTGCCACCTCAGCATATATGCCCCAAACCTGTGCTTAACTCCAACGAACCGCCGCCAGCCATCCAGTCGAATGAACTATGCCTTCACGATCTTCGACTTTGCGCTAGTTCTGGAGCTCGACTTGTCAATGACAAAACGGTACTGCTTCTTCCACTTCGACTTGACGATTACCGTTGCTTCACCATGCTTAAGCTTGACCGACTTCACGGTCTTCCATTTTTTGCCCGACTTCACCTGCACACGAGCTTTCTTAGGCGCGTAGTTCACGAACTTGCCTCGATCGGTACTGTAACGCTGAGCCGATGCGATCAGCGCTACCTTGTTCCCCCTACGTTTAGCCTTCAAACCGGCCTTGACCTTGGCACGGACATAGAAGTGACCCTAAGTCCAGTCTGTGTTGCTCTGATAAGAGCCATGGCCATCGGTAAGCCAGTCATAGGTATATGCGTCGACGCTGGATGGGCCAATTGTGTGTTTTCCAAAGCCGTCATAATCACACAGGAAGATTCGCGTGCGGGAAGAATCCCCATTGTCACTAAACAGAGCAGTATTTACCGATCGTCCCTTATGCGTGACATCCGCATAGACGTTCCACTCCCATGTTTAACGGTGAACGGACTTGCGCATTTTCACGGTGATGTACTCGCACCCGGACTTCGAAAACACAACTGACGGGGCGCTGAACCCTTTTACATCCACCAGGCGTTGCGCCGCCTGGCTTGGAACCACTGTCCCCGCGGTCAAACCCAACACAATCAGCAAAACGGCCAAGAGACGAAATACCTGCTTCCTACCCATCCTCAAAACTAAAACAACAAAAAAGGCACGAAAATGCGTAGGAAGTTGCCCTAGTCTCAGTGCGAAAAGGTTTGATTCGGCATAAACGTAACGCACAAAGTGAATGCGCCCATGGTGTTTATAACTGAAGCGCAAATAAATGGCTCATGATCAGACAACACCAACCAGCTAGAGTTTCCACTCTTCGACCAGCAGATTCACCAACGTTTCCTGACGTCGCTCGATAACACTGGGAGTCCACACTGGCTCTCCAAGTACCTGCGTTGTGAGTGCGAACACCGCCACGCCTTTCCCGGACTTGAAGTACTTCTCCTTCTTAGCATCGAAGTCGTAATTACCAGCGCTGGAGTTTTTCCAGCGGTTGAGCAGCAGTAGGTTTCCAAGGCGATGTGTCCACGCTTGTGCGTCTTCCTCAGTGAAGTTCTTTGCCCACTGGCTTTCGGGATCGATGGTTTGGGGCAAAACGTGCTCGACCGTGATGATCTTGTGGTCGTAGGAAGCCCCCGGATCATCAGCTAGTACGGAGTCCAGCCGTAGCAGCACATACTTGTGAACGCGGGTCGCCAAGTAGATGTCACCGTCGAGGCGTTCCCGTGTCTCTGCCCGTTCAGTTTCGGTGAGTTCGAAGCTGTGCGAATCCAGACCGTGCCCGTCGGCCAGCTGTTTGAGTAGCTCCATGTAACGCTGCTGTCGTGGTGTCGCGTAGACCCGGCGGACGAGCATACTGGCAGCGAGGCGTTCAAGCTTGCTGAAGAACGTGACTAAGAATTCGGGATCTTCGCCGTGCTCGGTGATCGCCCACAAGGCCGGGGGACGCCAGTCATCGTTGTCGAGTTGAGCTAAACACTTCAACCAATTGTTGACCTGCTCCCAAAGTGGGTTATCTCCGTGGAAATCATGAGCATTCAGACGAATGTCTGCTTTGGCATACGGCTCTAGCACTTCCTTCATGAAGCCGCTTCCGTTATCAGGCAGATAAGCGTTGAGGACCTGCTCGGGAAATTCCTGCAACAAACTCTTGACACTTCGGGTGCGTGCTTTAATCGCACGAATATAGAGGAACAGATCCCCGAACTCATCGCGGCCCAGATCTTCCTCAAGACGCTCCCAAAGGTCTGCATAGTGTTGCTTTTCTTCTTCCTTGGTGGCGCCAATGACCTGAGATTTGAAAATATCCTGTGGCGAAAGAGGCAAACCGCGAGCGTTCATTACCGAGAAAATCCGGTAGGCGCTGTTCAGATCCGGCGTCGCGACAGTCACGAGGAAAGCCCTCCCAGCGACAAGTCGGAACAAGTCTTTCAATTGCTCTGAGCTGAGCTGCGACAACTCAGCATGGAGTGCCTTCGCGTTGTCACGCAACCCCCGCTGAGAATCAGTCTCAGGAATGTTGTCACTGAGCTCGATGAGCTTTGCGATCTGGCCCATCGTCTGCACATAGTCGGAGAAGAACTGATTATCGCGTGGCCGAAGCCTCAACCGAGGCCGTGCGGGCTGGTCATCCCACTCCACTGCAGGTTTCTCAATCAAATTGTGAATGGACCGGCGAAGATCATCGTTGGCGACAAGATCTCGAAGTAGCGCTAGCAACAGCGTCAAGGTTGTGATGCGTTGCTGGCCGTCAATGACCTCGGACCGAGGGGCGCCCGCGGACTTCACAAGGACAATTGAACCGAGAAAGTAAGGCTCATCTGTGTCTCGCTCAAGCGCTCCCAGAAGATCTGACAGCAGTTGAAGTGATTCTTCGACACCCCAGGCATAAGGGCGCTGATATTCCGGAATGACAAACTCAAAGTCACCGCTGGTCAATAGCCTTCCGACATTGACCTCCGCAGCTTCTAACCTTCTTGTTTCTCCTGCCATCAAACATCCCTTCGCACATCGCGCCTTAAGCGCTTACACGTCTTCGCATCATCGAAAGCTGAGCCAGTTGTTCGCTGCCACCGTTTCCCAGCAGTCACACCCCACACACCCCTCCCCTCCCACAGGTTCGGCGCAGACTGCTACCAGAATCGATTCAGATTCGAATAGTAAATTTTCTCCGAACCTTTTCGGCGCGCACCGTTTTGCGAACCGTCAGCCTTGCCACCGTTGGCAACACTGCAAACAGCAAACGCTCTGGGCGCGCCAACCGTTTCTTACTGTGAAAGGGAACCTTTGACGTTCATAGGAAGAGCCTGGCGCTACTGTGCCCGGAAACCAATCAAGACACTCATCATCCTTGTCGTCCTCATCATCATGGCCACAGTGGTCATGGCGGCCAGCGCTGTCACCCGCTCCGCTGACCAAGTGTCAGAGGAGATCGACGCGAAAACCGGCCGCGGGTTCGTGCTAGAGAACAACCCTCAGAACAACCTCGGCACACCCCGAGGTTCCGGCACCGTCAAGGCTGCAGACATTGACACGCTCTCAAAACTGGAGGGTGTGGAATCACACGTCGCCCGGCAAAACGTCACCGCTGACCTGGTCAACGCAAAGGTCCAGAAACTCGACCACGACGACTATGACGAACAGCGCGAAAAACAGTTCGGCAACGCTGTCAACGTGTGGGGCGTCAACAACAGCGAAATCGACAACAACTTCCGCAGCGGCTCCCTCAAACTTGCTCAGGGCCGCCACCTCACCCCCGACGACACCCACAAAGCCGTCATTCACGAAGACCTCGCCAAAGCCAACAACCTCAAGGTAGGCGACACCCTCACACTCAAGGGCAACAAGTACGACGTCGACAACCAACGCCAGTCCACCAAAGAAGTCAAAACCCAGATCGTGGGCCTGTTGTCCGGCACAAACACCAAACCGGCGGCCATGCGCAACGAACTGTTCGCTAACACCGTGTTCACTGACCTGGACACCACCCGTGAGCTCTACCAGTTCACCCCTGAAACCGAGATCTACCAAGACGCCAATTTCTTCGTAGCCAAAGACACCAACTTCGACGACGTCACCAAGGCCGCTAAGGCCCAAGGCATCGACTGGCAGAACTACCAGATCTCCCCGTCCACCCAGTACCTGTCTGGCATCACCGGCGCCGTCGACGGCATCAAGAGCATCATGCGCAACACCACCGTGGGCGCCACCATCTTCGCCGCCGCGATCGTCGCACTCGTCCTGTTTCTGTGGCTGAACGAACGCAAAAAAGAAACCGGCACGCTACTGTCTATAGGCGTCACCAAGGCCAGCATCGCCGCCCAGTACCTCGCCGAACTCATCCTCATCGCCGTACCCGCCTTCATCTGCGCGTACTTCGCCGCCAGCCGTTTCGCACAGTGGATGGGCGACACCACCCTGGCCAGCGTCAACAAGTCCGCGGCCCAGGAAATGGCGCAGGCCGGACAGTTCGGCTCCGACCTGGAGTCCTCCGCGTCCGCCCAAACCCTGGACAACCTCACCGTGGGACTCTCCCCCGCCTCGGCCATTCAGGCGTCCATCATCTGCGTGGCTGTGATCGCCGTGGTCGTCGCCATCACCGCGGTGCCCATGTTGCGTAAGAGCCCCCGCGCGATCCTCGTGGACGCGGCATGACGCACCCCTGGTCCCGAGCAATCCGCTGCGTCACCCGCAAACCGCGCCGCAGCCTCCTCATGATCCTCATCATGACCGTGGTGTTCACCGCGCTCGTCGCCCAGTCCGGCGTGCGCTCCACCATGGCCCACGTCAAGCACGCCATCAACACCAACGTGGGCGCGGGTTTCACGGCTACCGGGCCCAGCCAGAACGGCGCCCCCAGCGACGGCCCCACTCCTGGCATTGACCCTTCCCTGGCTGACCGGCTGGCTTCCCTGCCCGAGGTGGCACAGCACAGTCTGGAAGCGTCCACCCTGGCGCGCCCCAAGGATGCCACGCCAGTGGCTGGCACCAGTGGCGTCCAGTTGGATCCGAAGTTCGCAGGCGACGTCAGCGTCACCGGCGCTAACGACTCCGAACTCAACCCGGCGTTCCAAGGCAAGCTGTACCAACTCACCGAGGGCACGCACGCAGGCTCAGGCACAACGCAGGCGCTCATCCACCGGGAGTTCGCCAGCCACAACAACCTCGGGCCCGGCGACACCTTCACGCTCACCCGCGACGGTTCCAGCGTGACCGTCACCGTGGCCGGCATCTTTGACGGAAAGACAGAGAACCCTACCGGCCTGCCGTCCGGGGCTTCGCAGAACCAGGTTTTCGTGGACCTTGAGTCCGCCCAGAAACTGGGCGCGCCACTGACCACGGGCCGATACTTCACACACAACGCGCAACAACTCACCAGCGCACTCGACGCCGCTAAGCGCACGGCCCCCGACCTCACCCTGGAGGACAACTCCGCGCAGTTCGCGCCCGTTCTGCAGGCGATCGCGGGGGTTGACCGGCTGCTGACTATCCTGTTGCTCACCTTGTGCGTGGCAGGTGCGGGTGTGCTCACGTTGGTGAGCACGTTCTGGGCCCGAGGTCGCATCCACGAAGTGGGCATCCTCCTGTCCCTGGGGAAGAGTAAGGGCAATGTGCTGGCCCAGTTCGCGATCGAGTCCAGCATCTTCGCCGCCGTCGCAACCCTCATCGCGGCCGGGGCGGGCACGGTGCTGTCGAACCACCTCGGGCGGGCGGTGTTTACCCAGGTTGGCGGGGAGACGCTTTCTTCCCTGCAACTGACCACCAGCGCCGGAGACGTTGTTGCGGCGGTGGCGTTGGGGTTCGTCCTCGTGCTCATGGGCGTATCCGTGGGCGTGCTGCCGCTCATCACGCAACGTCCCAAACGAATTCTTGCAAAACTCAGTTAGGAAACATCATGACCATCATGCAACTCGACCACGTCAACTTCACTTACGCCAGTGCTGCCAAGCGGGTGCTCAGCAATGTCAGTTACGACTTTGAGGTGGGCACGTTCTACGCGATTGTGGGCTCGTCTGGGGCGGGTAAGACCACCATGTTGAGCCTGCTCGCCGGGCTCGACGCGCCCACGCAAGGCGCGGTTCTGTTCGATGGGAAGGACCTCGCCACCACCGGTTACACGCGCCACCGCAGGGACCAGATCGCGTTGGTGTTCCAGAACTACAACCTGATCGACTACCTCACGCCGTTGGAGAACCTGCGCCTGGTCAACCCCAAGGCCAGCGTTGAGGACCTGACACGGTTGGGAATCGACGAAGCGGCGGCCAAGCGCAACGTGTTGGCCTTGTCCGGTGGGCAACAGCAGCGCGTGGCGATTGGGCGCGCGTTGGTGTCGTCAGCACCCGTGATCCTGGCCGACGAACCCACGGGCAACCTGGACGAGGACACCGCCCAAGGTGTCATCGAGATTCTGCGCGACGCCGCCCACGAACAGAACAAGTGCGTGATCGTGGTGACCCACTCACGTCAACTGGCACGGGCCGCCGACGTCACCCTGCGTCTGGAACAGCGCAAGCTGGTGGAGCGGAAGAAAGCATAGGGGCTCGTGCGCTTGGGGCTTCCGAAAATCCCAAGCCCACCACCACACATGTTGTACGGTTGTGATACGCGTCACCTGTCGCGCATTGGTGCCGAGGTGCGCGTAACCCGGTAAGTACCCGCCTCGACAACGGAGGAGCAGACGAGCAGTCATGATCACCGACGGTTTCTTCTTCCTGGCCACCCTGATAGGCATCGCAGCGATCCTGGTGTACTTGGAGAAACGTCGGGGTATGGCGGTGTTCAAGTACGTGCCCGGGTTCGTGTTCCTGTACCTGATCGCGGCGACTTTGAACACGCTGGGCGTGTTTGGGCAGACCGACTCGATCGACGCCGTGGGGTCTGGAGTCAAGGACGCGCTGCTACCGGCGATGATCATGTTGTTGCTGTTCCAGTGCGACGTGCGTCAGATCATCAAACTGGGGCCTAAGCTCATGCTCACGTACACGGCGGCGGTCGTGTCGATCTTTGCCGGGTTTGTGGTTGCGTTCCTTTTGTTCCGAGGTCTTTTGGACCCCGAGGCGTGGAAAGGGTTCGCCGCGCTGGCAGGTTCGTGGACCGGTGGTTCGGCGAACATGGTGGCCGTCCAGGAAATCCTGCAAGCACCCGAATCCCTGTTTGGGCACGTGCTCATTGTGGACACCATCGTGTACTCGTTGTGGCTGCTGTTGATGTTTTCCGGGACGGGAATCGCCCAGCGCTTTAACACGTGGGTGAAGGCCGACACTTCCTACCTCGAGACCCAAGCCGCCGCGGTCGCGAACTCGGGTGACACCTCGGCGGGGGAAGCCGGTAAAGACAAGGGTGGCGGCGGTTCCAACGGCAGCGGTGAGACCCTGGACCTGGTGGCGCTCTTCCGGGTCATTGCGTTGGGGCTGTTCGCGTCAGCGGCGGCCACGTGGGTGGGTGACCAGTTGCCAGAGATTGGCGTGGTCGTCACCTCCACCACGTGGACCATCCTGATCGTGAGCGTGTTGGGGCTGATCATCGGGTCCACACGGTTTGGCAAGATGCCCGGCGCGTCCGAGGTGTCCCACATCATGCTGTACATCATCATCGGGATCATCGCGGCGGGGTCGGACTTCAGCTCGCTGGTCGAAGCGCCGCTGTACCTGCTGGCCGGGTTCGTGGTGGTCGCTATCCACCTGCTGCTCATGGTGCTGTACGCCAAGCTCACCCGCACAGAACTGTTCAGCATCGCCGTTGCCTCTACCGCCAACATTGGTGGTGTGGCATCCGCGCCCGTGGTAGCCAGCGCGTACAGCCAGCAGCTGGTACCGGTGGGTGTGCTGTATGCGCTCATTGGCGCGTTTGCGGGTACGTTCTTTGGGCTGGCTACCGGGCAGATACTGAGTATGTTGGGGTGACGGCTAGCCGCGCATGGTTGGCTAGCCTCTCCGCGCTCGTGCCTTGTCCATGAATCGCGCGTGGAAGCGCGTCTCGCCGGTGAGCTCCGGGTGGAAAGACGTCCCCAGAAGGTTGCCCTGCTCGACCGCGACCACCTCGCCTCCCGGGAGGGTGGCCAGAGAGCGGGCCGCGGGGCCCACCTCGGCGACAATGGGCGCGCGGATGAACACGGCGCGCACCGGCTCCTCCCCCAGGTCAGGGGCGTGCAAGTCCGACTCGAACGAGTCGATTTGGGAGCCGAACGCGTTTCGCCGAACCGTCACGTCAAGACCGCCGAAGGTCTGTTGCCCCTCGATGCCGTCACAGATCCGGTCCGCAAGCAGAATCAGGCCCGCGCACGTGCCGTAAACGGGAAGGCCGGCAGCGATCGCAGCTTGGATGGGTTTCTGCAGGTCAAACGCACGCGACAGTTTGTCGATCATGCTCGACTCACCGCCCGGAAGCACCAGCGCCTCGACCTGCGTCAGTTCACGTGGGCGGCGCACTAGGGTGACCTGAGCGCCCAGGGATTCACACGTGTTTGCATGTTCTCGCACGCCACCCTGGAGCGCCAGGATACCTACGCGAACGGACGCGTTCACCAGCCACGCTCGGCGAGGCGGTGCGGTGCTGGAAGGTCAGCGACGTTGATGCCCACCATGGCTTCGCCCAGGCCACGGGACACGTCCGCGATGACGGCCGGGTCGTCGTAGAACGCGGTGGCCTTGACGATCGCCTGTGCGCGGTTGGCCGGGTCACCGGACTTGAAGATGCCCGA
>NZ_JAKRMN010000011.1:0-80709 GCF_022346365.1 Brevibacterium sp. ACRRH
AGTACGGTCTGAAGGTTTCGCCTAAGGAAGTTACCCCTGGTGACTTCGTGAAGAAGGACAAGGGTGTTCAGCTTACTGTTACTGGTCTGAAGCCAAACGAGAAGTTCCGCTACTCGGTGTCCAAGCAAGATGGCGGTAAGGTAAAGACCCTCTTCAAAGAAGTACAGGCTAACAAGGACGGTGTCTGGTCCTTCACGGTTTACGGTCAGGAAGGCAGCAACGGACTGTCCGGCTTCCTGGGATCCTACAAGGTCACCGTCAAGAGCGAAGAAGGCGTACTCACCGACAGCTTCAAAGTCACCAACACCCCTGGCAAGAAGGACGAAGCTAAGCCTGGCGACAACGGCAACGGCAAGGCCGACGCTAAGGGCGGAGACAACAACTCCGGTAAGGACGACGCTAAGGACAACAACGCTAAGGGTGGCAAAGAGGACTCGAACACCCTGCCACGTACCGGTATGGAACTCTCCGGCCTCATCGCTGGTGGAGCGCTCCTCACCGTGGGTGCAGCAACCGTTCTGGTTACCCGCCGCCGCACCAAATAAGACAAAACAGTGCCGTAACTCGTAACACAAGACAAACTAAACGGCACTAGCAACCACGACCAGTGGCCCGAGCATCGCGCTCGGGCCACTGGTCGTTTTCAGCACTTCTGCGACCAAAAGTTACAAAAGTCGCGAAACTTGGACAATGCTCATATGATTTCCAAGTAATCTTTAGCGATAACGAAGGACGGAAATGAAAAAGTTCTTGCTTGCCCCAGCAGTTGCAGTTGTAGCCGGTTCCATGACCCTCGCTGGAAACGTAGCATTCGCCGCTACCGCCCCGGCTCCAGAAGCACCTAAGGCCGAGCAAAACGCCCCTAAGTCTGCTGAAGGTAACAAGTCCCAGGAAAAAACTGCTAAGTACGCTCTGAAGGTTTCGCCTAAGGAAGTAACCCCTGGTGACTTCGTAAAAAAGGACAAGGGTGTCAAACTTGTTGTCACTGGCCTTAAGCCAAACGAAAAGTTCACCTACTCAGTGTCCAAGCAGGCCGGTAACGGTAAGGTAGAAACCCTCTTCAACGACGTCCAGGCAAACAAGGACGGCGTATGGGCATACACCGTATACGGTCAAAAAGGTGACGCTGACCTGCAGGGCTTCGTTGGAACCTACAAGGTCACCGTCAAGAGCGAAGCAGGCGCACTCACAGACACCTTCAAAGTCACCAACACCTCCGGCAAGAAGGACGACCCTAAGCCTGAGAAGCCAAAGCCAGAGGCACCTAAGCCTGAAGCTCCGAAGCCAGAGGCACCTAAGCCTGGTGAAGGCGACAAGCCTAAGGAAGAAGCTGCCAAGTACGGTCTGAAGGTTTCGCCTAAGGAAGTTACCCCTGGTGACTTCGTAAAGAAGGACAAGGGTGTGGACCTTGTTGTGACCGGCCTGAAGCCAAACGAGAAGTTCACCTACTCCGTGTCCAAGCAGGCCGGTAACGGTAAAGTCGAAAACGTTTTCAAGAATGTTCAGGCCAACAAGGACGGCGTATGGGCATACACCGTTTACGGTCGCGAAGGTGGCGCTGGCATCGAGGGCTTCGTTGGAACCTACAAGGTCACCGTCAAGAGCGAAGAAGGCGTACTCACCGACACCTTCACGGTCACCAACACCCCAGGCAAGAAGGACGACGCAAAGCCTGGCGACAAGGGTGACGGTAAAGACAAGGGTGACGCTAAGGGTGGAGACAACAACTCCGGTAACGGCGACGCTAAGAACACCGGTAACGACTCCGGTAAGAGCAACAACGCTAAGGGCAACGGTAAGTCCTCGAACACCCTGCCACGCACCGGTATGGAACTCTCCGGCCTCATCGCCGGTGGCGTGCTCCTCACCGTGGGTGCAGCAACCGTTCTGGTTACCCGTCGCCGCACCAAATAAGACAAAGAAACAGTCCTGTCATTCGTAGTACGGGGCTAGTAGCACAGAACTCGTCGCCGCATTAGGCGACAGTGTGCGGGGTCTGAGTATTCGCTCAGACCCCGCATTTTTCGTGCCTACAAAACTTACAAAAGTTGTTTGCGTCACACATCCATGCGCATGGTGAAAGGGAACCTGTACCCACGAGCAAAGGATAGTGATGAAGAAACTACTTCTCGCACCAGCTGTCGCAGTCGTTGCTGGATCCGTAGCCTTTACAGGTCCCGCAGCCGTTGCCACCTCGGCGACCCCTAACGAAACACCCGCCCAACAGAAGGCGACTGACGCACCCACCTCCAAGGAAGGAAACGACGGAAGCTCAGAGCCGGCGGACGACAACGAAAAGCCGTCCGAACCCAAGTTGAAGATTACGCCTAAGAACATTTCGGCGGTGGACTTCCAGGACATCGACAAGACCGTAACCATTAACATCACGGGCCTGTCTCCTCACGAGATGGTGACCTACAAGGTGACAAAGAAGGGAAGCGACGTTAAGCCGTGGACCAAGACCCTTGGCAGTGGCCCATCGGGAGAGGTCAAGGAAAACTTCACTGCCCACTCGATCTTCAAGGACCTCGAGGACGTCACCGGCGAATACACCGTCACTGTCACGGGTAGCGACCTGAACCTCGAGGAGACGTTCACGGTTACCGACGATGAAGCTTCTGGGCCCGACGGCTCCAAGCCAGGCCTTGCGGTTGAAGACACCAAAATCCATGTGACGCCGTTCCGCGATAAAGGCTTCATTGTGCGTTACAAGAACCTGGAACCAGGCAAGAAGTACACATGGAACCTCAAGGGTGGCGAAGCGGGGGTCGAAAACTCCGACACCTTCACCGCAGAAAAGAACAGTGGCTCGTTCTACGTTGAAGTCGCGTCCGACACTGAACTGGACGCCCTACTGGGCAACTACACGGTGACCCTGGACGACGAAAACGGCACACCGGTGGACACTTCCGCTGAGTTTCAGGTCGTCAAGGACGATGAGCAGGCCGGTAACAACAACGAAGACAAACCTCGCTACATGATGTCGCTTGACCGCCTCGAGATCTCCACCAAGGAGTTCCTGAGCGAAGATTCTGGCATTCAGGTCGGCATTGTGGGCATGAAGCCAAACGAGAAGTTCACGTACACCGTGACCAAGGTTGACGGCGACGGGAAATTCGAGGACTTCGAAGGCGAAGGGACCGCCGATGAAGAAGGCCGCGGCGGCACCGCCATTCACGGAGTTCAGAAAGGTCAGAGCGCCGAGAGCTTCGTCGGCAAGTACAAAATCACGGTGAAGAGCGAACAAGGCGAGCTGACTGAGACCTTCACGGTTGTCCACGAAGGCAAAGGTGACGATGCCGAGGGTGGCGACGGTGGTGACTCCGGTGACACTGAAGGTGGCTCAGGCGACGGCAACACTGGTGACACTGAAGATGGCACTGAAGGTGACGGTTCAGAGGATGACGCCGAGGCCGGCGACGGTTCCGGTGACGACAGTGGCTCTGGTGACGGTGGGGCCGGCAGTGACGCTAGCGAGGCTGGCAACCTGCCCCGCACCGGTATGGGCGTCACTGGCCTGATCGCCGGTGGGGCACTCCTCACGGTAGGTGCGGCAACCGTACTGGTGACGCGCCGCCGTAAAAAGTAGTCGTGCTTCTGCCGCCTCGGGTGGGTGAGCCGGTTTCTGCCCCCGCCGAGGTGGCAGCCGCCTTCCCCGTTTAGCGTCGCGGGAGTAAGTGAACGAGTGAGTGAACCGCTACGTAGGTGGCGGAGTCTGTTTTGGGGCTCGAGCGGAATGCTCGGGCCCCACTTTTGTTCCGCGCAAAGTGAGCGTTCCGGCGCAATATAGCGCACCGTATTGCTCGGTTTGCGCAGGAGATCATTCGAATGTGATTCGAACCTGATTGATTTTAGCGCTAAAGTGACTTGACGTCAGTTTAGAACGATAATAGAATGTACACACAAGGAGGTGAGCAAAGATGCTATACACACACACAACGAATCGACTGAGGATGCATACAACTACCCGGACGACGGCGCATTCGATGCATATAGGGAAGTTGAGCGTGAGGCCCATTTAATAGAGGTCCAACGCGCAGACGCACTCAGCGAGATCCTTATTTCTCACCTCTCCCCGCTCGACCAGGACTCCACGGAACTGCGGGCCGTGTTTAACTCCGAGCCTGGCGTCGCACCCACAATCACCGGCCAAGTTGCTACCACAGGGGCCGGCGGCGGTTCGGGCCAAGGAGCCGCGTTCGGACTCAAGAGCAAACATCGACCTACTGTTTACCTGGAAGACACGGTGGCGTGCGTGGTCGTACCCAACCGTGGAACATTCGCCGTTAAAGCAATAGAAAAACTGATGGAGACACTGCCGTCATCCACGATTGGCGCGTTAGCCGAAATCATGGATTGCACCGGGCCAAATGTGATAACCCGAGCGCGGAAAACCATAACCGCAACGCTTTTGATGCCCAAGCTCTGGTCTCTTGTGAAGCAAGGGGTGGTCAGTTTTGACCGACTCATGTACACCGTCAGCCGGGTCAGCTATACCAGCGTGTGCATCCCTCGCTTTGATGAATTACTGACCGCCAAGCGCGTCGATGTCACCAACAAGACGTACCGGAAACATGTCAATGAGATCCTCGCGATGCTCACGTCGCCACAGTCGCGGAATGATGACGACACACGAAACCGAACTGTCCAGTGCTGGGACAACGGCGACGGCACTTCCACGCTCAGAGTCGCCGGGCCCACGCTTCGCGTTCAAGCGTTTTTCCAACGACTTCGCGGGTCCGCCAAAGCGATCAAATCCAACCACATCGACCCGTTCACCACGACCCTTGACGAAAAAGACCACGAGGTATTCTTCACACGCCCATCGAGCGGAAAGACCGAGGTGCGAGTGGGTGATCTCGGCAAGGTAGTGATCGACGACGGGCGGCTGATGAACCAGCTGATGTTTGATTTGCTTCTCGGCTCCAAACCATCGACTACTGTGCGGGCCCGGATCATTCCCACTCGCCAGCAGGCACCCGCACGCGTTGAAAAGTCCGAGCGCGAGAGCGGTCGCGAAGGAGCTTCGGGACTCACCCAGATGCCCGTGTTCGAAGATCGATGGGAAGCGAACCGGGCACAGAACGTACACGAACTCGAGCTGTACATTTCGATGCCCGCCGACGAAGAGTGGTTGAAATCCCAAGCCAGCATCAACCTGACGGTTCCCCTCATACACATGGTCAGCGAAAAACCACCTGGCAAAGTCTCACGCCAAGGGCTCAAAAAGGAAAGTCCGCCGGGTAAACAACTTCAATTAATGCGACTCGGTGAAAACTCAATACATGGAATCGTGCCTGATGAGCACGCGCTTCAGCCAGCGCTTAAAGATCGAGTGCATGTGCCAGTCATGCTGAACAACCGCATACCCATCGACCCGCAAACGGCAGACCAAGTGCTCATGGACGCAACATGGTTGTACCGCATGTTCACTGACCCGCAAACCGGCGTAGTACTCGAATCGACGCCCACCAAATACCGGGTAACCGCACCCCTGAAACGCACATTGGAAGCCAGGTGGGATGACTGCTCTGTGCCCTGGTGCCCTGTACCAGCCAGAGTGTGTGAAAAAGACCACATCGAACCGTTCAACCACGCCGAGCCTGCGCAAGGCGGGCAGACCGTGCTCGAAAACCTACATCCACTTTGCAAGAAGCACCATCAAGAGAAAACGCAGAAACGGATCAACGTAACCAGACTTGAGGACGGAGCACTTGCATGGGAATTCCCACGGATCGGCACCACGCTTGTCTACCCTCCGGAATCACGAATCAATCAAGCTCACTACGAACAGCTCCTTGAATACTTTGACACCGGCGAGGTCGACGTCAGCCACAGCATCGACAAGTTCCTTGCCGAGGAACGCGAAGCTCGTGAACGAACGGGGGCCAAAGAAACAACGACAGAAACAACGACCCAGCACATCCCGCAAGTTGCCATCCACGCCCCACATGTAGCTGTCGCCACCGCACAAGCGCCAATATCAGCACCCATGGATCCATGGGAAGCGTTTAGCCCGCAGCCCGGCGATGACCCGCCACCGTTCTAGTTGCCTGGCTCCAGTTCTCCGACTCTGGCCGTCACGTGCTGGCCGCTCGGTTCTAGTTGCCTGGCTCCCGTCGCCCGGCTGCCCTGTGGGCACACACGCGCTTCTCAGTAACACAACCCGCAATCCGTGTGACCTGCATAACAACTAAAAATTCACTGGAGGCCACGAAAAATGTGACGAACAAAACTTACACATGTTGTTTTAGCTTCAGATTACAACCATAGTGGAACTACACGCGAAAAAATTGCGGAAGGTACATCATGAAGAAAATTCTCCTCGCCCCAGCCGTTGCAGTAGTAGCAGGATCAGTAGCGTTCGCTGGCTCCGCTGCAGTCGCATCCCCAGCCACCACAAACCCCGACTCCGGATCCGCTTCAGCTACAGACGAGCCGGAGGCACCCAAGCCTGAATTTTCAGTTGAGAACAAGAAGAAGCAGGCCACCGACTTCCGCGACAACGGGCAAACCGTCAACTTCAAGAACCTGGAATCCGGCAAGAAGTACTCGTGGACGCTCACCAGTGACCACCATATTGAAGAGCCAGGCTCCTTCACAGCCGAAGACAGCGACGGGAACTTCACTGTCACACTTCCAAACCCGGACGGAGCGGCAGACGTCCTTATCGCTAACTACACCGTGACCGTCAAGGACGAAAACGGTGAGACTGTCGGCACCGCCACGTTCTCAGTAATCGGTGACGACGAGAACACAGGCGATGATGACAACCCGAGCGACGATGCCAACCCTGACGCCCCCAAACCAGAAGCCACGGTCGAACACGACAAAATTCGTGCCACCCCGTTCCGCGACAACGGACTCACCGTCGAATACAAGAACCTGGAACCTGGCAAGAACTACACGTGGGTCATCGAAGGCGGCAAGGGGATTGAAATCGCCCGCCCATTCACAGCCAAGGAAGCAAACGGGTCCTTCGACGTCACCGTTTCTAGTGACACCGCCGTAGAAGCACTGCTCGGCGAGTACACGGTGAAGCTCTTTGACGGAGAAGGCAACGTCATCAACACCAACACATCATTTACCGTCGTCAAAGACAGCGAAGACAGTGGCAACCCGGACGAAGACGAAACTCGTTACAAGCTGACACTGGACCGCCACGAACTGACCGCAAAAGAATTCCTCAACAAAAAAACCGGCGTTCAAATCGGCGTCGTGGGCCTCGAACCTAACGAGAAATTCACCTACTCGGTCACCAAGGTTGATGGCGAAGGCAAGGTCGAAGACTACGAAAACGAAGCAACCGCTGACGAAGAAGGTCGCTGGGGAACCACGCTTAACGGTGTTCAAAGGGGCCAAAGCATTGAAAGCTTCGTCGGCAAGTACAAAGTCACCATCAAGAGCGAACAAGGTGAACTGACCGACCACTTCACCGTCACCAACGGCAAGAAGAGCGACAACGACGATGACGCTGAAGCAGGCGACAACGGCTCGGGTAGCGGTTCGGATAACGGTTCAGGTTCCGGCAACGACTCCAGCTCCGGCAACTCCTCGGACCTCCCACGCACCGGTGCAGGACTCACCGGCCTGCTCGCCGGTGGGGCACTCCTCACCGTCGGCGCAGCAACCGTGCTGATCACCCGCCGTCGCACCAAGTAAAACCGGGTAAAAGAACGCAACAACTAAATACGGCACGCAAGAGGGCCGGGGCACACAAAACAGCCTCGGCCCTCTTGCACATCCACACCCCAAATTCAGCGCCTGCCCACATACGTAGAAGCCCTCACCCACAATGTGACAGTTCACGAAAATGTCACGCACGGGGCGTATCCTCTTCGGTGACTGCAGGAACACCCGCACCCAAAGATTGGAATGCCATGGCCGAGCCCGCCAAAAGCTCACTTCGTAAAAAGGCTGAACAACGCTCGCAAGCCTCCGCTGAGGTCAAACGCGAAAAAGAGGCGGTCGCACGCGCAAGCGCCGAAGAATCCAACAAACACCCCGACGGCTTCCTAGCCCACCTCAACCTCAAACCCATCTGGTTTGCCGTCTCCTTCATCGCCCTCTTTGGAATCCTGCTGATCCCCACCGGCGAAGGCCTGACCCTCGCAGGTAAACAAGCACTCGCCATCCTGGCATTCGCCATCATCATGTGGGTCACCGAAGCCGTCAGCTACACGGTGTCCTCAATTCTCATCGTCGGCATCATCACGATTGCCCTGTCGTTCGCCGCTCCCCTCACGGGCGAAACAACAGAAGCCATGGGCACCACAGAGTCCATCAAACTCGCCCTCAGCGGCTTCGCCAGCTCAGCAGTAGCCCTCGTCGCAGCCGCCCTCGCACTGGCCGCCGCCATGCAGGCCACTGGCCTCCACAAACGCCTCGCCCTCCTCGTCCTCAAATTCGCCGGTGAAAAGACCAGCAACGTCCTCATCGGCGCCATCGCAATTTCCACAATCCTGGCGTTCTTCGTTCCCTCGGCCACCGCACGCGCCGGCGCAGTCGTCCCCATCCTTCTGGGTATGGTCGCCGCATTCGGCCTGGCAACCAACTCCCGCTTGGGCGCCCTGCTGATCATCACCGCCGCTCAAGCAGTCTCCGTGTGGAACGTCGGTATCAAGACCGCGGCCGCACAGAACATCGTCGCCACCAACTTCATCGAAACGTCCATGCACCAGCAGGTGTCCTGGGGTCAGTGGTTCATGTGGGCCGCCCCATGGTCGGTCCTGATGAGCATCGCCCTGTTTTTCATCATGCGGTGGGCCATCAAACCCGAAGTCGACCACATCGAAGGTGGTCGCGCAGTCATCGAACGCAATCTGAAAGAACTCGGCCCCATCTCCGGTAAGGAAATCCGCCTCATCATCGTCGCGGTCATCCTGCTCTTCCTATGGGCAACCGAAAAGTCCCTCCACCCATTCGACTCCGCAACGGTCACCATCGTCGCTATCGGCTTCCTGCTCCTCCCCAAAGTTGGTGTGTTCTCGTGGAAGACCGCCGAAAAGCTCATCAACTGGGGAACCCTCATCGTGTTCGCGGTGGGAATCTCGCTCGGTAGCCTCCTCCTTAAGACCGGCGCCGCAGAATGGCTGTCAGAAAAGACCTTCGGCGCAATCGGCATCACGAACATGCCAATGCTGGCCATGATCGCCATCGTCGGTCTGTTCACCATTCTCATCCACTTGGGCTTCGCTTCAGCGACCTCGCTCAGCTCGGCCCTCATCCCTGTGTTCATCGCGCTCGCCCAGTCCGTGCCCGGCGCGGCAAACGGGGGAATCGGGTTCGTCATCATCCAGCAGTTCCTCATCTGCTTCGGCTTCCTGCTCCCCATCTCCGCGCCACAGAACATGCTGGCGTACGGAACCGGTGCGTTCACTGCCAAGCAGTTCCTCAAGGCCGGTATCCCCATCACCGTGGTCGGGTACCTGTTGGTCTTGCTACTTTCGGCCACCTACTGGAAGTGGATCGGCCTGGTCTAAAGCACGCGCCCGGGCGCTAACCCCGGGCGCCCACCCCGGGCGCTCCGGCCCACGGCCAACCAACCCACCTCACAAAGGTACATTTATGTCTCTTCAAAAAGACCTTGACTTCCGCACACTGGCCGAGGCCTTCTACCTTCAGACCCTCGACCAGCTCTCCAGGGCCAACCTGGACGAACCGTCGCTCCTACCAGACTGGTCGCGCAAACACGTGGCCGTACACATGATGCACAACGCGGAAGGGTTCATGCGTCTGCTGCACTGGGCTCGCACCGGCGAAAAGACCCCCATGTACCCGTCCCGCGACGCCCGCGACCAAGCAATCGAAGATGACGTCAAACACCTCGAAAACGGCGACGTCATCACCATGTCACACGAAGTTGCAGACGAACTCGCCCACGACCTCGGCCTCCTCCCCCAGGACCGCTGGGAAACCCAGGTGGTCAGCGGGCGCGGGGCCACCATCCCCGCCTCTGACATTCCGTGGCTGCGTGCCCGTGAGTGCTTTATCCACGCGCTTGACCTCAACATTGGGATGACTGCACTGGACTTTCCCGCCGAGGTGACAGACCGGCTCCTAACGGACGTCACCTCCACGTGGGAGGACCGGGGAGAACCCGTGAACTATCTGCTTCACTTCACCGACACGGGCGAAGACCTGCACATTTGCACCAGCGAAGACACCCAACAGGTCCAGGTGACCGGCCACAAAGCCGAGGTTCTCCAACACCTGCTGGGCCGCGGTTGGCCGGTGTCAGGGCGCGATGACAATGCAAAAGGAGGCGCGGGTGACTCGACTCCTCGAGATCTCCCTGCGCCCCCTCAGTGGCTGTAAGGTTCTAAGGCTCTACCTATCTGAGGCTCTACCTACCGCCTGTGTACTAGCGTGGGTCGGCCCGAACGTGCTGGCGGGAGCAATGCTCCCGCAATCCGCGTCCGAGGTCGTTCCCCCTTGAGAATCGACACCACGTCTCCCGCTGAACCGGCGGCGAACACTCGGTCGACCGCGGCGGCATGCTGACGCGCGGCCTCCACTTTCTCTTCCATGGCCCTGAGCTGGCGACGGGCTTCGTCGACTTCCTCTTTAAGCTCGAGGATCCGCTTGATACCAGCAAGATTGATACCTTCTTCCTGGCTCAAGCTCTGGATGAGACGCAATTTGGCGACGTCGTCAGCGGAGTAGCGACGACCTCGGCCGGCAGTCCGCTCAGGGATCACCAAGCCAAGCCGGTCATATTGGCGCAACGTCTGCGGGTGCATCCCGGCAAGGTCCGCTGCCACCGATATGACATACACTGCTGCGCTTGAACTAATCACGGCGCATCATCCTCGGCTTGCTTTGGCTGCGAGTCCCTCACGAGGGTCCTCGCCTTCAGTGGCTTTTGCGAAGGCTTCCACGGCAGCTTTCGCATCCGCATTCAGGTTGCGCGGCACCGCAATCTCAATGGTGACCAGCAAGTCACCGGTCTGCTTACCGTTGATCCCCTTGCCACGGACGCGCAAAACCCGTCCAGACGGCGTGCCCGCCGGCACCCGCATGCGCACGGAACCGCCGCCCAAGGTTGGAACGTCGACCGTCGCGCCCAAAGCCGCTTCCGCAAACGTCACCGGCAGGTTCATGCGCAGGTTGTTGCCATCGCGGGTGAACACGGGGTGCTTGTCAACGTGAACCGTGAGGATCACATCTCCATTTGGGCCACCGTTAGTTCCCGGCTTGCCTTTGCCTGCCAAACGAACCTTCTGCCCGTCACTCACCCCCACCGGGGTGCGCACGGTCAGCGGTTTACCACCGGGCATCGTCAGTTTCACCGTGGCACCTTCAACCGCTTCTTTAAACGACAAGCGTGTCGAAGCTTTGAAGTCGCCACCCTTCTGCGGGCCAAATCCTCCACCGGAGAACCCACCTGGTGAGTACCCTCCACCGGAAAAGCCTCCCGGCGAGTATCCGCCGCCAAAGTTCCCCCCGCCAAAGTTTCCGAAGATGTCTCCCAGGTCGGGTCCACCAGGACCGCCGGTTCCACGGGTGGTGTAGCCACCACCGGTGTTAAACAGTCCGGAGAAAATGTCCTCGAACCCCTGGCCGGAGCCACCGGATCCGGCGCTGAAACGTGCGCCGGACCCCATGGCCCGAACCTGGTCGTACTGCTTTCGAGTTTCCGGGTCCGACAGCACCTGGTTTGCGGCGCTGACGTCCTTGAACTTTTCTTCCGCTGCTTTATCGCCCGGGTTGGCATCCGGGTGATACTTGCGGGCCAGTTTGCGGTAGGCCTTCTTAATTTCCGAGGCGGAGGCGTCCTTAGAGACCCCCAGGGTTGCGTAGTAGTCCTTTTCAAACCATTCGTTCTGAGGTCCCGAGTTCATCTGGCACCTCCTTCCTTCTTACATTTCCGCTCGCGTGCTACGGCACTTATGGCCGTAGCACGCGCCCGTCTTACTCTGCGGGTACGTGAACTCCCACGCGTGCGGCTTTGAGGACTCGTTCACCCATCCGGTATCCCGGCTGCATAACGAGGAACACCGTGGGTTCTTCGACTTCCTCACTTGGTTGTTGCATAAGCGCTTCGTGAACGTTCGGGTCGAACACTTCACCGACTTCGCCGTACTGCTCAATGCCCAGCTTGCCCAGGGCTTCAAACAGCCTGTCGACGTGCTTTGCGAACTGTCCTTCGACATCGCCCGCTTCGCGCGCCAGACGAACGTCGTCCAGGATCGGCATGAGCGCCTCGGTCACCTTGACCATTCCGTTTTCGTGGGCGCGGTCGCGCTCACGTTCGGAACGGCGACGGTAGGCCGCGTATTCGGCGTTGAGTCGCTGCAGATCCTCGAGGTGCTGCGCAGCTTCCGCTGACACTTCCGCACCATCGCTGTCGCTGAGATCCGAGGCGTCCTCGGGGATGTCCACCCCGAGGTCGCTCGCGTCGGCCGCTGGCTCTCCGGCTGCAGGTTCGCCAGTTGCTGGCTCTCCAGCTTCCGTGGCTTCGGCCCCAGCGGGCTCGGCCGCTGGTTCCGCGCCTACAGGCTCCCCGCCTGCCTGTTCCTGCGCGTCCTTAGGGGCGCGCACTTCACCGGTTTCGGGGTCCACACGGCGCTTGTCGGTAAACGAGAAGCCCTGTTCAGCAGGCTCCCCAGCGCTGTCGAACGGTTTCTCGGTGGACATTACTTGTTCTCCTCGTCCTCATCGATCACTTCAGCGTCTACCACGTCGTCGTCCGCGTTTGCGGAGTCAGCCGCACCGGCACCTGCAGTGTCAGCACCTGCGGCACCGTCAGCAGGCTGCTGTGCGTAGAGTGCTTCACCCAGCTTGGTCTGCGAGGTCTGGAGCTTCTCCAGTGCCTTTTCAACAGCTGCGTCGTCGTCGCCCTTGAGCGCTTCCTTCAGCTCGTCAACGTCGGCCTGAACTTCCTTCTTCACGTCTTCAGGAAGCTTGTCGTCGTTGTCCTTGATGAGCTTGTCGGTCTGGTAAGCCATGTTCTCAGCAACGTTGCGCTTGTCGGCTGCTTCGCGACGCTTCTTGTCTTCTTCCGCGTGCTCTTCAGCTTCACGCACCATGCGTTCGATGTCTTCCTGAGGAATAGCCGAACCACCAGTGATGGTCATGGACTGTTCCTTACCAGTGCCCTTGTCCTTTGCGGACACGTGGACGATACCGTTGGCGTCGATATCGAACGACACTTCGATCTGTGGCAAGCCGCGTGGCGCAGGCGCAATTCCGGTCAGCTCAAAGGTTCCCAGTGCCTTGTTGTCGCGCGTGAACTCACGTTCACCCTGGAACACCTGGATAGAAACCGAAGGCTGGTTGTCTTCAGCAGTGGTGAAAGTTTCCGACTTCTTGGTTGGAATTGGGGTGTTGCGTTCGATGAGCTTGGTCATCACTCCACCCTTGGTTTCCAGACCCAGGGACAGTGGTGTGACGTCAATGAGCAGAACGTCCTTACGTTCACCCTTGAGCACACCAGCCTGAACAGCTGCACCGATTGCCACAACCTCGTCTGGGTTTACACCCTTGTTAGGTTCGCGACCACCAGTCAGGTCCTTCACGACTTCAGCGACTGCTGGCATACGGGTCGAACCACCAACCAGAACAACGTGGTCGATGTCCTTGACGTCCACGCCAGCGTCACGGATGACTGCCTGGAAAGGAGCCTTGGTGCGCTCGAGCAGGTCGTGGGTCAGTTCTTCGAACTTGGCGCGGGACAGGCTTTCGTCCAAGTGGATTGGGCCGTTTTCGCTCATGGACAGGTACTGCAGGCTGATGTTGGTGCTGGTTGCACTGGACAGTTCCTTCTTGGCCTGCTCAGCTGCTTCCTTCAGGCGCTGCATTGCCGAGGAGTCCTTGGTTGGGTCAACGCCGTATCCGCTCTTGACCTTTTCAACCAGCCAGTTCACGATCGCCTGGTCCCAGTCGTCACCACCCAGTTTGTTATCTCCCGAGGTGGCGCGCACCTGAATCGTGGAGAAGTCGTCATCGTCCTTGCCGACTTCCAGAAGCGACACGTCGAAAGTACCGCCACCGAGGTCGAACACCAGAATGAGTTCGTCTTCCTTACCGCGTTCCAGACCGTATGCGAGAGCTGCCGCGGTTGGCTCGTTGATGATGCGCAGAACGTTCAGACCAGCGATCTGACCTGCGTCCTTGGTTGCCTGACGCTGAGCGTCGTTGAAGTATGCGGGAACGGTAATCACTGCGTCGGTGACTTCTTCCTGCAGGTATTCTTCAGCGTCGTGCTTGAGCTTCTGCAGAATACGTGCCGAAACTTCTGGAGCAGTGAGCTTCTTGCCGTCCAGTTCGGTGGTCCAGTCAGTTCCCATGTGGCGCTTAACTGAAGCAACCGTGTTCTTGACGTTCATGACTGCCTGGCGCTTTGCGATTTCACCAACCAGCGAGTCACCGTTCTTGTTGACAGCCACGACCGATGGGGTGGTGCGTCCACCTTCAGCGTTAGCAATAACTTTGGGCTCTCCACCTTCCAGGACAGCCACTACTGAGTTTGTTGTACCGAGGTCGATACCAACTGCGCGTGCCATAAAATCATTCCTCCTCAGAGTTGAGTGCTTTTGACTCAAGCCTTAAACCTTCTGCCTGACATGTCAAACCACATATCAGGAAACTTGCGTTCACTAGACTCAACTTTGAAGTCACGCCTTTTATTCCGCGGTCCAAAAGTTCTTTGCGCGCACACAACATAAGCGGCCCCGCGCAACACTCTGCGCAGGGCCGCTCGCCTTAAAGTAAGACTTAGAAGTGCTGGTTGAGAAGCTCCTCAGCCTGGCCTTCCCACTTGGCGTAAGCGTCAGGGAACGCGGAAACCTGAACTGCCTGAGCAGCGTCACCAGGTGCCATCTGCTCCCAACCCTGGATCTGCAGAAGACCGTTTGGCGATACTTCAGGGTTCACACCGTAGAAGGACTTGGCAGCGAACACTGGGTCCTGAACCTGCTCAGGGGTACCCCATCCTGCCGATGGGCGCTGCTGGAACAGACCCAAGGAGTCACGGTCACCGTAGTCAACGTTGATGAGGTTGGACTCCTGCGATGCAGTCATGAGGGCGATCTTGATGCCCTGGCGGCTGATGCCATTTTCCTTACCCACCTGAATGATGGTCTTTGCGTTTTCAACCTGTTCTGGGCTGAGGTCAGCGGCAGCAACAGCCTCTGCGTCAGGGAAGGCTGGCTTGGTGCCTTCGGTTGCCATTGCTGGGCCCGTAGCCAGGAAGCCTGCGGCGAGAATTCCGGTTGCAATTGCGGTGCTCGTTGTGATGCGGGTAATTGTCTTCACGATGTTCGCTCCTGTCATGGATTGTTCTCGTTTCCTTGGCCCCAGTTCGCGTCATCTGCAGTGTGCTCATGCTGAACTGCCGGGGAAGTCGAGGAACCGAATCTCGGAGCCAATGTCTACGTTCACACAGGTCAGAGGCCTCAACAACCGATTTTTAGTCAAAGGAATCTCACTGTTCCTTGGCCGATCAATGACCGTCCGAAACCCGAATCACCACCACGAACGGCTTGCACATGCGAAACACACACGAAAGCCCATCACATTTTGAGATGCTCCCTGGCCATCACCTGAAAATTGTCCTCACCTTCGATGAATCCCTCACCCGCGTAGGCTTGGACACATGAACCTCACCGTGACAACGACCTCGGGCATTTTCGAAGGCACCACCTCACGCGACACCCGACGCTGGACCGGAATCCCCTACGCGCACCCGCCGGTGGGGGCAGACCGGTTTCAGGCACCTCGGCCCTTTGAAGCCACCGCTCACACCGACCCCCTTCCCGCAACGCGGTTCTCCAACCCTGTCCCCCAGTTCAACCCCATGGGCGACGGACCCAAGCGGACCGATGACCCCAACTGGCTGACCGTCAACGTGTGGGCGCCGCTCGAACCGGTTGAAAACGCACCGGTCATGGTGTGGATCCATGGGGGTGCGTATGTGGAAGGCTCGGCGGCGAACCCGCTGTACATGGGCGCGGTGTTTGCACAGATGGGCGTGGTGTTCGTGTCGGTGAACTACCGGCTAGGCATCGAAGGTTTCATGGAGTTCCCGGACGCGCCGTCGAACCGTGGCCTGCTCGACCAGGCGCAAGCGCTGCGGTGGGTGCGGGAGAACGCCCAGGCCTTTGGCGGGGACCCAGCGAACGTGACGGCGTTTGGTGAGTCCGCCGGCGCCGGATCCGTCCACTGTCTGCTGGTCATGCCTGAAGCCCAGGGGCTGTGCGACCGCGCGGTCCTCCAGAGCCCACCCGCCATGGTGCTGGAAAAAGAGCTAGCACTGGACGTGACCGCGGAATTCGCAGCCCACGCCACCCAGTTGGGCCTGCCCGTCACGGAACCAACCGCACAGTCCTTTGCCAACCTCACCCCTGAGCAGGGCGAAGAACTCATGGTCGCGTTTTCGCAGGGGCAGGGCCGGTATTTCCCGAGGTGGGGCAAGGCGGCCGCGTTCACCCCGCCTTTGGTTCCGGTTGTCGACGGCACCGTGTTGCCCGCCGATCCGTGGTCTCTGCCGCTCCCGGACGGCGTGGATGTTCTGGTGGGGCACACGCGCGACGAGTTCCGGCTGTTCACCAACCTGATGAACGGCGAGGTGACCAAGGAGCGCGCGTATGAGCGGGTGGGCATGGTGGGTCCCGGATCGCAGCTCCTGGAGGACGCGCAGGGCACCGGGGATCTTGAGGCCGCCCAGTCTCAGGCGCGCGAACTGAGCATGAAGTACGTCAAGGCTCTGGGCGATGTCACGCCTGAGCAGCTGTTCGAGTGGGTCCAAACCGATTACATGTTTACCGTGCCCACCCTTCTGGTCGCCGATGCCGCGCAGAAGCGAGGCACACCCGCGCACTCGTACCTGCTGGCGGTCGCCCCGGACGGTGGCATGGGTTCGCCCCACGTGGCCGACCTTCCGCCGCTGTTCGACTCGTTCCGCTCCTTCCACGGCAAGTTGCTGTACCCCAACCCCACCGAGGCGGACCACGCCTTGGGTCAGCGCATGCGCGAGGCGTGGGTTCAGTTTGCGCGCACCGGCGACCCGGGTTGGGAACCCTGGACGCGCGAGCAGCCCACAACCCGCGTCTTTGGCTACGAGGACCGCACGTGCGCCCACCCGTTCATGGACCGGTTCACAGCCTTTGACCATGCTCCTTCCCGCGCTTTACCCTTACTGGGTAGTAACGAGAGGGCCTCATGACCGAACCGAACAGCACATCCCCAGAAGAACAGCCAGGCTCGCAGGCGCAGTCGCAGGCAGACGCGCGGCCAGACGCGCAGGCGCAGGCAGAACAAGAGCAGTCGCAAGAGACTGACCCACGCCCACAGTCGTTCAAAGACTTGAAACCGTGGGAGGGCGAGGCCCGCACTGGCGACAAGGTTCTCCTGTGGTTCCTGTTCGGTGTACCCGCGTTCTACATGGTGCTGTTGCCGTTCCGCCCCTTCCTGATCGCAAAAATCCCCACTGTGCTTGCGCTCATCACTGGTGCTCGCACGGTCATCGCAGGCGCTGGGGCATTCGCCGCAGTTGAAGGCCGGTCGCTCACCCTGGTGATCCTTGCCGGGCTCTTCGGCATGCTGAAGTTTGACTGGCTGTTCTGGCTAGCCGGCAAAATGTGGGGCGAAGGCGTGGTCAAGCTGTACGCCACGACCCCTGCACAGAAGCGCCAGTTCGACAAGATCAAAAGCATGCCACGGTGGCTGCTCTACATCTTGCTGTTCTTCAGCCGTTTCCCTGGCGTTCCTGGCCCCATCATCGCGCTCATCGCTGGCTGGGGTCGCGTGCGTTTTCTGCCGTACTTCCTGCTCACCGCCGCCGGAGCACTCGTCATATCCGCAGCACTCGCCACTCTGGGCTACGTGATTGGCCAGCCTGCCGTCGACGTCCTCAAAACCATCGACAAGTACGCGATCTTCATTTCGCTTGCACTGGTCTTTGGGCTCATTGCGTGGTCCAGCATTCGCAGCAACAAGAAACGCCAGGCGTCCTAAAAACGCGCCGGTCCGCGCGTTCCTGCGCGCGTTTCCTGTCCGCGCATTCCTGACGCCCGCCTGCTGGGAAGCCCTACCCTCTTTGGGCCAAAGCGAACGGCAACACCGAGGTGGCTCCCGCCTCCCGTAGCAAGCGTCCGGTGATGGCGAAGGTCCAGCGGGAGACGACCTCGGCGTCCACCAACAACGCCGCCCGCCCGTTCACGCGCGCCGCCAACTCCGGGCTCACCGCAAAGGCGTCATGCAGGTTTTTTACCCGGAAAGGCGAGTTGACGTCTGGGCTCCCCGGGTCTTTCAGCGCGTCCAGGGCCCCCGCGTACTCCATGCGCCCGGTGGTGGCGATGCCTCGGGCCAGGGATTCGACCGTGTTGGGGCGAGTGAAACCGGGCACGGCCACTACAACCTGCGGCCGAGGTGGCGCGCTGCGTTCCCCAAGCTCGCCGGCCTTCCACCCCCACTGCGCGAGGACTTGAGTGACCAGCTGGCCAATGTGGTTTGGGATCGGCTGGTCGGGCGCGCCGGGGGCCAGGAATTCGCGCAACACCTGTCCGGGACCCAGGTCGCTGAGCCGGGCAACGGCACGCCCCGGCTCGCACTGCTGGTCAGCAGGGATCTTGCCGCTGAGGTTCACCCCAATCCGGTTGAGGTGCGCCGGCCACTGTTTGCGCGGTTCAATAATGAGCCCCACCCGGTCAAGTTCACTCCGCGCCACGGTTTGTGCTTGCGCGCTCACGGTTTCGTTCCACCACACGCCAGCGCATGTGTCGCACCGCCCGCACGCCACAGCCGTTTCGTCGTCCAACGTCCCCGCCAAGAACACCATGCGGCACTGCGTGGTCTTTTCGTACGCGAGCATTTCGCGGGCCTCATCAGCCCTGGTCTGGGCCACGGCCGCGTAACGTCCAGCGTCATACGTCCACGGCACCCCGGTGCGCACGTATCCCCCGCGCACCCGCTGGGCCGCCCCGTCAACCGTGAGCACTTTCAGCAGCAGCTCCAACCGGTTGCGTTTGATTCCCACCAGTGGTTCCAGCGCGGGGACTGACCGTGGCTCATCTCCCAACGCGTCCAGCACCGCGGTGGCGTCCCGTTCGTTGGGCATGGTGGCGTTGGCGAAGTACTCCCACACGTTTTCGTCGTCGTGCCCGGGCAGCAGGAGCACGTCCGCGGAGTCGGTCGCGCGCCCAGCGCGCCCCACCTGCTGGTAGTACGCGACGGCTGAGCTGGGCGCACCCACGTGGATGACGAACCCCAGGTCCGGTTTGTCGAATCCCATCCCCAGCGCCGAGGTCGCCACCAGCGCCTTCAGCGCGTTCCCCTTGAGTGCGTCCTCGAGTTCGATCCGTTCTTCCGGGTCAGTCCCGCCGGTGTATGCGGCGACCGTGTGGCCCGCATGGCTGAGCGCCGTGGCGATGTCTTGGGCCGCGGATTTGGTGAGCGTGTAGATGATTCCGCTGCCGGTGAAGTCGTTGAGGTATTCGGTGAGCCACGCGATCCGGTGGGCCGCCGAGGTGGTCCCGGCTACCCCTAAGCGCAGACTTGCGCGGGACAAGGGTCCACGGATGACGCGGGTGTTGTGGCCTAACTGGGCGGCAACGTCGTCAACGACGCGGGAATTAGCTGTTGCGGTGGTGGCCAGCACGGGCGTGTTGGCTGGCAGGTGCTCAAGGAGGGCTCCGATTCGCCGGTAGTCGGGCCTAAAGTCGTGTCCCCAGTCGGAAATGCAATGTGCTTCGTCGACCACAATCATGCCCAGCGTGTTTTCTAGCGGGGTGAGCACCGTGTTGACGAACGTGGGGTTGGTGAGGCGTTCGGGCGAAATGAGGAGCACGTCCACGTCACCGGCACGCACCTGGTGTAGCACGTCGTCCCATTCCGCGGCGTTGGCCGAATTGATGGTGAGGGCTTTTACTCCGGCCCGCGTGGCCGCGTTCACTTGGTCGCGCATGAGCGCAATGAGCGGGGAGATGATGAGCGTGGGGCCCGCACCTTGTTCGCGTAACAGGCGAGCTGCCACAAAATACACGGCGGATTTACCCCACCCGGTGCGTTGTACCACCAGCACGCGGGAACGCTCGTCCACCAGAGATTCGATGGCCTCGAACTGGCCGTCGCGGAACTGGGCATCAGGGTTGCCCGTGAGTTCGGTCAGGATTGCGCGCGCTCGCTGGTGAAGGGACTCAGATGCTGTCATGTGGTTCCTCCCGGTTGTCACTACACTACTCGCGAATTGCTTTCTTCTGGCTACACGGCTATGTTTATCCACCAGTTCCAGGGACGGTGAAAGTCCGTACCGGCGGTCAAAGTCTGGATCATCGTTAAGCAATCAGCGTTGTGGCAACGCGGTGGATGTGGAGATCTTCCGGTGGACCCGGGGCGTCAGAAGATAAGGGTAGCGAAGCCATACCCGCGGCTCTAAATACCCTGGCCGTGCTTGAGCACATGTGAGAGCGTAGAATGCGCGATATGACGCAGTTCATTAAGGTCGTTCACACGCTCCACTACTTTGCCGAGGCACTCAGCTGGGGAGCCATCACGTACTCTGCGTTCCTCATTTTTGGGCGCGGATGGTTAGGCATTCTGTGTGGAGGTTTGGCGCTGATCGCTACAACCTCGGTGTGGTCTCTGTTCGCGTCGTCTCGCGCATTTTTCCGCAGCCCCATCGCGGTCGTGGCATCACGTGTACTGCTTTACGCGTTAGCTGTTGCAGGGCTAGTAGTAGCCGGGTTACATATCGAAGCGATCATTTTGGCTGTTCTTCTGGTGCTCACAGAAGGAATCCTCATTGGGTTTAAAGCCCACCCGGCCTTACACCCGCACAGTGGCGGTCAGGCTAGGTTGGTGTCAGACGGGAACCCTAAAACTGCCGAACGTCGCACTCCTTCAAACCGTGGCCCCCGCATTGTGCCTGGGGTGCAGCCGACTTCGGGTGAGCAACGAACCGGGCAGTTCATGTCCCGGCGTGAAGCCCGATTGGCCCGCGAGGCTCAAGCGAAGGACGGCGGAGCTCATGCCGGTGGGAAGCCAGAATCAACGGCGCAGGCTGGTGAGGTGAAAGCCGGCAACGGGCAAAACGGAAACAGTACAGTCGGCAACGGTAAAGCCGGCAACGAGCACACCGGTGGATCGACCTCCGCCCGTATCGTTGGTGAAACGCCTAAGCGACCGCGCAAGAAGAAACGCTGAACATCTGAAACGCTGATGTTTACCCAAATAGCGGTGACGGTTGATCCAGTGCTTCGCGCCCTCTAATCCACATGATGAATCCCAAGGCGGTGACCCCGGCGAACACAACGATTCCGGTCACGCCGGCCACCATGTTCATCACTCTTCCCACTTTGGCTGCCCAATGCATTGGGGGACCAAACATGAGCTGCTGATCTTTCAATACCCCACCGCACGTGATGGTGTATGTTCCAGGAGCGCTGTCAGAGAAACTGCCGTCATAGTGCCACCCTTGGCCACGAACACTAATGACTGTGCCTGACCCATAACCCCAATGTTTGGCTCTGTATTTTGGCCCTTGGGCCTTACATTCTTTTGACACCGCATCCGCTGCAGCACGCGATGACCCGTAAACAGCGAAGGACGATTCGCCATCGTGTTCGAAGGTGATCTGGTTGGTGAACGGCTTCAATTGGGCACCGGGCGCTGCCAATACCACACCGCAGAAACCGCCCACGATGTTCACGCCAATAATCACGTGCACAAGCCCGATGAGTCCTGCGTAGAAGAAGATTCGTCCGGCTTTTGCCACTGTCTTTCCTTTCGAACTTATGCCTTAGTGACCGCGCATGAAGAAACGCTGTACTTTAGGCAGGACCAAACTGCTTCTTCCGCTTGTTGCGTCCTACGATCCACAGGATGAGCCCCAGGATGGTCAGACCACCAAAGGCAAAGCCGCCAAAAATTCCAATCAGCACGGCCCCTGTTAGACCAAAGATCGACCCTAGCCCGATCGGAGGACCCACCATAAGCTGTTCATCGCTCAACGCTCCGCCACAAGTGACGGTGTATTTCCCCGCGGTTTTCGCGTCGAACGAACCGGCGTAGTGCCACTCTCCGTCCGAACCGCTGGAGTAATGGCCTGACGAACCACCCTTATACATGGCTTCGCCACCTGGCCCTTCGACCGTGCAGTCGGTCGACACCGAAGCCGCAGCACTAGATGACCGCGCGTAGACCGTGAGGTTCGACTCACCATCGTGATCAATGGTCGTCTCAGTATTGAACGTTTTCAGGCTGTCAGTCGTTGAGGAGATTTTGCCAAAACTGAACACGCCCATGAAGATCGCGCCGCCAATCACAAGCACGAGCCCAATAATTCCTATGAAGAAAATGATTTTCCCGGCCAGCCGCATTCCAGTCCTTTCGTTAGTGCTCCGTCTCCACTGTACGGGCACATGAAAAGATGGGGCCATGAGTTTCGGTTCCGGGTTCGATACATACACGCGGGTGAGCTATTCGGTTGCCAGCCGCGTGATCCGTGGCTATTCCACGTCTTTCTCACTAGCCACCTCGGCGCTCAAGAACCCAGACCGCGACCGCATCCGCGCACTGTACGCGATCGTGCGCATCACCGACGAAATCGTCGACGGCGCAGCCCCCGCCTCCCCACGCGATCAGCTGACCCTGGTCAATGACTTCCAGGAACGGCTGGAGTCCGCAACACGCACCGGCTTCTCCACGGATATGCCCGTTCACGCGTTCGCGCACACCGCCCGGCAGTGCGGTATCACCCGCGAACTGTGGGCCCCGTTCTTTGACGCCATGCGTTCTGACATCGAAGGTCAGCCGCCCCTGGATTTGGACACGTATATTCATGGTTCCGCCGAGGTCGTCGGCCTCATGTGCGTCCGTATCTTTTTCGGTGGCGCACCTCCAGCGTCTCTACAGGTGGAAGAGGGTGCGCGGGCGTTGGGTAACGCGTTCCAGCGGATCAACTTCCTGCGCGATTACGGCCACGACGCCCGCGTACTCAACCGCACATATGTGGCCCAGCATCTCACTGACCAAGTGAAACGCGAAGAGATCGCGCGCATCAGGCAGAAACTCGCGGTGGCCCGTCCGGCCATCGACCTGCTCCCCGGTCGTGCCCGTTTGGGTGTGCTCATCGCGCACGACCTTTTCGCTGAGCTCACCGACCGCATCGAACAGGTTCCCGCCAGTGAACTCATGCGCACACGGATCTCAGTCCCGTCAGCCAAGAAAGCGGCACTGGCCGCGAAAGCGATGAGCCGGGCGACACCTCGGCGGGGGCGGACACATGAGTGAGACCGTGGTCATTGGTGGCGGGGTTGCCGGGCTGGCGAGCGCAATTCTGGCCGCTGACCGGGGGCATCAGGTCACTCTCCTGGAGATGAATCCGCAGGTGGGTGGCCGTGCCGGGCTGCACAACGAGGCAGGGTTCGCGTTTGATACCGGCCCCAGCTGGTATCTCATGCCTCAGGTGTTTGAGCGGTTCTTTGCCTCGGTGGGTGAGGACATTTCTGAGCACCTTGACCTGGTCACTCTGGATCCGGGGTACCGGGTGAGCGACCGAGGTCTCCTGGACTCCGCGCCCCAACTCACCGTCGATGTTCCGCACGGCTACGCGGGCGTGCGTGCGCTGTTCGAGCGACTGGAGCCGGGCGTGGGTCCGGCGTTGGACGCCTACGTTGAATCCGCGCGTAACACCCACAACTTAGCGCTTGAGCACTTCCTCTATACCCGGTTTTCGTCGTTGCGGGAGTTCGCGTCACCCCAGGTGGCAAGGCATGCCCACCGGTTGCCGAGGTTCCTGGCCTCCCCGCTGGACACGATGGTTTCGCGCACCGTGGCCCACCCGCTTTTGCGCCAGATTCTGGGGTACCCGGCGGTGTTCTTAGGAACCGAACCGCGCCGCGCCCCGTCGCTTTTTCACCTCATGAGCTATCTGGATTTGGTGGACGGCGTGCGCTACCCCCGCGGTGGCATGTATGAAATTGTGCGGGCACTCACTCGCCTGGCTAGGGCCCGCGGGGTGGATATTCGCACGTCAACCCAGGTGGTCTCGCTTACGTTGGAGGGCCGCACCATCACCGAGGTGGTCGCCCGGACGGTGCCGAATACCACCTCGGGCGGGGCTGGGCTGGAGGTTTTCCCGGCTGAGAACGTGATCGCGGCGTGCGATCTGCACCACCTGGATACCGCACTCTTGCCACCCGGTAGGCGCACCCGCAGCGTCCGTGGCTGGGGTAAACGCGACCCGGGGATTGGTGCGGTGACGCTGCTGTTGGGGGTGGATCGCAAACTGGACGCGCTGGAGCACCACAATCTGTTTTTCACGCGCGACTGGGACGCGAACTTCGATCAGATTTTCGTCGATGGGCGGTTGCCGGAGCCGGCCTCGGCGTATGTGTGCGCGCCCAGTCGCACGGATGCCACGGTGGCGCCGCCGGGGTGTGAGAACCTGTTCGTGCTCATTCCTGCACCGGCGAGCGCACATCTTACGGGCGCACAGTTGGGCGACTATGCCAGCCGGGTGATCGCGTCGCTGGGTGAACGAGTGGGTGTGCCGGACCTGGAGTCGCACCTGCTGATGAAGAAGGTGACGGGCCCGGGGGACTTCACCACGCAGTTCAATGCGTGGCGAGGAACGGCGTTGGGACCGGCGAACACGTTGTTTCAGTCGGCGATGTTCCGGTATCCCGTGCGCGCACCGCACGTGGACAACCTGGTTCATGCGGGCGCGTTCGCAGCCCCAGGGGTTGGGTTGCCCATGTGCCTGATCAGCGCGCACAACGCGGTGGAGGCGCTGTGAGTGACGGACTTCAGACCGCAGGGGCAGCACCGGGAGCGGCGCTGTGAGCTGGGCGTATTTGGGCTTCCTGCTGTTTTCCATCGCTGGTATGGCGATCCTGGATGCGCGGTTTCAGCTGTTTTGGTTCGCACACCCTGGCCGAGCTGCCGTGGTCCACGGGGCGGGGTTTTTCAGCCTGTTGGCGTGGGATTTCGTGGGGATCAGCGCAGGTGTTTTCCACCGAGGCGACTCCCCCTACATGACCGGGCTAAACCTGGCCCCGCACTTGCCGATCGAAGAACTATTCTTCTTGTTTTTCTTGTGCTGGCTCACCATGAACCTCTACGGTTTGGCAAAGTTGGTGGCCCGCCCATGACCTACACCCTGTTCAACCTGTTCTTCCTCGTTCCCGCGGCCACGCTCCTGATGCTGGCCAGGGCACGCACGCCGGGCTTCTCGCGGGCCGGTTTTTGGGTTTGCCTGGTGGGACTGGTGATACTCACGGTCATCTTCGACAACCTCATGATCGCCGCAGGCCTGTTCTTCTACGCCAACGAACACACCCTGGGATTGCGCCTGGGCCTCATGCCGGTCGAAGACCTGGCGTACGTGGTGTTCACTGCGCTAGCGTTACCCGCCCTGTGGGAGTTGCTGAGCACAGGTGGCGACCGCGACCGGAAGGACTCATAGTGCGCACACTATTCGAGGTCAGCCGCCCGATTTCGTGGATCAACACCGCATTCCCGTTTGGCGCTGCGTACGTGCTGGCCGGCGGGCCCCTGGGGCTGGACCTGTGGTTGGGCTGCCTATTCTTCCTAATCCCGTACAACCTGGTGATGTACGGGGTCAACGACGTGTTCGACTACGCCTCCGATGTCCACAACCCGCGCAAAGGCGGAGTCGAGGGCGCGCTCGCCGACCCTGCACGACACCGCTTCATCCTGACCTCAGCCGCCGTGAGCGCCCTGCCGTTCGTCGTGTACTTCCTGGTCAGAACCGTGATCGCGGGCCTAGACCAAGGGAACTGGTGGGCGCTGGGCGTGTTCGTGCTGAGCATGTTCGCGGTGGTCGCGTACTCGGTGGCGGGCCTGCGATTTAAGGAGATACCGTTCCTGGATTCGCTCACCTCGTCCACCCACTTTTCGTCGCCTGCCTGGTTTGGTCTGGCGCTGGTGGGGTTCGCCCCCACCGCCGAGGTCGTTCTCACCCTGGTTGCTTTCTTCCTGTGGGGATGTGCCAGTCATGCTTTTGGCGCGGTTCAAGACGTGGTGCCTGACCGTGAGGGAGGTTTAGCGTCCATTGCTACCGTACTGGGTGCCCGTGCCACGGTTCGGTTAGCTGTTGTGCTCTACGTTGTGGCTGGTGGGCTGGTGTTGTTCACGCCGTTCCCCGTTTGCTTGGGCGCAGTGCTTGCTGTTCCGTACATTCTCAACACGGGACGGTTCTGGCAGATCACTGATACCACCTCGGGCGCGGCCAATGCGGGCTGGAAGCTTTTCATTCCACTCAACTACGCCGTGGGATTCTTTGTCACCATGCTCATGATCTGGAGCAGTATGGTGAGAGCATGAGGATTCACATTGCTGCTCTTGGTGGGACCATCGCGTCAACGGCCAGCGACACAGGCGGGGTCGCGCCCAGTGCAACTGCGCAGGCGATCGTCGAAGCCGCTCGGATCGATACGCTCCCTTTTCCTGTTGACGTCACATACGAACAGGTGGCGCAGGTGGGGTCTGGATCGATCACGCTGGACCATGTGAGCCAGGTTGTGGAGTCGGCTAAGAAAGCGCGTGAAGAAGGCGCCACGGCGGTCGTTCTCACGCAAGGCACCGACACGTTGGAAGAGACCACGTTCGCGCTGTCGCTCATGAACGATTCGGGTATTCCTATCGTGACCACCGGTGCGATGCGCAACCCCACGCTTCCCGGGACTGACGGCCCGGCGAACGTACGTTCGGCCATCATCACGGCAGCGGACCCGCGCATTCACATGCTGCCCGCTGTGCTCGTTTTCGCAGATGAGGTCCACGATCCGTCGCTCGTACGTAAGACTCATACCACCTCGGCCGCGCCTTTTTCTTCCGGTCCCGGGGCAGGCCCGCTGGGTTGGGTGAGTGAAGACCGCCTAGTGTTCATACACATGCCCGCGGCCCTGCCGGGCACGCTCACTCGCGCAACCTCGGAGCAAAAGGCGCAGGTGGCACTCGTGGAGGCCACGCTGGACGACTCACTGGCCTATGTCGACTTCCTCAAACAGGCCGGGTACAGCGCGGCGGTGCTCGCCGGTGTGGGTGGCGGGCACGTTTCCGTCAACGTGCTTGAGCGGGTCACGGCGCTGGCCACGCAGATGCCGGTGGTGTACTGCGCGCGCACCGGTGCGGGGCGCACGTTGGAGACGACCTACGGATACCCCGGCGCGGAACTCGATTTGCAGGCTGCCGGCATGATTCCCGCCGGCCGATTGGACGCTCGAAAAGCCCGGATTCTCACCATTCTGGCGTTGGAGTCGGGCACAAAAATTGAGGACGTATTTAGCTACTTCAGACAGTAGTTTTTTGCCGCCCTTAGCGGATTCTTTACACCTCGGATTTTCGGTTTACCATGACTCACATGGAACCAATTCGAGCGCGTCTAAATGACTGCATTTCACAGATGCCACCGTCCCCTATTCGGGAACTGTTTAGGATCGCGCACGACCCGGCCATCATTAGTTTCGCCGGTGGGCACCCAGACGAAAAGCTCTTCGACGTTGATGGGATGAAGGCCGCGTACTCACACGTGTTCGACACGCAAGGTGGGCGCGCCATGCAGTACGGTGTCACCGACGGAGAATGGGAACTTCGCCAAGCCGCAGCGCAGCGGATTCGCGGAACCGGGATCAGTGCAGAAGCGAGCAATGTCCTTATCACCTCGGGCTCTCAGCAGGGGATTTCCCTGCTGGCGCACACCCTGTTTAACCCGGGTGATGTTCTTCTGTGTGAAAACCCCACGTTCATGTCTGCCCTGCAGGCGTTTGGGATGCACGGGATCGAGTTCGTGGCAATCGACACCGACGAAGGTGGCATCGTGCCCGAAGCCCTCGAGGCGGCGATCCACTACTACCGCCCCAAAGCGCTGTACACGATTCCCACGTTTCAGAACCCCACCGGGATCACCATGCCGGCGTCCAGGCGGGATCACATTGCGCAGGTGTTGTCCGAGTCGGACATGTGGCTCATTGAGGACGACCCGTATTCGGAGTTGCGGTTCACGGACGAGCGGGTGCAGCCGATTAGTGCGGACCCGCGGGTTGCTGACCGGGCGTTCTACCTGGGGTCTTTGTCTAAGGTGCTCTCACCTGGGGTGCGTATTGGGTGGATCCACGGGCCCGACGAGATCCTGGAACGTGTCACAGTGACCAAGCAGGGTACCGTCATCCAGTCCTCGACGATTGACCAGTTGGCGGTCGCGCACTACTTGGAGACTAACGACCTGGACAAGAAACTGGAGCCGGTGCGTGAAACGTACCGCCAGCGCATGCGCGCCCAGGTTGATGCGCTGGACGGGGTGTTGCCCACCGGGTCCTATATTGCCGAACCCTCAGGTGGCATGTTCGTGTGGGTGTACCTACCGGAGCGCTACGACACGTCTGAGCTGGTGTACAAGGCGATTGACGCTGGTGTCATTTTTGTGCCGGGTGCGCCGTTCTACATGGAAAACCCCAACTACCAGTCCATGCGCTTGACGTTCGTGTCCGCCGAACCGGATGTCATTGAAGAAGGCGTGGCGCGTCTGGCCACTGTGTTCTAGTGCGGGTGTTGTAGTGGGGTCGGTTTAGTGGCGAGGCTTCGGGCGTTGGTCGACACCAGCGTGCTGGTGTCGGACCTTCTGTGGCTTGGGTTGCTCACCATGCGCCAGCTGGGTGGCGCCTCCCCTGGTGGCGGCCGAGGTGACGGCGCGCGTGGCGTCGCGCTGGGCGGCGTCGCGCTGGAACTGTATACGACCTCGGCGATCTTAGAGGAACTACGGCCGGCACTCAGGCGCGTGTACCGGGAACGGACCCGGCTACAGATTGGGGGCGCGTTTGAGGCGCGGCGGCAGTCGCTGAGGCACCTGGATATGGCCAGCATGGACATGACCAGGCGGGGTTTCGTCAAGGACCCCGACGATGCGCACCTGGATGTTGCCGCGTGGCAGGGCGGGATGGACGTGCTGGTCAGCAATGATGTGCGAGCGTTTAAGCCAGTGTCATCGCACGTGGATGAGAAGGCTGAGCGTGGCTATGAGCTGGTTACTGGGGACGCACTTTTGGTGCGGTTGTGGGATGCGCAGGCTGGTGCGTGTCGCGCGCATTTCGTGGACACGTGGCGTGCATTGTACGAGCAGTACTGCCAGGCGTGTGGGCTGGAGCCGGATCGCCGGACGGTGAGTGAACAGTTCCGGCGGGCGCGGGCGTTTAAGTTGGCTAAGCGACTCAAAGGCTTGGGTTAGATGGGTGTGGGCAACCCGAGTCGACCGGAACTAAGTGTGCCCCACCTCACATATTGACACACTCTTGACACTGCTCTGACAGGTACACGAAACTCGCAGAAAGCACAGGTGAGGGTGCCTGGACTCACGCTCAAGGAGGAGCATGAACAAGTTAGCGCGACCGTTTGTGATCATGGTCGAAAAGTTGTTTCCCGAATCGTTTGTCTTTGCCATCGGGCTGAGCATCGTGGTTTTTCTGGCTTGTTGGGGGCTCACTGACTCCGGGCCCATGCAAATCATCGACGCGTGGGGAACGGGTTTGGCCGACCTTCTGTCGTTCATGGCGCAGATTTCATTGACAGTTCTGTGCGCGCACGCGCTGGCCCACACGCGTCCGGCGCGCAGGTTCCTCTCCGCATTGGGTCGTCTGCCACGCAAGGGCTGGCAAGCGTACAGCCTGGTGGTGCTGACCGCGGGTATCGGTTCGCTTTTCGCATGGGCATTTGGGCTGGTTGCAGGAGCCCTTGTGGCCCGCCAAGTGGCCATTGAAATGCGCGAAAAAGGCATCCGCGTACACTACCCACTCCTTGTGGCCAGCGCATACGCCGGATTTGTAGTGTGGCACATGGGCTACTCCGGCTCGGCACCCCTGTTCGTTGCCACTGAAGGCAATAAGATGCAGGAAGCAATCGGCGGGCTGATCCCCGTATCTGAAACAATTTTCGCGCCCTGGAACGTCATCACAGCAGCCGTCACCCTGGCAGCAATCGTTGTTCTCATGCCGCTCATGCATCCTAAAGACAAGCGTGAGGAACTCATCGAGATCAACGACGAAGCCATCACCGATTACCAAAACGAACAGGAAAAGCTGGAGTCCGAACTCCGCGCCAACGCAACCGGTAGCGACGAAACCCAAACCACCTCGGCCGGACCCACCATTGCGCAACGACTGGACGGCACACGCATCCTGGTGCTGATTCCCGGGCTGGCGCTCTTGGTCTACCTCATCAGTTACTTTGTGAAGGGACCTGACCCCTTTTTGGTGGACACCTGATATCCAGCCCGGTTGGGCTGGGAAGAAAGGTAATCTACCACCATGTCCAGGTATTCCGAACAGTTCAAACGCGATGCCGTGGCCCTCTATGAAAACAATGAGGACCTCTCGTTGAACTCAGCATCAGCGGAGCTCGGTATTAATCGAGCCTCGCTGCATTCTTGGGTCAAAAAGTACGGCACCGGCAAACGTGCCCGCATTAAAGCCGTGCATGATAAAGCCCAAGCGACGAATGATTCTGAGCGAATCCGCCAGCTGGAAAAAGAGAACGCGAAGCTGCGCGAAGAACGCGATATCCTGCGCAAGGCCGCGAAATATTTTGCCGAAGAGACACGCTGGTGATCCGCTTCCAGTTTGTCTATGACCACCGAACCGAGTACTCGGTCAAGCGGATGTGCCACGTGTTAAAGCTCAATCGCTCCTCGTTCTACAAATGGGTGCAAACCCGCGAAAAACGCAGGTTAAAGACGTGTTCTGATGCTCTTATTGGCGCAAAAATCAAGACCATCTTCGATGACGAGCACGGGCTTTATGGTGCTAAACGCATCGCTGCAAGCCTCAACGACGATACAGACATTTCCCCGATCAATCACAAGAAAGTCGCACGCATCATGAAAAACATGGGGCTAAAAGGCTTTAGCAAACGGCGTCGATGCATCACCACCAGGCGCAAGCCTGGTCACCGTGTCATGCCAGATCTAGTAGGCCGTACATTCACAGCTGACGAGCCGAACCGTGTGTATGTCGGCGACATTACCTACCTGCCCTGTAAGGGTGGCAAGAACATGTATTTGGCCACAGTCATTGACACCTATTCACGGAAACTTGCAGGTTATGCACTCGCAGACCACATGCGTGTCTCGTTGGTCATTGATGCTCTAGCCCACGCACATGGTGTGCGTGGAAGTCTTGACGGGGCCATTTTTCATTCCGATCACGGCAGCGTGTACACCTCACAAGCGTTTAGAAAATACTGCTCGTCGCTGGGTGTACGCCAATCCATGGGAGCGGTAGGAACGAGTGCCGATAATGCCCTGGCAGAATCATTTAACGCCACCCTAAAACGTGAAGTGCTGCGTGATCGGAAAATCTTTGACAATCCGATAACCTGCCGGCAGGAAGTCTTCCGGTGGTGCATGCGCTACAACACGCGCAGACGACACTCCTGGTGCAACCTTCTAGCCCCCGATGACTTCGAAGCACTCACATCAGCTACACTGACCCAAGCAGCATAGATAACCCCCGACGTGTCCACTTTCCGGGGGTCAGGCCCTTTACCCCTGCTGGATATAGTTCTACAGTTTATAGTTATAAGCGACCAGGGGAAATAGATAAAATCCCAGTTCAAGCCCTGTGGATAACTGCTTGGATATTGGTAAATATGCGCAGCCGTATTGGTAAATATGCGCAGCCTGACCAGGGCATAAAGAAAGCGCCCACAAGGGGGCGCTCACTCGTTGATGAGTATTAATCCAGCTGCGGACGTGGCGGTTTTTTCTCAACTGAGGGAGATGTCTTAGTGACGGTGACTCCATCGAGGTCGGCTTTTATTCCACAATTACGCCATATCGCCTGAACATCGTGGATGGCTTTCTTGATTTCGTTGCGGAAGTTCACCCAGTCTTGCCCTGATACTAGCTCTTTGGTGGCGAAGCTTTGTGCCATCATGTCCCAGGTAAAAAGGTAGGAGTCTCGGTTGTTTTTGCTAAGCCAAAACTGCTTGACCGTTAGCCAGATATAAATGTCCATTGACCGTGGCTTGGTGAGCTGGCGTAGTACAGCAAGGTCGATAGGGATGGGGGCTTCGACAATGTGCTGGAAAAATTGTGGCGTGAGTTTGATGTAGGACTCGATGAAGCTTCCCTGATTAGGGTCGCGTGCATCAAACCATAAGTCCCATTCATCCATAATTTGAGTGTGTTTACCACGTGCGCGTACGCCATCGTCCTCTTTGACGGTCACGCGAGCATCAGCCAGGCGCAATAATTGCTCGCGGATATTGGCCAAGTTCCCTGTTGCGCCACCTGTGCCGCGTCCAGTTACTCCGATGGCTTGGAGGAAGTGGTTCATGGAGTGTCCGAGAGGGATGCGGACTGCTTGCTCAAGGTCTATTTTGCCTGCTTTGAGCTTTCCTGCGTTTTCCACGGCACGGGTGACGATGTAGGCCATGATTAGTCGGGGATATTTGCCGTAGGGCAATCCTCCATCGGCGTAGACAACGATTCGGCCTTGTGCTGTCTCTATGACTCGTTTTTCTTCGTCGGTCTTGCGGTATGGAAATAATGCTTGGACGAAGAGTTTGGATGTGTAGCCAATGTCTTGGGCGTTTATAAGTTCTTTTGCTTGATTAACTTCTCGGTCTTGGGCAGTCTTTTGGGCTGCTTGAAGCTGAGCAATTTTTTCTGGTGGCAGTGCCATGGAAGAATCCCTTTTCTGGTGACACTGCTTAACTTCTTGCAAACCGTGTATTTGGTGTATATGAACGAGGACAGAGGGCCACGCCCGTCGCCGGAGTTCGTGGAATGGCTTATGGATCTGCCAGTCAGATGGATTACCGACACGATGGGCGGACTGACTGCAAATCAGCAGAAGACCGCCTTCGGTAACGGGGTCCTGCCACTTCAAGCGCTCGTTGCACTGCGCAGTCTTGCATTACGTATGCAATCACGCTGAGTCGGGCGACCATCAACTGCCGCGCAACGGTCGGCGGAGTTCGGGAACGGTTCGACGGCCGAGCCTCAGATAATGCCTTCGAGGCGTTGCTCGATCTGCGGCTTCGGCATCGCCCCAATGATCTCGCGCACGATTTCACCCTTGTCGAAGACCTTCATCACAGGGATCGAACTGATGTTGTAGCGTGAGGCGATGTCGGGGTTCTCGTCGACATTGAGCTTGGCGATGAGGAGCTTTCCATCCTGCTCAGCTGCAATCTGGTCCAGGACCGGCGCGATCGCACGGCACGGGCCGCACCAGGCTGCCCAGAAGTCCACGAGAACGGGGACCTCGCTCTGGAGCACAACCTCTTCGAAGGCCTGGGTGTCGACGGTGGTGACTTCGCTCATGGGACTGCTTTCCTTCCTATTACACGTCGCGTGCGATAGACCGCGCGCACATCACAACACCCTACCCGGTGGGGGTATTCCCGTGGTGCTAGTTTTAGACCAGTCGCATCGTGGTCAGGCAGGTTTGCGCATCGTCGCCGACGGTCGAAAGTTCGGAGGTGACGGTCTGGCCGTCGTGGGTGATCGAGATCGATGTCTCGATGCCTCGGGGCAGCCAGATCCCGACGAAGCCGTTGTCGAGGGTTCTCAACTCCTCGTCGACGATCGTCTCGCCGGTCGTCGCATCCGTCACCGTTACGGCCACGTCTGCGTTGCGCAGCTCGCCCAGGCATCCGGTCGGGCTGTGGTAGTAGCAATCATGGGTCTGCGACCGATACGGGGCAACGGATACGTAGATCTCGTCACTGGGCAACCGCACCTCTGTCGCGTGCTCGTGCTGATCAGTGAGCGTGACCATCTCCGCAGTGATCGACGTGGTCAAGGTCTCCGTGCGATCGTCCAGCGGGATCGCATCGAGCGTTTCGACCAGCTCCCGCACGTCGAGGCCTTCGAGACCATTCTCGACAAGAATCTCGGCTCCGCTGGCCGAGGTGGCTGAGGGTGAGTCGTTGGCGGCCGCGCATCCGGTGAGCAGGAAAGCGCCGATCACGACGGTGGTTGCAGCGGTTTTCTTCCCGCCGTACTTCGGCAATGACCTGAGGTTTTTCATGGGATTCCTTCTCGTGCCTGCCCGTGGTGCCAATTGGCCATAGTACCCCATAGGGGTAGTGCCTACCTGTGTGATGCGGAAGCGCCCCGCCCGGTACGAGCCCGGGAGGGGGCGCTGCGTTCAGTCGTGCTTGCTGACTTCCGGTTCATGTTCGGCAATGTGCTCGGTCTCGATCTGGAAGGTTGCGTGATGGACGGAGACCTCGAAGTGTCCTGCGACGCAGTCTTTGATCTCTTGGAGCATCTGGGCGGCATGACCGTCGGTGAAGCATTCGTCGTCGACGACGACGTGGGCGGTCAGGGTCGGTAGGCCGGTCGCCACAGTGGAGGCGTGCAGATCATGAACATCCTGGACGTGGTCGAGTTCGAGGATGTGTGAGCGGACTTTGTCGAGGTCGAGGCCCTTAGGAGTGAACTCCATGAGGACGCCGGTGGTCTCGCGCATCAGCTTGAACGCGCGAGGCACGATCAGGGTGGCGATGAACAGTCCGGCGATGGCGTCGGCCTGCATGAACCCGGTCGTGGAGATCACGATCGCCGCGATGATCACTCCGAGTGAGCCGAGGGCGTCGTTGAGGACTTCGAGGAACGCGGCACGCATGTTGAAGTTCGAACCGCGGCTGGAGGCGAGGATGGTGATGGCGATGATGTTCGCGACCAGGCCGATGATGCCGAAGATCAGCAGTTCGCTTGCGGGCACCTCCGGCGGCTCGAACAGTCGCCGGATTCCTTCGATGGCGGCGTACGTGCCCACCACCAGCAGCAGTGCCGACTGTCCGAGGGCTGCGATCACCTCGATACGTCGGAACCCCCAGGTGCGCTTGGAGTTGGCGGGCTTGAGCATCAGCGTCCCGGCGATCAGTGCGACCAGTAGGCCGACGGCATCGGTGATGGCATGGGCGGTGTCGGTTAGCAGTGCGAGGCTGCCGGTGATGACCGAGCCGATGGCCTGGGCGACGACGATCGTCGCGGTGATCGAGAATGCGATCCAGAGTTTCTTGCGGAAATCTCCAGGGTGCCCGGTCTCGCTGGCTGCGGGGCCGTGATTGTGTCCTGCGCCCATGTCTACTTCTTCTCCGTATCTGTCGCGTGGTGGGTATGTGGGAGTCGCAGGTGCGTGCAGAGCAGGGCCTGCGTGCCGGTGGCATCGAGGAGGCATTCGGCAGCGGCGACGAGGGTACGCAGGAGTTCGGGCTGTGTCAGCGAGTACCAGGTGGAGCGCCCTTCCGGGCGCATCGTCGCCAGGCCGCACTCAACGAGAAAGCCGACATGTTTGCTTACCGTGGACTGGGCCAGGCCCATGTGCTCGACCAGATCGCGGACCCGGTGCTCGCCCGAGGCGAGGTGCTGCACGATCGCCAACCTCGTCGGTTCTGCAAATGCCTGGAACAGGTGGGCGTACGCTGCTGTCGCCACCTCGTCGAGGGTTGCCCCCTCTTGTTGATTCATAGTCATATAGCGATTATATCGCTCTATGACGATATTGTCGAGTGTGATCTGTCGCTCGATGCGAAATGAAGCTCAGAGGTTCCGGCGCGCCCGAGGGTGGACTGCCCGCTTCCTGCGACGCGTGCCTTATTGGATTCGGCGGAAAGTGGAGGTGCCTACGGGACTCGAACCCGTGTACAAGGTTTTGCAGACCGCTGCCTATCCTCTCGGCCAAGGCGCCAAGTCGCCGGCAAGATCAGTCGCCCGGCGTGAGGCCGGCAACCAGGTTGAAGGCGCCGGTGAGAATGTTCAGCGACACGACCCCGACGACATCAGAGATCTCACGGTCGCTGTACCCGAACCCCCGAAGCTCGTCGATCTGCTCGTCGGTGATCGACGCAGGCTCACGGTAGACCTGGAGGCCGAGCGCGATCATCGCCGCGACCGGGCCGGTCATCGCCGTACCCTGCTGGGCGAGTGCGATCTCGTTATCGCTGACCCCGAGTGATCGTGCCGCGCTGATGTGCGAGGCCAGGCACATTCCGCATCCTTGCTGCGACTGCACGGCGATCGAAACGAGCTCGCTGACCTTGCGGTCGAGCTTGGCGCGACGCATGGCTTTGCTCAGCTGGAGATAACCGCCGAGCACCGCCGGGGAATGCGCCATCGTCGAGACCATGTCTCCGACCTCGCCGTGCCGCTCGACGAGATCGCCGAGCAAGTCTCGTGAGCTCCCCACTGCGGTCTCAGGGGTCAATCGGGAAAAACGGGGCATAATGCCTCCTTAGTCAGTTTGGTCGCGAGTTCGAGGTTGAACCCGCAGGGATGCGTTCCTGCTGCTGATGCCCGGCATGTACACCGGTCAATAGGTAGAAGTCGCCGGACTCGCGTTGCTGCCGACTCACGATCCCGGCCGCATCCAGGTGCGGTGTGTCATACGTGGCGTGCGCGTGTTCAGCCTCTCTCATAGTCACCAATCCTACCCTTTACCCCTATGGGGTATCAAGTATTATCCGATTGGTTTGAAGGACTCGGAGACGCGTGGCCGGGTGCGGCGGATTGAGGTGAGGCCAGAGACGACGGGTCCGCGCAGGAGTACGTGTCCAGTCGGAAGGGTCAACCGCGTCCAGCGGCCGGCGGTGGAGATCGCGGCCTCTCCTTCGGAGCTGAGGAACCCGAAGACGTAGGCGGCGAACGCGACGCCTTGTGGCAGCGACGCGAGGGCTGTGTCCGGGGTGCCCCAGACCATGCCCCGGATCTTGCGGGCGACATCGTCGCCGGGTTTGTCGGGAAGTGCTTGGGCCACGGCCTCGATGCCGGCACGGACGCTACGCATCAGCGTCAGACTGGACACGTCCGCAATGTATCTCCACCCGTGTTGTGGGGGTTCGACGCTGGTCCAAGCGGGTGCCAGCGAGGTCTCCGGCAGTTCGAGGGACAGGGGGTCGACGGTCGCGGTCAGGGTTTCGACGGTGACGTCGCACTGCAGCTCGGGGTCGGAATGGAGCGTGCGAAGGACGAGGATCGTAGGGGTGCGGTCGAGCGGACCACGGGGCGTTGGTACACCGCACTCATGCGCAGCAGCCCGGCCGCGGCCTGCAAGCGCACGCCGTGGGCGCCGGCTCGCCTGGCCCGTTGAGCGAAAGTGGGCGCATCGCGGGCGGACGGCGTGTCGGTGAGGATCAGGCGTGGAGGGCGTCGTGAGGGCTTCCCGCCGTGTCCTGGAACGCGGCCTCGGGGTCCGGGATTAGGAGCGGACGAGTCGGTTGATGGCGTCGGTGGCTTCCTGTATCTTCTCGACGGCCGCCTCGTCGCTGAGCTTCGCTGCGTCGAGCACACAGTGCTTGAGATGATCGTCGAGTAGACCGGTCGCGACCCCCTGGAGGGCGCGGGTCAGGGCGGATACCTGGGTGAGGATGTCGATGCAGTATTTCTCTTCATCGATCATCTTCGCGATCCCTCGGGCTTGACCCTCAATGCGCTTCATACGGCCGAGGTAGCGCTCCTTGTCGTTGATGTATCCGTGCTGATGAGAATCGGTGTCGACAGACATGGGCATGTCCTTACTTCTGGCGTTCCAGGACGGAACGCGTGCTGGCTTCGGGTGTGAGGTCGATGCGCCGCAGGAGTTGGGCGTTGAGCGCGACGACCACGGTGGAGGCCGACATCAGGATCGCGCCGATCGACATTGGCAGGACGAATCCCACCGGTGCCAGGATGCCGGCCGCAAGCGGCACGGAGATGAGGTTGTATCCGGCGGCCCACCACAGGTTCTGCTTCATCTTACCGTATGCGCGTCGTGAGAGCTGGATGATGGAGAGCACCGACCGGGGGTCGGAGCTGGCCAGGATCACCCCGGCCGAGGCGATGGCGACATCGGTGCCGGCGCCGATCGCGATGCCGACGTCGGCCTGGGCCAGTGCCGGGGCGTCGTTGACGCCGTCGCCGACCATGGCGACCTTCTTGCCCTCGTGCTGCAGTTGGGCGACCTTGGCGGACTTGTCCTCGGGGCGGACGCCGGCGAAGACGCGGTCGATGCCGAGCTCCCGTCCGACCTCGTTCGCCACGGCCTCGGCGTCGCCGGTGATCATGACGACCTCGACGCTCAGGGCGTGGAGGGCGTCGACGGCGTTGCGGGATTCGGGGCGGATCTCGTCGGCGAGCTTGAGGCCGCCGACCACCTGGCCGTCGCGGAGGACGTGCAGGATGATCGCGCCCTCAGAACGCCATTCCTCGGCTGTGCCGACCTCGTGCTGGCCGGTCTCCTCAAGCAGCCGGGGGCCGCCGACGCGGACCTCCTGGCCGGCGACAGTCGCGGTGACTCCGACGGCGGGCGAGGATGAGAAGCCGCTGGCCTGCTGAAGGGCGAGGCCCTTGTCCTTGGCGGCGGCGACGATGGCCTTGGCGAGCGGGTGCTCGCTGTCGGCCTCGGCCGAGGCCGCGAGGGCGAGGACCTGGTCGGCGTCGAGGTCGCCGGTCGGTTCGACGCCGGTGACGGTGGGCTCGCCCTTGGTCAGTGTGCCGGTCTTGTCGAAGAGCACTGCGTCGACCTGCCGCATCGACTCCAGGGCGAGGCGGTCCTTGACCAGCACGCCGCCGCGGGCGGCGCGCTCGGTGGCGATGGAGACCACGAGCGGGATCGCCAGGCCGAGGGCGTGGGGGCAGGCGATGACGAGTACGGTGATGGTACGGACCACGGCCTCGTCGGGCATGCCGATGAGCGTCCAGACGACAGCGGTGACCAGCGCCGCGCCGAGAGCGAACCAGAACAGCCAGGCCGCGGCCTTGTCGGCGATCCGCTGGGCGCGGGAGGAGGAGTTCTGGGCCTCGGTGACGAGCCGGTTGATCCCGGCCAGGGCGGTGTCGTCGCCGGTGGCGGTGATTTTCACCCGCAGGCCGGAGTCGGTGGCGACGGTGCCGGCGGTAGCTGTCTCGCCCTCGCCCCGAGAGACCGGGCGGGACTCGCCGGTGATCATGGACTCGTCCATGTCGGCGCGGCCGTCGACGATGGTGCCGTCGGCCGGAACGCTGCCGCCGGGGCGCACGATCACGACGTCACCCACAACGAGGTCGGCTGGGGCCACCTTAACGACGTTCTCGCCCTCGACGCGCTCGGCCTCGTCGGGCAGCAGTGCAGCCAACGAGTCGAGCGCCGAGGTGGTCTGGGCCAGGGAGCGCATCTCGATCCAGTGGCCCAGCAGCATGATCACGATCAGCAGCGCCAGCTCCCACCAGAACTCCAGCTCGTGATGGACAAGCCCGAGGGTCGCGGCCCAGGAGGCGAAGAAGGCCACCGTGATCGCCAGAGCGATGAGCAGCATCATCCCGGGCTTGCGGGACTTCAACTCGCTGACGGCGCCGGTGAGGAAGGGCCTGCCGCCCCAGACGTACATGACGGTGCCCAGTACCGCGGCGACCCAGCCCGCCCAGCCGGGGACCTCGTAGCCCAGCAGCATGGAGAACATCGGCGAGAGGGTGACCGCGGGGATGGCGATGACGAGGTTGATCCAAAACAGCCGGCGGAACTGGCCAACGTGGTCCCCGTGGCCGCCATGGCCGCTGTGATCTCCGTGGACACCGTTCTCATCGAGGCCCGTGTGGTCTGAGTGCTGCCCGTGGTTCATGGCGTGGCCCTGGTGTCCAGTGTGCTGGCCCTCGTGCGTGCCGTGCGCCTCCGCCGAGGCGTGCGCGGACACAGACCCGTGGTGATGCTCGCCGTGAGCGGGTGCATCGGTTCCGTGACCGTGGTGCTGGTGTGAGTTCGGGTCCGTCATCGTTCTTCTCCTTCGTCATCGAGCCATGCCGCTCACCCGGTCGCCGGGCAAGCGAACGTCGGCTCAGGGCGCTGGTTGGATCTCGCTCTCGACGACCCACTTGTGGTTCGTCATCTTCATGCCGTCCGTCTCGTAGTCGACCATGTAGACCGTCTCATCGGTGGACGAAGCGATGGTGGCCCTCGCGCCCTCCATGCCCTCCATGTGCTTGGCGAGCAGCGTCACCGCTGTGCCATCGGTCAGGCGCTCGTCGCCGGCATCCTCGATTTCTTCCTGCACGACCCACTTGTGGTCCGTGACGGGGTCGCCGCCACCTGCGTTAGTGTAGTTCACGGAGTACGTGTACGTGTCGAATGCGCCGGAGATCGTCGCTGTCGCACCGTCCATGCCTTCCATGTGGTCGGCCGTGAGCTGTACCTCTGTGCCGACCGGGTATGTGGGGTCACTGGCTTCGGCGATACCCTCGGGTGCCGGTCCGCCGTCCATCGGGTGCTCCATCGAGTGATCCATTTCCTCATCTCCGCTTTCTGCATTGTCGCCGCCGTGGCCCTGCTCCTCAGTAGCCGAAGGGTCGGTCTGCTGGTCTTCGTCTGCTCCGCTGCTGCAACCGGCGAGCACGAGTGTCACTCCGAGCACTCCTGCTGCCAGCCCTGCTCGCAGTCTCCTCTGCATGTCAGCTCCTTTCATCATGACACCTACCCTATACCCCCCAGGGGTACTAGTCAAGGATTGCGCGTTGTACCGGCGTGAATCGATCGAATTGTCCTTCTCAGAGGGACTGCTCATGTTGGATGGGCAATGCGGCGATGAGGGGATGGTCGAAGCCCGCCGGTCCGATCTTCGCGGCTCCACCGGGAGAACCAAATTCGTCGAAGAACTCGACGTTGGCCTTGTAGTAGTCAGACCATTCGTCGGGCAGGTCGTCTTCGTAGTAGATGGCCTCGACGGGACAAACCGGTTCGCAGGCTCCGCAGTCAACGCATTCGTCGGGATGGATGTAGAGCGAGCGTTCGCCCTCGTAGATGCAGTCGACAGGACATTCGTCGATGCAGGCGCGGTCCTTGACGTCCGCGCAGGGAAGCGCGATCGCATAGGTCATGGCTGCTCTTCTTGGTCGGGTGCGGTTCGGCGGCGAGAGTCGGTGGGGAGTTCGGAGAAGTCGTCAGTCTCTGCCGGATCTGCGGCCGGCTAAGGAATGCGCAGGCGTAGGACGGTGGCTGCAAGGCTGAGGGCGATGATGATCGCACCGAGGACTGTCATCGTTCCTGACAGGGTGAGTACCGGCACGAGCAACCCGGCGACGATGGTGGGCACGCCGAATGCCAGGTAGGCGACCGTGTAGATCACAGCCATCACGGCGGCGCGTTCCGACGATGCCGTGTGGGGCATGAGTGTGCGCAGCACCCCGAGGAACGCTGTGCCGAACCCGGAACCGACGATCGCGACCGACACGACGTAGGCCGGGTAGGAACCGAGTGCGAGGGCGACGATGCTCGCTGCGGTGCCGAATGCCAGGGCGCTGGTCGCATACAGGCTGATGGTGCGGGCGGAACGCCGCTGCAGGACGGACGAGGCGGTGATTCCGGAGATCGCCAGTGCGAAGATGACGATGCCCGCGTGGGTGTGCGTGGAGCCCCCGAGCTCACTGCCGACGAGGCCGGCTCCGAGCGCGAGGAAGAGTCCGTTGGTCGCCCACCCGGCGATAATCGCGGGCACACCGGCGGTGAACATGCGGCGCAGGTGCAGTGGCACCATAAACCGCGGGCGGAGGTCGCCACGTCGTATCCGGGTCTTGGGGACCAGTTCCGGTGTGCTCCACACCGTCGCTGCCACGGTGAGGAAGGCGAGCACGAGCGGGCCGAAGACCGCAGTTGTCGGTTCGGGGGTGAGATCGAGGAGCAGCGCAGCACCGAGTGCCCCGGTCCCGAGACCGATCATCGGCCCGATCGTGTTCCACAGGGCTGCGATGTTCGGATGCGACGGCGGCTCGAAGTCGATCATCATCGCCGACAGGGCCGGGATGAGCAGACCCGCTGCGAGTCCTTGCAGAGCGCGGGCGACCAGGAGTGTCGCGAGGCTGTCGGCGAACCAGAACATGGCCAGGCTGAGTGCCAGCGCCAGGGAACCGGCGGTTACGACCGGACGTCGGCCGATGTGATCGGAGAGCGGTCCGAGGTAGAGCAGCGCGGCCAGGAGGGTGAAGGTGTAGACCGCGAATACGAGTGTGGTGGCGACGGGGACGAGTCCGAGCTGTTCTGCGATCTGGGGGTAGAACAACGACGGCGCGCTGGCAGCCGCCATCATGAGAATGGTCGCTGCCATCGCGAGCGCGAAACCCCGCCGCGGGATCTGCCTCGTATAGTCGCCCGCCATCGTCTATGCCTGCAGGCCGTGGAGCTGCTGACCCCACTGGTAGACGGTGCCGACCGCGTCGATGCCGGTGACGCCGACGACGGTGCCGTCGGTCTCGTGGCGCACGATGAACTCCTCGCCGGCTTCCACCTGGGCGTCTGCACCAGCGGTGTACCCGACTCCGGAGATCATCTGACCGTAGACCAGCGCCATGTAGGGGCTGCGCGGCAGGTAGGTGCCCGGATCGTCGCTGATGTCGAGGTCGTGCAGTGCGGCCTGTGCGGCGTGCGTGCCCTGCGCGGCGGCGTCTTCCCAATGGTCGATGCGCCAGACGCCCAGTGCTTCGTCGTGATGCGTAGCTACACCTCCGGCGGCGTAGACGTGGTCTGCTGCGGCACGGAGGCGATCATCGACGTCGATGCCGTTCGTCCACGGCGACGGGGCTGCGGGCGTCGTGCCGAGCGCAACGAGGAGTAAGTCGGCCACGATGCGTTGATCGTCGTCGAGGGTGATGGCAACACCGGATTCTGTTTCGTCGACATGCTGGAGAGTGCGACCGAATCGAGTCTGCACCTTGGCGGCATGGTCAGCGGCGAGGCGCTCAGCCACCGGCGCCCCAAACGCTCCGATGCCGGGAACAGAACTGCGAGAGACCAGCATGACCATGTGTCCGTCGGCTTGCAGCGACGAAGCGGTCTCGGCTGCGATGATTCCGCCGCCATAGATCGTCACTCGCGCCGGCCGTGCCAGGCTGGTCAGCAGATCGCGGATACCCATGGCATCTTCCAAGGAGTGCAGAGCAGTGACCCGGCCTTGTCCGACGTCGTCGCCTTCGAGTACACCCGCGGGCAGAGAGCGGGGCACGCTCCCTGTCGCGACAATGAGCGCGTCGTAGGAGACCTGCGCGCCGGAGGTCAGTTGGACCCGCTTCGCCGTAGTATCGACATCGAGCACGGTGTCGGCGATGACCTCAATCTGAGGTAGCGGGAGCTTGATCATCTCCGGCGGGGTCGGGCCGAACGCGATTCCTTTGATGAGCATTCGCGTGTAAGGCGTCTCCCCGGTGCGGGTCACCATCGTCACCCGGACGTCGTCACGTGTGGCGAGAGTGCGGGCGGCTGCGGCTCCGGCTGCTCCTGAACCGAGGATGAGGACGTGTTGTGTGGTCATAGGGAAACTCCTGGGCTGCAGGTCGTGATCGATTTGGTGTGCGGGCGTCAGGAGCGAACGAGACGGGCGATGGCCTCGGATGCCTCGCCGAGCCTCTGCTCGCTGACTGGTCCACCGGCGAGGGCGGCGTCGAGGACGCAATGCTTGAGGTGATCGTCGAGCAGTCCGAGGGCGACGTTTTCGAGTGCCCTGGTGGCTGCGGAGATCTGGGTGAAGATGTCGATGCAGTAGCGGTCCTCATCGATCATCCGATCGATGCCGCGGATTTGGCCTTCGAGGCGCCGCAGGCGATTGCGGTACGTCGCCTTGTCGCTGATGTATCCGTGGACGGACGGATCGCCGTCGCCTCCCGCCGGGCAGGTGTCGATGTGAGGTTCGGTCATTGAGGTCGGGGTGGTCATGTCGGTTCGCTCCGATCAGGTGCCGGGGTGCCGCAGCGGTGCCGCGGCACCCCGGCACGCTGGTGGATTACGCCATGTTGGCGGCGTATTTGGCGGGGTCCGAATCAAATGCGGGGCCGCAGCCGGCGCAGCAGAAGTAGTAGCGCTCGCCCTTGAAGTCGCGGTAGAGGCCGGCGGCCTCGGCGGTCTTCTTGCTGACCGGGGTGCCGACCATGACCGGGCAGGTGGTCATGTCATCGGCGCCCCCGCCGAGCAGGTTCTCGCGTCCACCGTTCTCGGCGGCGGGGTTAGTCTCGTTCGTGCTACAGCAGTTGCTCATTTTCTGGTGTTCCTTCTGTATCGGATTCGTATGGATGGGTGGGTTCTGTATCGGATTGGTATGGATGGGTGGGTTCTCGTTCGTCACTTCGTGGCGACGCTCTTGAACCCGCGCAGGCGGAGGCTGTTGCCGACGACGAAGACGCTGGAGAACGCCATCGCCGCGCCTGCGAGCATGGGGTTGAGCATGCCCAGCGCTGCGACTGGGATCGCGGCGGTGTTATAGGCGAATGCCCAGAACAGGTTGGTCTTGATCGTCGAAAGTGTCTTCCGAGACAGACGGATCGCGTCGACCGCGGCCCGCAGGTCGCCGCGGACCAGGGTGATGTCGGAGGCCTCGATCGCGACGTCCGTGCCGGTGCCCATCGCCAGGCCCAGATCGGCCTGCGCGAGCGCGGGGGCGTCGTTGACGCCGTCGCCGACCATCGCGACGATCTTGCCCTCGCCCTGGAGACGGGTGACGACGTCGACCTTGTCCTTGGGCAGCACCTCGGCGATGACCTCCTCGATGCCGACCTCGGCGGCGATCTGGCGGGCCACGGCCTCATTGTCACCGGTGAGCAGCACCGGGGTCAGGCCGATCTCCTTGAGCCCGCGGATCGCCTCCGCGCTCGTGGGCTTGACGGTGTCGGCGACGACGAGGATGCCGCGCGCAGCACCGTCCCAGCCGATCGCGACGACCGTCTTGCCTTCACCCTCAGCTTGAGCCTTCGCCCGTGCGACCTCCGGAGAGAGCTTCTGTGACCAGTCGGCCAGCAGCGACTCGCGTCCGACGACGACCGGGGTGCCCTCGACGATGCCCTGCACGCCCTTGCCTTCAACATTGGCGAAGTCCTCGGGCGTGGGCAACTGGCCGACTTCCTGGGTGGCGCCCTTGGCGATCGCCTGCGCGATCGGGTGCTCCGAGGAGTCCTCCAACGCACCCGCGAAGCGCAGCAGCTCGGCACGGTCCACACCGGATTCGGTGATCACATCTGTCAGGGTCATCTTGCCGCTGGTGACGGTACCGGTCTTGTCGAGCACGACGGTATCGACCTTGCGGGTGGACTCCAGCACCTCTGGGCCCTTGATGAGGATGCCCATCTGCGCCCCGCGGCCGGTGCCGACCAGCAGCGCGGTCGGAGTCGCGAGTCCCAGCGCGCAGGGGCAGGCGATAACGAGCACGGCGACCGCTGCGGTGAACGCGGCGGCGACGGGGAATCCGGCTCCCAGCCAGGCGCCGAGGGTGATGAACGCGACGACGATGACGATCGGCACGAACACGCCGGAGATCGTGTCAGCCAGACGCTGCACCTCGGCCTTGCCAGTCTGCGCATCCTCGACGAGCTTCGCCATCTGCGCAAGCTGCGTGTCCGAACCGACACGGGTCGCCCGCACGACAAGGCGGCCGCCCGCGTTGACGGTGGCACCGGTGACCGAGTCGCCCTCGCGGACCTCGACCGGTACGGACTCGCCGGTGAGCATGGAGGCGTCCACCGCGGAGGAGCCGGAGACCACGATGCCGTCGGTGGCGATCTTCTCACCCGGACGAACGATGAACTCGTCGCCGACCTGGAGGTCAGAGGTGGGGATCTTCACCTCAACGCCGTCGCGGAGCACGGCGACTTCCTTCGCGCCGAGCTCCAGGAGGGCGCGCAGCGCGGCCCCGGCCTGGCGTTTGGAGCGCTTCTCGAAGTAGCGGCCGGCGAGGATGAACATCGTCACGCCCGCGCCAACTTCGAGATAGATGTTCGCCGCGCCATCCGAGGGAGCGATCGTGAACTCGAACGGGTGCGTCATCCCGGGTGTGCCAGCGGTTCCGAAGAATAGTGCGTAGACGGACCACAGCAGTGCGACCGAGGTGCCCATCGAGATGAGTGTGTCCATCGTCGCGGTACCGTGCTTGAGGTTCGTCCATGCGGCCTTATGGAACGGCCAGGCTGCCCAGATGATCACCGGGGCGGCAAGCGCGAGTGAGGCCCACTGCCAATATACGAACTGCAGTGCGGGGATCATGGCCATGGCGATCACGGGAACCGTGAGCACAATGGCGCCGACTAGCCGATGGCGCAGCGAGGTGAGCTCAGTGTCTTCCTCCTCCCCGGCCTCGGTCTCCGACGTGTTCGCCGTGGTGCCCTTGGGCTTGGGCAGCGCAGCCGTGTAGCCGGTCTTCTCGACCTCGGCGACCAGCAGGCCCGGATCGTAGCCGGCAGGCACGGTGACCTTGGCCTTCTCGGTGGCGTAGTTGACCGTGGCCGCGACGCCCTCGAGCTTGTTCAGCTTCTTCTCGATCCGGTTCGCACAGGAGGCGCAGGTCATCCCGCCGATCTCCAGCTCGATGTCCGGCCCACCGATGGGGGGCGCTAATGTACTCATCCTCTTCCTTCTCTCTTCATCTCTCGTGCGACGCCAGGCCCTGCGGGTCAGTGGCCGCCGGTATGCGAATCGTCTGTCTGCGAGCCGTCACCATGCTCGGCGTCGATCACGAACTCGGCGGTGTGCACCTGCCCATCGACCTGGAAGTCCAGGTAGAGCAGGTAACGGTCGGCGGTCGGGGCCTCCGCTGCGAATCCGATCTCGGGTCCGGCCGTGTCCCTGGCCTGGGGCTCGTCGCCCTCGGCGTGGACGTGCAAGTAGGCGAGGTCGCCTTCGCGCAGCGCCACCAGGTGGCCAAACGCGCCCAGGTAGGGCTCCAGCGTGGTCACCGGCTGACCGTCGCGCTCGACCGAGATGGTGAGCTCGCTTGAGGTGCCGGCGGTAAGGTCGCCATTCAGGGAGACGGTGTATCCGTCGACCTCGTCGGTGGTCTGTGACTCGGTCTCAACAGGGGCGAAGTCGCCCGCCACCTCGACGGCGCGAGTCAGGGTGATCCCTTCGGCTCCCTCGCCCTCGGGTGTGAAGTCGGCGTACACGCGGTAGGTGCCCGCCTCGTCCCAGGTCCACGGCACCGACCAAGTGCCTGTGCTCGTGTCAAGCTCGGGGTGCACGTGCTGGAAACCAGTACCATCGGTGCGAACGGCGATCAGATGCAGGTCCTTCTCGTGCGCGGTAGTGTACTCGGTCACCGCTTCGCCGGACTCGTCGAGGATCTGGAAACTCAGGTCTCCATCCTCGCCTGCAGCCGTGGGAGCCTGGACTGGGGAAAGTACGAAGCCGTCCGCGCTTGCGGAGACCCCGTTCAGAGTGGGCTCCGCAGTTTCTTGCGCAGCGCCGCCGTGTCCTTCACCGTGTGTGTTCACGTCACTTCCTTCTGCCCATGCTGCTACGAAGCTGTCAGGAATGACGGCGCCGGCAAGGCCGAAGGCCCCGCCGAACGCCACCACCAGCCCGGCCCCGTAGAGCGCAAGCCGTCCTCCGGCCTTCATCAGACACGCACCGCCGAGTAGCCGGCCTCCTCGACCGCCGCGAGGACCTTGGCATCGTCAATCTCGCCCTCGGCGGTGACGTTAAGCTTGCCGGTCTGCGCGCTGACCTGGATGTCCTGGACGCCGGGGATCTCACCGACTTCCTCGCGGACCGACATCTCGCAGTGCCCGCAGGTCATGCCCGTCACCTGGTAATTGTTCGAAGCCATTATGTATCCTCCTTGTGTCTCTGTAGTACCCCTACCGGGTACCTGTACAAGTCAACAGTATACCCCTGGCAGGTATTCCGCAAGAAGGGGGTGGTCGTATGAGCCACATCGCACGCGTGCTGCAGACGATGGCTGGAGCGTCCGACATGCGCCTCGTGGCGAAACGATGCTGCGGGGCGACCCGCTGGACGGTGTCGCTGCGCGTCGGAGAGTAGTGGTCCCGGTCTAATGAGAACCGTGGACTTCCTTGCCACGTCGGCGAAGGCAGTGACGACCGGTACGGGCCGGACACCACCAAACACCGATCAGTCGCTGGTGCTCATGGTACGAAGCCGGCCATGTCAACTGGATTCGCAGGCGTTCGAGATTGGTGAGTGGAACAGACGAATCCCAGCTGGAGTGCTCAGTTACGCCGGAGACAGTTAGCAGCCCCTGTGCAGGCATTAGTCAGGAAAAATAACCCCTCACAGGTTGCTGGCACTGACGCTTTTAAAAACAAAGGGTTCGGCGCACTCGTGCAGGCGGCCCGGGAGTCTCAGGAAGTCTTCGAAACCATCACGGCAGATCCAGGCAACCTCAATAAGTTCCTGGAGGTGCTAGCGCACATGATTGTCGCCGCCAAGGACGAGCAGCAGTCAAAGTAATCATCACGATAGGCACCCTGTATTAGTGATTACCGGTAGGGGTGCCCTCATCTAGTAGTTACGTGGCGAGAACGGATGATTACCGTAGGAGTTGCACTCTTAGTACTCTGAAGTGTTCGTATTCGATTGACTCAGAAATCATTAACGAGTTCTAGCCCTGCCTGAGGGGCGAGAGGCAGGGCTAGAACTTATACATAGTGGCCGTTCGGGGGGAAGCAGCCTATAACCATTGTGCGGAGCTTCGACAAAAGTCACAAGGGATTGTTCACTCCAGTGAGCATTGGCAGTGAGGAAGAAAGTACTGGGGTTTATCTATGTGGTTTCTCTTTAAAGGCTCTTTGGTTATCTGTAGTCCTGGAGGCTGTGGTGCTTGGAGTAGTCCTGGTTGCCTCGGTGACAACCAAGCCTTTGATTTGGACGGCAGTACACATGAGTACCGCTAACCCCTATGATCCATAGTCGATGTCTTGTATCTATGCAGGATACTCTGCGGTTTTAGCATTTGTTGCAATATATTTCAAACACTGTTACTGCAGGTAAAACATATCTTTATGTGTGTCTCGCACAAAATGACAGTCATGTGTTTTACAGTTGAGAGATACTAAAGACGAAAGAAGGCCACTCGGCGGCAACCAAGTGACCTTCGCTTATCACCCAGTAGTAGCTGGGGGAAAGCATGTGCATGATTCTATCTAATGATTCCTCTCCGGGCACTTTGACCGGTGCGCGTGTTGGTACGCCATCTAGAGTGCGCCAGGATTGCGCAGGTCTAGATGATACTCCGGCAAGTCAGCTTGACCGGGAAAAACTTCTCCAGCATCTTGGGCGTGATGCGCTACACGGTTCTATCAGCCGTGACTTTCAAAGTGCTTACCGTGTCGTGGTAGATGAAGAAACCGGTAAGAAGCGCAGCGTTCCGAGACTTTATCGCACTGATTCGGAGAAACTCGGTCGATGTGAATACGTCATGCTGACGAATAAGCAATATTCTGCGGTTATGGTTATTGATGTTGACCAGCCCGGAGAATCTGGAGGCCATCCAGTTCATCTCAATGCTTATGTTAAAAGCGTTATCTTCGCCCTTGTCCAGCGAGGCATTGGGCCAGCATGGGCCGGGATTAATCCGCTAAGTGGTAAAGCTCAGTTTATTTGGCTGATTGACCCGGTGTATACCGGCAAAAATAAGCATTCCAGCAATATGGAGCTGCTAAAAGCTACGAGCCAGGAGTTAGGCGCTCTTCTCGCACATGACCCGCACTTTGCGCACCGTTTTAGTCGTAGTCCTTTTTATACTGGTAAGTCAGTAGAGGCATATCGCTGGTATCACCAACACGATCGCGTCATTCGCCTCCAGGACTTTCTAAGGCAGGTGCGTGAGATGGCTGGACACCCTCAGTACGGTAAAAACATGCGTCAGCAATTTAGCTCTGGTCGTGAACTCATCAATGCAGTGAAGGCTCGTCGAGAAGAAGCCCAAGCCTTCAAAGCTCTTGCAGAAGATGTTGAAAACGAAATAGGCGCAGGACTTGATCAATATGACCCAGAACTGATCGACGGCGTCCGTGTCCTTTGGATTAGTCAAGGGTGCGCGGCCCGTGATGAAACGGCGTTCCGCCATGCTTTAAAGACCGGACACCGGCTCCGTGCTGCTGGACAACGCCTCACCGATGCGGCCATCATCGATGCCTATGAGCATGCGCTACAACACGCGCAGACGACACTCCTGGTGCAACCTTCTAGCCCCCGATGACTTCGAAGCACTCACATCAGCTACACTGACCCAAGCAGCATAGATAACCCCCGACGTGTCCACTTTCCGGGGGTCAGGCCCAAGAACGGGCTGGCGCTCAACTTGGACATTGTGAACTGGTCGTTCTTGTGCCTGGGGCTGCTCATGTCGCGGTCAATCCTGGAGTACATCAAACTGGTGGCCAACGCCTCGGGCTCCGTGGGGCAGCTCATTGTGCAGTACCCGTTCTACGCCGGGATCATGGGCATGATGGTGGGCACCGGATTCATCACGGTGATCTCTGACTGGTTCACGGCAATTTCCACTCCGCTCACGCTGGGCTTCTGGGCGTTCCTGTCTGCAGGAGTCCTCAACATGTTCGTTCCGTCCGGTGGTGGGCAGTGGGCAATCCAAGGGCCCATCTTCATCGAGGCGGCTAAGAATCTGGGCGTCAATCCGTCAACCGTTGTCATGGGGGTTGCCTACGGTGACCAGTGGACCAACATGGCTCAGCCGTTCTTCGCTGTGCCGTTGCTGGCTGTGGCCGGAATCCACGTGCGCAAGATCATGGGTTACACCATCATGGTGCTGATTCTGACGTTCTTCACGTTCGGCGGAGGGATCCTTGTCGCCGGAGCAGTGACGTAGGGGCCAGGCGAGGCGCTTCCGCAGAGTTGTTCGAGTCGAGTTACTCTACACTTCCGAGCTGTTTTTGCTGAGGGTTGTAGAGTAATGGGCCGATTTTGGGCCAAAAACGTGAACAAAACGAACAAAAAGGGTAGTTAGTCACCACACCAGCTCGAGCTGTGTTGACTAACTACCCTCGCACACCTGTTCAATGCGAAGGTTTGCCCGCCCGGGGCGAGCGCCGATACGCCGACACCGTTGGATCACCCTCAATCCAGAAACGCATCGGGTCATCGGCGGCTTTACTCACTCCCACACGCGGCCCCACAGCCACGGATTCTCCTGCGCGCAACTCGCCACGTAGAAGCCTCACCTCAGAGCCACGGTCACACAGATCAACCCCGGAGTGATCCATGGTCACACCCAGCGCACGGGTCAGGTTCCCCGGACCCCGCGCAAGGTGCGCGGCACTCACTCCAGGCCGGCGCCGACTGTAAGCCACCTCGGCCCCGTCAACCACCTCACCGGCCCGAATCAACACCGCCTGCGCCACACCAGCGGGGGAACACACCACGTTGCAACACGTGTGCCCATGCATGGTGTACGTGTACAGGTGCCCCGCGGGCCCAAACATGACAGCGTTGCGCTCCGTCCGGCCCTTGTACGCGTGAGACGCGGGGTCGTCGGTGCCTGCGTACGCCTCGACTTCGGTGATCCGAACCGTCACATCTGATGTGACCAAAAAGCACCCGAGCAACACACGCGCACTGGCACGCGCATCAGGGCTGAGCCAATCGCACGCGCCCACCGGCCCGTCCGGCCCGCTCTCCACAGGACCGCCCGGCACACCCGCGTCCATCAGCATTCGACGACGTTGACCGCCAGACCACCCATCGCGGTTTCCTTGTACTTGTGGCTCATGTCTTCACCGGTGGACCGCATGGTCTCGATCACCTCATCGAGGCTCACCCGGTGCGTCCCGTCACCCCACAGCGCCATCTTGGCCGCGTTAATGGCCTTGCCCGCAGCAATCGCGTTGCGCTCAATGCACGGCACCTGCACCAGGCCGGCGATCGGGTCACACGTGAGCCCCAGGTTGTGCTCCATGGCGATCTCGGCCGCGTTTTCCACCTGCTCAGGGGTCCCACCCATGACCTGTGCCAACGCCCCAGCCGCCATCGACGAAGCCGAACCTACCTCTCCCTGGCATCCCACCTCGGCGCCAGAAATCGAAGCCTTCTCCTTGTACAACCCGCCAATCGCGGCCGCGGTCAGCAGGAACTCCACGATCGCGTCAGCGCGCCCCTGCGGCCCGGCCTCCACGACCCGGTCCACAAAGTGCAGCGCGTAGTACATCACGGCAGGGATGATCCCGGCAGCACCGTTGGTTGGCGCGGTCACGACCCGCCCGCCGGACGCATTCTCCTCGTTCACCGCAAGCGCGATCAGGTTGACCCACTCCTGGTAGAACTTGGGGTCGTTGTGGGGGTCTTCGGCCTTCAACCGCAGGAACCAGTCGTGGGCACGCCGCTTTACCTTGAGCCCGCCCGGCAGGTACCCGGTTCGGTCCAGCGAGGACATCGCACATTCGTCCATCACGGAGTAAATGTGCAGCAGCCCTTCACGGATCTCGTCCTCCGTGCGCTCCTGGAGTTCGTTGGCCATCACGATTTCCCACAGCGCCAGGTCATTTTCCTTGGCAATGCGCAAAAGGTCAGCGGCGGAAGCGTATTCGTACACCGGCGCCGAGGTCGTTCCCTCTGACCCCGCTCCCCCAGTTTCCGCGTTGCTGGGTTCAGTAGCCACCTCTTCTTCTGGCAGCTGGGACAGGTCTTCACCTAAGACGGTGGTTCCGGCGATGTGGTCGTGGGATTCGTGGATAACGTCTGGGGTGTGCAGTTCACCACCGATGGGTTCGTTTTCATCAGACTCTGCGACCACGAACCCGCCGCCAACGGAGTAGTACGTTTCTTTCGCCAGCTCTTCACCGGCAGCGTCGAACGCGGTGAGCGTCATGGCGTTGGTGTGGCGCTTAAGCACGGTGAGCGGACGCTTCACCATGTCGTCTTCGGTGAGCTTGATATCGCGCACGTCGCCAAAGCGGACGGCACCCGTCTGGGCCATGCGCGCTTTGCGCTGGTCCATGTCGTTGGCTTCGACTTCTTCGGGCTTGCACCCTTCGAGCCCCAGCAGGATCGCGTCGAACGTTCCGTGGCCACGCCCGGTTGCCGCCAGGGACCCGAACACGTCCACGCGCACAGAGGCGAGCTCGTCTACCCGCTCCCCCACCAGCTCAACGAAGCTGGCTGCGGCACGCATGGGCCCTACCGTGTGTGAAGACGATGGCCCCACTCCTACTGAGAAAAGTTCAAAAACACTTACTGGCATCGTTGTCCTCCCTGTTCCACGTCGACTACCGCGCGTCGTCTGCTCCACGCCGAACTCTCATAAATAAGCACCAAAAAGGGGGCACGGGACTCTGCATGAGAGAGTCTCGCACCCCCTGTGGTGGTTTTAGATCTTGTTCTGTTCTGCGTATGCGTCTGCGTCCATGAGTTCGCCGGCTTCAGTTGCGGCGACTTCGAAGATCCAACCTTCACCGTAGGTGTCGTCGTTCACCAGGGTTGGGTTGTCTTCGAGTGCTTCGTTGACGGCCACAACTTCACCGGAAACTGGTGAGATGAGGTCGGAAACCGACTTGGTCGATTCGATTTCACCACACGCTTCACCAGCGGTGACGGTGTCACCCACCTGGGGTGCGTCCACGAATACGACCTCACCAAGCGCATCCGATGCGACTTCGGTGATACCAACGCGCACGGTCGCCCCAGCGATTGCGTCAGGAGCTGCGTTGACCCATTCGTGGTCTGCGGAGTAGGACAGTTCTTTTGGAAGGTTAACCATGTGTGTTCCTTTCGTGGTGCCCGAGCTGGGGCACGATGGGCATCACTTCAAGTGTGCCTCATGTATGGGTGGTTCAGTACAAAAAGTTCTAACTTTTCGGGTCAGGATTCGCGGCGGTAGAACGGAGTTTCTACCACGGTGAAGGGGTAGCGTTTGCCGCGGATGTCGGCTTCCAGTTCGGTTCCCGCTTCCGCCTGGTCCACGTCCACATATGCAAGGGCAATGGGGTGTCCCAGGGTGGGGGAAGGCTGTCCCGAGGTGACCGTCCCTACCGTCGTTTCGCCGGCTTTGAGTTCGGCCTCGGTTCGAGCTGCGCGACGGCCGGACGAGCTGAGGCCCACCAGGGTGCGGCTGACCTTCGACGTGTCCAGCTTCTCGAGTGCTTCGCGTCCCACGAACTCGGTCTTGTTCTTCAGCGCACCTGCGACCATGCCACCCATGCCTGCTTCGACAGGGGTGATGTCGTTGGTAAGTTCGTTGCCAAACAGTGGCATTCCGGCTTCCAGTCGCAGTGAGTCACGCGCTGCCAAACCGGCTGGCACCAGATCGAACTTTGCGCCGACCTCGGTCAGCACATTCCACAGCTCTTCTGCGCCTGCGTTGGGCAGGTACAGTTCGAACCCGTCTTCGCCGGTGTAACCGGTGCGGGCCAACAGAATGTCCAGGCCACCCACCTTCAGTGGTGCCCACGCGTAGTAGGCCAGTTCCTTGATGGCGTTGCGAGCTTCGTCGGAGTCCTGCGTGGACAGCAAAATGTCTTCCGAGGCAGGACCCTGCACTGCAATCAACGCAGTGTCGGCCGATTCGTCGGTCACCGTGACGTCGGCTCCTGGGTTGGCAGCCAAGAACGCGTCTACTCGCTTCGTAAACGCTTCTACGTCAGCCGGTGTGTTCGACGCGTTGGGCACGATCAGGTATTCGTCTTCTGCCAGACGGTACGTGATGAGGTCGTCCATCAGGTGCCCGTTCTCATCAATGAGCAGACCGTACTTAGCCTTGCCCACCTTCATGGAGGAGTACTTGGACAGCATCGCGTAGTCCAAGTAGTCCCCAGCCTGAGCACCTTTCACGCGGACTTCTCCCATGTGGGAGAGGTCAAACAAACCGGCGGTGCCACGCACTGCGCGGTGTTCGTCCAGTTCGTTCTGGTACTTCAGAGGCATCTCCCAGCCACCAAAGTCGGTGAACGAAGCGCCCAGCTTTTCGTGAACGTCATACAGCGGAGTGTGTTTGGTCATCGTCGACTCCTTTGAGTGTGAGGTTGATTAGATCGAGATTGCGACGAGGTCGAAGTTCGCATCGACGTCGAACGCTTCCAGTGGCGGGCAGAAAGGCACCAGCTTGCGGTCACCCATCGCGTTGTTGATACGTCCCACAGGTGGGAAGTACTTGTTGCGCTTGAGGCTGGACACTGGGTACACGGCCTGTTCACGGCTGTACTTGCGGTCCCATTCTTCGCCCAGCACCACGGTTGCGGTGTGTGGGGCGTGTGCCAGTGGCGACTCTTCGTAGCTGTAGTCAGAACCAATTGCCGTGATCTCTTGGTGGATCTTCTTCATTGCAACGATGAAGCGGTCCAGTTCGGTCTTGGATTCGGATTCGGTTGGTTCGAACATCACGGTTCCCGCCACGGGGAACGCCAAGGTTGGTGCGTGGAACCCAAAGTCCATGAGGCGCTTGCACAGGTCTTCAGCGGTCACACCGTACTGAGCGGTGATCTCTTTCAAGTCCAGGATGCATTCGTGTGCCACGTACCCGGTGGTACCGGTGTACAGGGTTGGGAAGTACTCCTGGAGTTCACGGGAGACGTAGTTGGCGGTGAGCAGTGAGTGCTCGGTTGCTACGCGCAGTCCCTGCTGACCCATGAGCTTGATGTATGCCCAGGAAATCGGGGTCACACCAGCGGATCCCTGGAACGCACCGGAGACAGGCAGGCCGTCTGCGTTGCTTCCGTCCACGTACTGTGCATCCAGTGGGTTGCCTGGAAGGTATTCGGCCAGGTGAGCACCTACAGCAATGGGCCCAACACCGGGGCCACCACCACCGTGAGGGATCGCGAACGTCTTGTGCAGGTTCAGGTGCGAAGCGTCGCCACCGATCTGACCCAGCTTGGCCCAACCGATCGTGGCGTTGAGGTTCGCCCCGTCGATGTAGACCTGGCCGCCGGCTTCGTGGACCATGTCGCACACTTTGCGTACGTCGGCTTCGAAAACCCCGTGCGTGGATGGGTAGGTGATCATGATTCCGGCGACCCGGTCACCGTGTTCAGCGATCTTGGCACCCAGGTCGTCCACGTCGATCGACCCGTCCTCAGCCGATGCGACCGTCACCACGTCGAACCCAGCCAACGCACCGGAGCTCGCGTTGGTTCCGTGAGCAGAAGCTGGAATGAGGATCTTGTCGCGCTGCGACTGCCCGTTAGCTTCGTGGTACGCCTTGAACGCAAGCAGACCCGCAAGCTCACCCTGTGATCCCGCGTTGGGCTGCAGGGACACCTTGTCGTACCCGGTGATTTCAGCCAGCATCTCTTCCAGTTCCGTGAGCAACTGGGTCCAGCCTTGAGTCTGCTGGGCAGGCGCGAACGGGTGGATGGAAGCGAACTCCGGCCACGTGATGGGCTCCATTTCGACTGCCGCGTTGAGCTTCATGGTGCATGAACCCAGCGGAATCATGGTGCGGTCCAGAGCCAAGTCGCGGTCGGCGAGTTCGCGCATGTAGCGCATCATGTCGGATTCGGAACCGTAGGAGTTGAAGGTTGGGTGGGTGAGGAACTCCGAGGTGCGTACCAGGTTTTCCGGCAACTGCGGCGCTGCCACGTGACCCGACCCGAACGTTCCTTCGCCAGCCTTGTCGAACTCTTCAGCGTCAATGGTTTCGCTTGCACCCAGCGCTTCGAGCAAGGTGTTTGCCACGGCCACGTCGTGGGACTCACCAAAGGACACACCCACGTGAGCGTCATCGATGTGGCGGATGTTGATGCCTGCTTCATCCGCGGCTGCGACAGCGGCCGCGGCGTCAGCCACCTTGAGCGTAACGGTGTCGAAGAACGTACTTGTTACCACCTCGGCGCCGGAAATACTTGCCGCGCACTGCGCGAACGCGTGCGCCAAACGGTGGATGCGGCTGGCAATGCGCGTCAGCCCGGCCGGCCCATGGTAGACCGCGTAGAACCCGGCCATGTCAGCGAGCAGAGCCTGCGCGGTGGTGATGTTCGAGGTGGCCTTTTCGCGGCGGATGTGCTGTTCGCGCGTCTGCAGGGCGAGGCGGTAAGCGGCCTTGCCTTCGGGGTCGGTCGAGACACCCACCAAGCGACCCGGCAGCTGGCGACGCAGCTTACTGGTGACCGAAATGAAACCGGCGTGCGGGCCACCAAAGAACAGCGGAACACCCAGGCGCTGGGCGGAGCCAACGGCGATGTCGGCGCCCTGCTCGCCGGGTGACTTCATGAGGGTGAGGGCCAGAAGGTCGGTCGCGAACACCACCAGCGCGTTGCGTTCCTTGGCGCCGCGCACAGCGTCGTCAAGGTTGCGGATTTCACCCGAGGTACCCACCTGGGCGCACACGATTCCAAACACGTCGTCGCCCACCAGGCCCTGGGACAGGTCAGCGACCTGCACCTGGAAGTCCATGGCGTGCGCACGAGTGCGGACCACCGAGATCACCTGCGGGTGCAGTTCGGAGTCCAGAACAACCGTGGAGCCCTTCTTGTTGGCCCGGCGCATGAGCAGAACAGCTTCTGCGGTTGCGGTAGCTTCGTCCAGGAGCGACGCGTTGGCGATGGGCAGGCCAGTCATGTCGATGACGACCTGCTGGAAGTTCATGAGTGCTTCCAGGCGACCCTGAGAGATTTCGGCCTGGTATGGGGTGTAAGCGGTGTACCAGGCTGGGTTTTCGGCAACGTTGCGGCGAATAACGGCTGGGGTGATGGTGTCGTAGTACCCCTGACCAATCATCTGCACACGCATCTGGTTCTTGCCCGCGATTTCCCGCAACTGCTCCAGAACCACGTGCTCATCCAGGCCCTGTTGCAGATCAAGTTCGCCTTCGAACTGAACGTTTTGTGGCAACGCCTGACGAACCAGATCTTCCAGCGTGTCCACGCCAATCGCGTCGAGCATCTGCTGGGTTTCGTGGGCACGGGCGCCAATGTGGCGGTCAGAAAATGGCCGAGGTGCATCCCCTGTTACGGCGGAAGTGACGGCCATCGATGTTGCAGGTTGGTGGGAACCGGTGGTCATATAAGTCCTTACGTAGGAACGATTACATCGGTTGCCTCCCCGCTCTGTCACCTGATCCGTACACGTGCTTCGATGACTGGTGCGGTGGATCGGGCTTCAGAATGCCTTTGTGCTTGGGTGTGTTGGCCTGAGAGTTTCCGGGGGAGGGAATTGCCCCTTCGGCGACGCAGCGTGTGCGCCTCTCCCCAAACACGTTAAAACGGCTATTGAGTTGGGTTATTCAGTTGTCAGTTGTTCACTTATCTTAGTTGCTGTCTATCTTAATCACGTTCTGGCGTGCGCGGGGTTACTTGCGCGTGCGGGGTTTCTTGAGCGTGCGGGCTTCACCTGCGGAACTGGGTGCGCCCGCCCACCACGGTGGTGTTGACGACGGTGTCGCGGATTGCGGTCGCGTGTTCAAACAGGGCGGCCTCGTCGCCAAATTCGGTCACGCTTAGGGGGTCGTGGTTGATGGCGATGAAGTCTGCGTTCATGCCCGGCTTGAGTGCGCCGGCCCGGGTTTCCATGCCCGAGGCGAACGCCGGCCCCGCTGTATGGCACCTGATCGCTTGGTAAGCTCCCATCCGGTTCTGGGCTTGGAATGTCGTGGTGGGATCACCCGCGATGTCGGCACGTGTCATGGCGGCGTAGATCGCCGCGAACGGGGTGGTGGGTTCCACCGGCCCGTCGGAACCAAAGGCCACGTGCGCACCTGCGTCCAGGAGCGCGGTCCATGCATATGCGGCCAGGTTGGGGTCTGGGCGCAGCGCGTTGAGCAGATGCAGATCCGAGATACAGTGCCGTGGCTGCATGGACGCGATGACGTCGAGTTCCGCAAACCGGGCCACGTCCCGCGGTTGCACGAACTGCGCATGCTCGATCCTGGCGCGCAACGGATGCCCCAGGCGCGCTTCAGCGGCTTGGCGGTCGGCCTGTGTTTGCTCGAATGCGTTGAGGACGTGGTGGTTAGCTTGGTCGCCAATCGCGTGCACAATTGGCACGATTCCGTGCGCGTATGCGTCCCGCATCTGCTCAACCAGCACCTGTTCCGTGGTGATCTGCATGCCATAGTTCTGCCCGGCGTCACTTCCGGTCTCATACAGTTCACCTTCGGCTGGGTACGGCGAAGACATGTAGCTGGAACGCGACCCCAGGGCCCCGTCGGAAAACAGTTTCAGCCCGCCGTGGCGGTACCAGTCGTCGCCCGATCCGGTGGTCCACCCTGTGTCTTTGGCCCAGTCGTATTCGTCCAGTCGCAGGTATTTCACAACGCGCATGTTCAGGTCACCGCTTGCGCGTAGCTGGCTCCACGCGCGCTTGGAGAACTCACCGTCGATGTCGTGCAGTCCGGTCAGACCTTCCTGCAACCACTGCTTTTGCGCGTTACGCATGAGCTCACCAAGCGTGTCTTCTGGTAGGTGCGGAATGACGCGCTCCACCAGCGTGGCTGCGTCTTCGCGCAGAATCCCGGTGGGCTCACCGTGTTCGTCGCGCACGATTTTTCCACCTCGGGGGTCCGGGGTGTTGCGGTCAATTCCAGCCGCCCGCAGGGCCGCTCCGTTGCACCACAGCGTGTGGAAGTCGATCGACCACAGCGCCACGGGCCGATCCGGCAACGCCACATCCAACAACGACCTATCGGGCTGGTGCCTAAGCCCCCACTTGCTGTAATCCCAACGCCCGCCGGTCACCCACTGACCATGGGGCAGGATCGCGGCGAATGCGCGGATAGCCTCTACCGCCTCGGGCAGGGAGGTGGTTTTAGAAATGTTGAGTTCCGCCAGGGATTCCGCGTGGGCGAGCGCGTGCAGGTGCGCGTCCACAAAGCCGGGAATGACCGTGTCGCCGCCTAAGTCAACGGTTTCCACGCCCGAGGTGTTCGCCTTCAAATCTTCCACATCGCCCACCGCTGTGATGGTTTCGCCGTCCGTGAGGATAGCGGTGGCATGCGGGTTGGCGGGGTCGAACGTGTGGATGTTCGCGTTGACGAAAAGTTGAGTCATGGGGCCAGTGTAGGACTCCGGCAGGCTTTGCGCCGTCTCACTCAACCAAAATCGAATTAGCACACAAAAGAATTGCCATATTCACGAAAGTTTGGATAACCTAACCTTACTTACACGTCAGATCATCAGGAGACGATATGAAACTTCGCCGGCTCACAGCGGCACTTGCGACCGCCACGGCGCTCACTCTCACTATGAGCGCGTGCGGCTCGGGCACCTCAGGAGAGGAAAACGCGTCCGGGGAAACCATCTCGATTGAGGACAATTCGGGAACAGTTGAAGTCCCCAAGGACCCTAAGCGCGTGGTTGCTCTGGACAACCGCTCATTTGAAACGCTGGAAAGCTGGGGAATCAAGCCTGTCGCTGCTGCAAAGAAGCTCATGCCGGCGGACAACCCACAGAAAAAAGATGACTCCATTCAAGAAGTGGGAAACCACCGTGAGCCCAACTTCGAAGTGATCGTGGCCTCCAAGCCCGACCTAGTCATCACCGGCCAGCGCTTCCGCGACCACGGTGAAGAGGTCAAGAAGTACGCTGGCGACGCTCCGGTTGTGAACCTTGAACCACGCGAAGGCGAAGACCTGGGCGAAGAACTCAAGCGCCAGACCACCACGCTGGGCGAAATCTTTGGCAAGCAGGACGAAGCCAAGAAGCTCAACGACGACTTCGATGCGTCCGTCAAGCGCGTCAAAGATGCATACAACAAGGACGAAAAAGTCCTGTCGGTCATCACAACGGGTGGCAACATCAACTTCGCGGCCCCGCACAGCGGTCGCACGCTGGGTCCGGTTTATGACATGCTTGGGCTTACTCCGTCCCTGGAAGTGAAAGACTCGTCGAGTGATCACCAAGGTGACGACATTTCGGTTGAAGCAATCGCTAAGTCCAACCCAGACTGGATCATGGTCATGGACCGTGACGCGTCGATTAGCGCAAACAACGGCGAAAAGTACACGCCTGCAAATGAACTCATTGCAGGGTCGGAGGCCCTGAAGAACGTCAACGCGGTGAAGAACAAGCACATCGTGTACATGCCGCAGGACACCTACCTCAACGAGGGCCTGCAGACGTACACCGAGTTCTACAACGACCTGGCAGACGCAATGGAAAAGAAGTAATGCACACCAACTGCGGAGACTTTGAGTGAAGTCTCACAACAAATCAGTGACACCCGCGGAACGGAGCACGGCTCCTACCGCGGGTAGTCGCATTTCTACAGGCCCCCGAGGTGGTACCCGCAACCGTACCGGTGAGGGCAACCGCGCCCCGGCGGGAAGGCTGTTTACATGGCCGCTCATCATTGGCGTCATTGTCACCGCAGCCTTGGTGACGGTCAGTCTGTTCGTGGGCGAATATGACATTTTTTCGGGCCAAGACGGTGCCTCGATCTTCCAGATCACCCGTATCCCCCGCACGATCGCGCTGGTGTTAGCTGGGGCAGCCATGGCCATGAGCGGCCTGGTCATGCAGATGCTCACGCAAAACCGGTTCGTAGAGCCCACCACCACAGGAACCACCGAATGGGCCGGGCTAGGTCTTTTGCTCACCATGGTGATTGCCCCGGATGCCAGCGTGCTCACGCGCATGGTCATCGCGGTGGCGTCTGCTTTTGTGGGAACACTTATCTTCTTTGCGTTCTTGAGCCGCATCCAGTTGCGCAGTTCAGTGATCGTGCCCATTGTGGGGCTCATGCTGGGCGCGGTTGTGGGTGCGCTGTCGAACTTCATTGCTCTTCAAACCAACCTGCTCCAAAGCCTGGGGATCTGGTTTGCCGGGTCTTTCACCTCGGTCCTGCGCGGCCAGTACGAACCGCTGTGGATCGTGGTTGCCGTGGTCATCGCTATTTTCATCGCTGCAGACCGCTTTACCGTCGCTGGACTGGGTAAAGACATCGCCACCAACGTGGGCCTGAACTACAACCGCATCATCCTGTTGGGAACCGCTCTGGTTGCGCTGGCTTCTGGCCTGGTCACGGTGGTCGTGGGCAACCTGCCGTTCCTGGGACTGGTAGTGCCCAACGTGGTGTCACTGTTCCGCGGCGATGACCTACGCTCCAACCTGCCGTGGGTATGCCTGGCCGGAATCAGCCTGGTCACCGTATGCGACCTGGTAGGACGCACCATCATCGCACCGTTCGAAGTTCCCGTGTCACTGATCCTGGGCATCATCGGGTCGATCGTGTTCGTGGCCCTTCTCCTCCAAAGGAGGCGCGGACGGTGAGTAAAACAACTCAGGTGACGGCCACCTCGGCCCGTTCCACCCACCCACTTCCTACCCCGCGAGCCAGGCGCCGGTACGCCATCATCGTTGGGGTGCTGATTGCGCTGGCCGCCGGGATCACGGTGGGCACACTTTCGTGGGACAACCCCATGCCGTTTGGGTCCGAGGGATTCTGGCTGATCGCGCAGCTACGAGTCCAGAACTTGCTGGTGATCGCGCTAGTGGCGCTGTGTCATTCGACCGCGACCGTGGCGTTTCAGACCGTGACCGGCAACCGCATTCTGACCCCGTCGATCATGGGGTTCGAGTCTTTGTACACGCTCATCCAAACCGGTTCGGTGTTCATTTTTGGGATCGCTGGAGGGTCGGTTCTGCGTGGCACGCCACAGTTTGTTCTGCAGACCGTGGTGATGGTGGTGTTCGCGGTGTTGCTGTATTCGTGGTTGCTGTCCGGCCGCCGAGGTGACCTGCAGACTACGTTGCTGATCGGGTTGGTCATTGGGGGCGGCTTGGGTGCTGCTTCGACGTTCATGCAGAGGTTGCTCACGCCCAGTGAATTCGACGTGCTGACGGCGCGTTTGGTGGGGTCGATTGCGTCTGCCCACGCGGAGTACCTGGTGATCGCGGTGCCCGTGTGCCTGGTAGCGGTGACGCTCTTGGTGCTGATGAGCGGGCGACTGAACCTGCTGGGCCTGGGGCGTGACACTGCTGTGAACCTGGGGCTGAACTACAAGAAAAACTTGATCATGGTGCTGGGCTTGGTCAGTGTTCTCATGGCCATGACCACGGCACTTGTGGGGCCGTTGACGTTCTTTGGGTTCCTGGTGGCCATGATTTCGTATCAACTTGCTGACACCTACGATCACTACCGAGTCTTCCCTGTTTCATGGCTCACCGGTTTTGTGGTTTTGGGAGGAGCGCACTTTATTTTGAAGAACATTTTCTACGCCCAAGGATCCGTGGGCATCATCATTGAGCTGGTGGGAGGCACGTTCTTCCTGGCATACATTCTCAAGAGGGGGCGACTGTGACATTAAGCAAACAGGCGAACCGAGGTGAGGTTGAACACGAGAGCGAGGCTGTGACACCTCCTCAGGGCCGCACCATCCTGTCACTCCAGCCCAGGGAGTCCGCGGGATCCACGGGGTCCTTGGCTAAGCCTGGGGCATGCGCTGGTGACGGGTGCGACACGTGTGAGTTTGGTGGCCCGGACCCCAGCTTGGCTATTCGGATTGAGAACGTCACGCGCCGGTATTCCGATTCGGTGGCGATTGGCCCGGTGTCCCAGGTGATTCCCGGGTGCGGTGTGACCGCGCTGGTGGGACCTAACGGAGCAGGAAAGTCCACGTTGCTCACGATGATGGGGCGCCTCATGGGCATGGACACGGGCACCATTTCTATGGGTGGCTTCGACGTGACCTCAACCCCGTCTAAAGAATTGGCCAAGGTGGTGTCGATTCTGCGTCAGGAAAACCACTTCGTCACTCGCCTTACAGTGCGACAGCTGGTGGGCTTTGGGCGCTTCCCCCACTCAAAGGGCCGCCTCACCAAGCACGATGAAAAGATCATCAGCGACGCGATCGACTTCCTGAGTCTGACGGAACTTGAGGGTCGTTACCTGGATGAGCTGTCCGGTGGCCAGCGCCAGCGCGCGTACGTTGCCATGGTGTTGGCGCAGGACACGGACTACGTTCTGTTGGACGAACCGCTGAACAACCTGGACATGCAGCACTCGGTGACCATGATGAAGCACCTGCGCCAGGCGGCGCATGAGCTGGGTCGCACAGTGGTGATTGTCCTGCACGACATCAACTTCGCCGCCACCTACGCGGACCACATTTGTGCCATGAAAGACGGTCAAGTGGTGGAGTTTGGCGCTCCGGAACAGATCATGCGCGACGACATCCTCACCGGCGTTTTCAACACCCCTATCCAGGTTTTGGACGGGCCGCGCGGCAAGATCGCGGTGTACCACTAAGCACGTGGACTGAGTTGGCTTGGTAGCGGCGCTGGCCTTACGCCGTGCTGGTGAGGAACTCCAAAACGTCCGAGGTGTCAGCCGCTACCACTGGCATGTCCCGTTCCGTGGGTATGTGGACGTGGCAACCGGCCTCGCGGGCGATCACCGCTCCCCCGGCCCAGTCGTAGATGCCCAGGCCTCGTTCGTAGTACGCGTTGACGCGCCCCTGTGCCACTTGGCACAGGTCGATCGCTGCCGAACCCATGCGGCGAACATCGTCGAAGCGTTCCATGATGTCGATGAGCGCACGGAACTGCCGATCACGTCGCTCTTTGCCATAACCAAACCCCGTGGCCACCACAGTGCCTCGCCTCCCTGCGGGGGTGCCGGACAGGCGGGCTACTCCCACCTCGGCGGGGGTGAGAATCCGTTGGGTGTCAGGCAAGCCTGTCGTCACCCACGCACCCGCGCCCGAGGTCGCATACCAGGTTGTGTTCATCACCGGGGCCGCGACCAGGCCGGCGAGCCAGGTGCCCTGGGCCGGGTGGTCAGGGCTGGCGAGGCGCACGCCGGCCGAGAAGCAGTAGTGCTCGATTCCGCGGACAAAGTTCACAGTCCCGTCGATGGGGTCGATGTGCCATTCGGAGGCCGGGACGTGGGCGTGGTCGGGGATGTCGAGGAGGCCGGACCATGCGGCTGGGTCGAACGGGGTGGGCTCCACCTCTTCTTCGCCAACGACCGTGTCACCTGGGCGAACATGGTTGAGGTAGCCGGTGACGATGCTTTCGATTTGGGCGTCGGCGACGGTGACGAGGTTGTTTGGGTTGTCTTTCGCTTCGACGGTTGCGTCGCTGAGCTGGGCCGACCAGTGCGTCATCCTCTCCCACGCCATGACGGCGGCGTTGCGGGCGATGACGAGGAGGGGCGCGTAGGGGTTTTGGTGGGCCGAGGTGTGAGTGGCGGTGGGCTGATCCACGTGCGTCCTATTCGCTAGGGTTTTGAGTTCCTACCTCATGTCTAACAGCTGCGGCGCCTTGAGGCACACCGCTTTGCACCCCACTTACGTTACCGATCGATTCTTGCGTGCTTTCAGTGGCGTCTTAACCGCCATCTTTACCTTCGACCGATGTGTTTGACGACGTCTTACCGGTTGAGCCGTGACGGCGAACGATCTCTTGCGCGGCTTGCGATGACATGCCTGCGGCTTCGGCGATGACCGAAAAGGTCACTCCGGCGTCTCGAGCTTTCACAACTGCATCAATATAGGAAGCGTTGATGCGCGATCGCTGTTTAGAAATGCGACGGACTGAAGACACGAGCGCTTTTTGCTCGGTAGACAGCGGTTTAGGACGGCGTGACATTCTTTCTTCACACTCCCGCTTCTTGCTCATGGAGCTCCAGTGGCTCGCTTCCCCGCGAGCTACCCCAAATTTCTTTCGTTCTGACACCGTGCGTGTCTGCAATTTGAGATTGTTCAAACACTAAGACACTCACAGTGAACAACTATTACACATCACTGCACAATGGTGGATGGCGAACGTTGCGCGAGACATATTTTGAGACGAGTCAGTTGCGCTTCGGCTATCGCACTGCCTCGTTCTGATCTATGCCTTTGCGGTCAGCACGGGCACGTCAGCTTCGAGGAGAATCCGCTGGGCTTGTGAACCCAGAATGAACTTGCCAATTGCTGAACGCTTGCGCAGGCCAATCACAATCAGGTCGCATCCGTGTTCAGCGGCGAAGTCGTTAAACGTTCCCACCAGGTCGTCTTCGTGTGTGGGCTGTTCGATTCGCGCTTGCACGTTGTGCTTTTTGGCCACCGCGAGGATGTCTTCACGAGCTTGTTCGTTGAGCTTCGTGATGATGTCCGGGGCGCCTTTACGAGGAGACGTGATAACAATCGCATCAGTTCCGCGCACACGGGCTTCACGGAAACCCACTTCAAGTGCAACCATGCCTTCAGGAGCTGGGAGGTAGCCGATGAGAACAGTCATGTGTTCAGTATATCGACCACTCAGCGTGCTCACAGGTTTAACTTTTGAGGGACTTGAAGAGAGCGTTCGTCTCATGACACTTGCGCAAGTGCCTGCTCAACCACGTGCTCAGCAATCGCCATCGAGCACGTCGCGCCTGCGGAAGGTACGTTTCGCACCTGGGTGAGGCGACCTCGGGCAGAAAACACCAAATCATCCACCAACGAGCCGTCCGAGTTCATGGCTCGGGCGAGGACACCTCGGGGGCCGGGGCGCGCGGCCGACACATTCAAATCCGGCACATACTTTTGCGCGCTTTCCAGGTACGTGTTAGGCGAGACGGCCGTGCGGGCTTCGCGGGCCGCACTCTGAATGTTCTTGGACGCGTACTTCCAGAAACCGCCGAAACCCAGGGTGGACGCTACGTCGTCCAACTTGAAACCGGACAGCCCGCGCGAATAGCCCTCACGGCCAAGTGACAAGGACGCGTACGGGCCTACCATGAGTGCGCCGCTCGTCGTCGTGCTCAGGTGAACCGGGTTGGGGGTGCCGGGCACTGCGGTGATGAGGCCACGTACACCTTGAGCGGCCTCGCCGTTGATCTCGAAGTAGTCGCGGGTGAACGGCACGATCTTGGGGTACGGGTCCAGCCCGCTGTTGTCAGCCAAGCGATCGGCCTGCAGTCCGGCACACGTGATAACCAGGTCATATGTGCCGCCGTCGGCAGTCATGGTCGAATCCTGGGCACCTGGCAGGGCCAGGCGGACGCGAACCTCATTACCCATGACGTCCACGCGCTTAACTTCCGAGTCGTACATGATGCGTCCGCCATTGGCCTCGAGGTCACGGGCAAACGCTTCAGTGATTTTGCTGTAGTCGGTGATGGCCGTGTGGGGCGAATGAAGAGCCGCGATTCCTCGCACACCCGGTTCGACTTCGCGCATCTGGCTGCGGTCAAGCATGCGCACACCTGGCACACCGGCAGTTTGCGCGCGTTCAAGCATGGCCTCCAGCCGTTCAAGTTCGTCCACGTCTTGCGCGACGACCAGCTTTCCGCACTCGTTCAAGGGTAGGCCGTTCTGGGTCGTGTACGCGGTGAGGAGTTCAACGCCTCGACGGCGCAGTTTGGCGTTCGCACTGCCAGGTTCGCAGTCCAACTCGGCGTGGACCACGCCCGAATTGTGGCCCGACTGATGCTGCGCCAACAACGATTCTTTTTCGATCAGGGTGATGTGTGCTTGTGGTTGTTTGCGCGTGAGTTCACGCGCAACTGCCGTTCCGATGATTCCGCCGCCAACAACTGCAATGCGTTTAAGCTCCATAGTTCCAGTGTGCCAGCCCAGACGGCGCAAAACGAGCGATACGGCGCATTATATTGCGCCGTATCGCTCGTTTTGTGCCGTTTCGCCTGCCTTTTGGCCCCGCTCAACACGAACTGAATAGACTTTGGGGCGTGAACACCTACGAACTCGACTGGACCGGCCGCCCTGACGCAGAAGCGGCCGCCCACACCCCTCCCCGCGCCCAGGTGGGGTATGTGGGGGTGTTGGGGGACACCTCGGCCGAGGCGGCACCCACCCCCGCTGGAACCGCAGCTTCCAGCGGGCCCACCCCCACACTTCCGTCCACGGGTTCCATGGTGATCGAGGGCGATAACTTGGACGCGCTGAAACACCTGCGCCAAACCCACAAAAACCGGGTAGCAGTGGTGTACATCGACCCGCCGTACAACACGGGGAATGCGTTGCCGTACCGCGATACTTTCGGGGTGGCTGGGCACGCGGGTTGGATGTCGATGATGCTGCCCAGGCTGATCGTTGCCCGCGAGCTCATGCGCGAAGACGGGGTCATTTTCGTGTCCATCGACGACCGTGAGCACGCGTTTTTGACGCTGCTGGGCCACCAGGTTTTTGGAGAAGAGAACTTCTTGGGGTCGTTTGTGCATCAGCGCGCCAGGGGTGGTGGTCAGGCTCGGACGTGGATTCGCGGGCACGATTACATCGCGGTGTGGGCCAAGGACGCGTCACTGGTGGACGGGTTTTGGCAGGAGAAGCGTCCGCCTGCCAAGTACGAAACCATCGACGGTGCGCGCTACCTGGTTGAGGACGATGTTTTGCGCACCACGTTTGGCCGGTATGAGCGTGGCACGGAGCGGCGCCTGATGTATGAGGACATCGAGGCGGTGCGCGGCCCGGCGAAGAAGGCGCAGGTCGACGCGTGGCTGGCGGCCGGCACTCACATTTTGCGGCCGTGGGGTGATGGCAAGCATGCGGTCGTGCGGATCACCCCCGCGGAACAGGCGGCGTCCAAAATGTATTCGATCGTGCGCGCGCTGGGGCATGAGGGGCGCAACGACCTGGAGGCCCTGGGGTTGGGCGGCCTGTTCACGTACCCCAAACCGGTGTCGCTCATGCGCACATTGGTGCGTTCGCGCACGTTCTTTGACCCCGAGGCGGTAGTCCTGGATTTCTTTGCCGGCTCCGGGACAACGGCCCAGGCAGTCATGGAGCTCAACGCCGAGGACGGTGGGCGGCGTGAGTTCATCCTGGTACAAAAGCCCGAGGTGTTGCGGTCTTCCGCTGGCGAGTTGGACTCGAAATCCACAACCTCCATCACCATCAGTGAGTTGGCGAGGCGAAGAGTGGTGGCTGCTGCGAAGGCTGCGGGTTGCGACCCGGCGTCTCTCACCGATGTGCGCCTGGACTGACTAGAGGCGTGCGTCTGGACTGAACAACACAATTCGATATCAACGTGTGAGTTACTCCACTCGTTGTTTGTAACGCGAACTAGTGTGTGCCTCACGGCAGGATCAAAGGAGATACACATGAGTGAGCCACGCCAACACCCCAGTAGCTATACGCATGAGTCACGCGACTCCATTTTCAACAAAGCGATGGGTCGTCTCGATGCGCTGTTTGTAGGCTTCGGCGCCATGATCGGCTTTGGCTGGATTGTTCTCGCTGGAGGGTGGATTGAACAGGCCGGCACTGTAGGAGCGCTTCTCGCGTTTGTTGGTGGCGGTGTCATCATGGCATTTGTTGGTGTCGTGTATTCCGAACTCGTCGCCGCCATGCCCCTAGCCGGTGGAGAGCACAACTATCTGATGCGCAGCATGGGGCCAAAGATAGCGATGATTGGCTCGTGGTGCATCGTTGGCGGATACATCACTGTGGTGATGTTCGAAGCCGTTGCTGTACCCAAAACTGCGTTGTACTTATTTCCTGACCTCAACAAGGTCCATTTGTGGACAATCGCGGGATTCGATGTCTACCTCACGTGGGCACTGGTAGGTGTCATCACTGCGGTTGTGCTGACGTACATCAACATCCGAGGCGTCAAAGTCGCTTCACTGGTTCAGACGTTTGTCGTCTCGTTCTTGCTGATTGTGGGTCTGCTTCTGATTTTCGGCTCCTTCACCGGCGGCCAGATGGAAAATGCCGAACCCCTATATTCCGGAGGCTTCAGCGGCTTTGTCACCGTGCTCGTAGCCGTTCCATTCCTCTTCGTGGGCTTTGACGTACTCCCCCAAGCCGCAGAAGAGATCAACGTCAAACCGCGTCAGATCGGCAAGCTCGTGGTGTTCGCTGTTCTCATGGCCGTGGCCTGGTACGTTGTCATTATTTTTACTACCTCGGTGTCCATGCCCCACGACAAGATCGCCGCGCTCAACGCAGAAGATGGCCTGGTCACAGCCGACGCCCTCACCGCCATGCTGGGCCACCCCATTTGGGGCAAGATCGTGATCGCTGGAGGGCTCGCCGGCATCATTACCAGTTGGAATGCCTTCCTAATGGGTGCGTCACGACTCATGTGGGCAATGGCCAATTCCGGAATGATCCCTGCGTGGTTCGGCAAAATTCACCCACGTTACCGCACTCCAGTCAATGCGCTCCTGTTTATCGGGGCGCTATCGGTTGTGACACCGTTCTTGGGTTCGAAGATGCTGGGGTGGGTCGTGGACGCCGGGTCACCCATGATTGTGATCACGTACTTCCTGGTGTCAGTCGCGTTCGTGTTGCTTCGCAAGCGTGAACCTGGCATGGAACGCCCCATGCGCGTCGGTGGAAAAGGCAATTTCGGAATCGTGGTGGGTGCGATTGCCGCGGTCCTGTGCCTCTTCTTGTTTGTTTTGTATCTCCCAGTGACACCGTGGTCAGCTGAGCTGGCCTTGCCATCGTGGGCGATGTTCGGGCTGTGGATCACCGCTGGAGTCGTCATGATGTTCCGTCTTCCGGGTGGCGTAAAACCGGGCCCCAACGCGGAAAACGATCTACTCACCAAACTAGGCAAGAACCACTAATGATGTGTGTGGGTACACGGTGACACCCACCGTGTACCCACCCACCTAAAGCTCGGGTCGTGGCACAGGAACCAACTGCTCAAGCCCCGCGGCCACTTCAAACACCGGCGCGCAGTCATACGGGTGCCCCACGATCTGTACACTCGTGGGAACACCCGCGCTCCCCACGCCGCTGGGCATGGCCATGACTGGCCTGCGGTTGGCGATGTTGAACGGCACCGTCATGTGCCCTTCCCAGTAGAAGTCCAGGTTCCCGGCCTCGCGCTCCACCTCACCTAGGTAGTCGCAACCGGCGTCCAGGTCCTCAATCGCCGAGGTGCCTGTCACCAACACGTCGTACCCCTCCATGGCGCGGGTGAGAGTGTCCTGGATCTGGGACTCCAACGTCAGGCTGTCCACCAGACTGGTTTCCCGGGCCGCCTGCGTGGTCGACTCGACCATGAGGCGCGTGTATGGCTCAAAACCACTCAAATCCCCATTCACGGACTGGAACAGCTTCGCCCCAAAAATGTGTCCAAAGTGACTCATCGACGCCCGGGTGATGGTCTCCAAATCAAGCCCCACGTCCACGGTCTCAACAACCGCACCCGCACCCGCGAGCGCCTGCGCCACACGGTCGACTCCCGCCGCCACAGCAGAATCGAGCGCGTACGCCCCCAGGTCAGCACTGACCGCCACGCGCTTACCAGCAAGCAACTGCCCAGCCTCACCAAACTCATGCGGGTAGTCCTCTACCGGGACGGTCGCGTTGTCGTACGGATCAACACCGGTGATCACGTTAAACACGTAAGCGGTGTCGGCAACACTGCGCGCTAAAACGTGGTCGCCACGGTACCAGTCATTGTTCGAGGGATGCGTCCCTGGCGTAGAGCCAAATGGCGACTTAAACCCGGGCAACCCGCAAAACGCGGCGGGAATGCGCGTGGACCCCGCAATGTCTGACGCGGTAGCAAACGGCGCAAATCCGGCTACCACCGCTCCTCCTGATCCACCGGACGAACCACCCGGGGTCTTATCGAGGTTAAACGGGTTTCGACTGATCCCCCATTCGCGCGTGTGACTAAACGTGGCGCAGGAAAACTCCGGCGTGGTGGTGCGCCCAATCGGAATCGCGCCGGCTGCCCGCAGTCGCGCCACGATCGGGTGGTCGGCTTCCGCTACCGCGCCGGCTAGCGTTTGGGATCCTCGCGTCGCGGAGTGCCCGGCCAAGTCGTGTTGTTCCTTGATGAGGAATGGCACGCCCAGCAAGGGCTTGCTTTCACGTGCCGCTGCGGCGCGGTGGGCTTCTTCGAGTGCCAGGTCAGGCAGGGTGTCAACAACACAGTTAATGTGAGGGTTGACGTGTTTGATACGTTCTAGAAGGTGCGTGACGAGCTCAACGGGTGACAGTCCTTGCTGATATGCCTGGAGAACTTCTTTTACGCCCATGTAATGTAAGTCACTCATACACGTAGTGTGGCATATTCATTCACTGCCTCAGCACTACCCCCGTACACTGGAAGCTAAGCCTGCCAAATTCGCTCGGAGTCGCACATGAAGGATTCTGCCCGTCGCAAGGCGCGCCACATCACAATCTTCCTTGATGTGGACGGTGTGCTGAACTCTTTTCCCGTTGAGGGCAAGCGATTCAAGAAAGAGGGTCGTAAGGAAGTGCAGGCGTGGAACTATGTTCTGCATTTTCGGCCCAAAATCATCAAGGCGTTAGAGAAGGTCGTGAAGAATCGCGACGCGGACATCGTGTGGCTTTCGACCTGGTCAGCGCTGTGTCGCACTGAAATTGAACCAAAGCTCAACTTTGAACGCTCCTACCCCATCATCGAGATGCCGGACGCCACGTATAACCGTCACGCCGGGGACCACACCAAATGGTGGAAGGCCCTTGCCATGAAACAGTGGCTGGCTGACAATCCCGGCAAGCGCGCGGTGTGGGTCGATGACGATCTGGCACATGAGAGCACGCGCCAGTATTTCGAGCAGACGTATCGGAACCGGATGCTGTTGATCGCGCCGGAGTTTCAGTTCGGGTTAACTGAAGACCAGATCACGTCGATTGAAGATTTTTCGTACCCGCGCCCCAGTGGTTCTGAACCCATGAACACCAGCGACTTTGTGGTTGCCCCGGTACACGACGCAGACACGGACACTGACGCAGAACGCGAGTCTGACACGTCCCAACCCACGTTCAGCCCGGAACACACCCCGCACGCGGGACCGGACCCGGAGACCTCGGCCAACACCCCGCACGCGGGACCTGACCCGGACACACCTACTGCTCAGAGCTCCAATGAGTAGCGGGGCGTCTTCCCCCACCGTCGGCCTGTTGGACTCTGGCCTAGGCTTGGTGCCGTTCGCGGTTGCCGTGCACCATGAACTCCCCCATGTGAACCTGGCCCTTGCGCTGGATCCGGACTTCGCTCCGTATGGCGCTCTCACCTCGGCACAGATTGAGCAACGCGCACTGGCTTCCGCCCGCACGTTGGTGGACGCAGGGGCCCGCGCCCTAGTGATCGCGTGCAACACGGCCAGCGTGCATGCGTTGCAAGCGGTGCGCGAGCAGTTCGAACCAGACATCCCGGTGATCGGCACGGTCCCAGCGGTGAAGCCCGCGGCGGCCACCGGCGCCCCATTCGCGGTGTGGGCCACAACAGCTACCACGGGAAGCGCATACCAGCGCTCGCTCATCAGCATGTACGCGGGCGACATCAACGTGTACCCGGTGGCGTGCGCCGGCCTAGCCCAGGCCATTGACTCCGCCGACCCGGAAACCATCGACATCGCTCTTTCCGCCGCCGTCACCGCGACACCTCGGGAAGCCCAGTCCATTGTGCTGGGGTGCACGCACTACGGGCTGGTCGCGGACCGCATTGAGGCAGCGTTTGACCGTCCCGTCGCTCTGTTTGATTCGCCCCCGGCGGTTGCCCGCCAGTTGGCGCGCAGGCTTGCCGCGCCGTTGGTTTCTGAGAACTCCGCCGAGGTCGTTCCACCACCGCCGTCTTCCCAGCTTGTGTCTGGTTCGGCTGGCAGGCTGACGCACGTGTTTGTTTCGGGTAGGCCGGGGCATTTACCCGCCGCTGTAGAGGCGTATTCTGTTGGGCGTGAGCTGTTGGCGCTGCGGAACAAAACGGAATAAATCAGGTTCGCCAAACGCTATACAGGTACACGCTTAAAGGAGTGCAATGTTATCGCTGATCTATCGTCAGGCTCGTAACTTTTTCTTAGCGCAGGGTATTTTCGCAGTACTAGCTGGACTGGCAATCCTGGTATGGCCGGGACAGTCCTTAGTGGTCGTGGCATACATTTTCGCCGGATGGTTGATCGCCGACGGCGTCTTTTCATGCTTCCTCTGGTTGCGCGCACGGCGTGTGCCAGGCGCCCAACTGTCCATGGGTAAAGGGATCATTCAGATCATCTTGGGCATCATCATCGCCATGTTGCCCGGTGTTTTCGCGTCGATCATTCTGGTGATCGTGTCGCTGGCGGTGTTCCTCATCGCTATGGGACTGCTCACGACAGGTTTGGTCATCAAACCCACCGGGAACCGTTCGTGGATCGCTTTTGTGATCTGTGGTGTGTTGGCGTTCGCCGGTTCGGTCATGATCGTGGTGTTCCCGCGTGAAAGCACTCTGGCGTTGCTCACTGTGGTCGCTACGGTTCTGATCTTTGTGGGCGCTGCATGTTTAGCGTTGGGCTTCAAGTTCGGCAAGAGCGCACAAGCTGTGGCAGAACGTGAACGCGCGTACTCCAACCCCAGCAATGACGGCCGAGGTGATGTCATCGAAGGCACCGTAGAAGACACGGATAACAATGACACTCCGCCAGAAATCAATCGTTAACGTTTGCTCAATACCCGTTGGGCGTGCCTATTTCAGGCACGCCCAACGCAATTTCCAAGCCCCCAACGTCACACCGTTAGTTTGGCGCGTACCGCGTTACGCGCCTCTACCAGGTTCGCTAACGCTGGGCGCACTTCTTCATACCTACGCGTTTTGAGACCACAATCCGGGTTCACCCACAGACGCTCACGTGGCACGTGCGTGATCGCAGCCTCGAGCAAACCAGTGAGTTCTTCCACCGTGGGCACACGTGGCGAGTGGATGTCATAGACACCTGGGCCCACGCTCCGATCAAACTCCTCAGGGTCCAAGCTGGCCAACAGTTCCATGCGTGACCGAGCAGCTTCAATACTGGTGACATCCGCGTCCAGAGCGTCGATTGCAGCGATCACCTGGCCAAACTCCGAATAACACAAGTGCGTGTGGATCTGCGTACCTGGATCCACACTGATGCTCGACAAGCGGAACGCATCCACTGCCCAAGCGATGTAGTCCGCACGGTTATCTGCACGCAACGGTAGCAACTCGCGAAGCGCCGGTTCATCAATCTGAATGATCCGAACCCCAGCCGATTCCAGTTCAGCGACCTCGTCGGACAGTGCCAGCCCGATCTGCTCAGCCACCGTTGACAGTGGCACGTCATCGCGCACGAACGACCACGACAGGATCGTCACCGGGCCGGTGAGCATCCCCTTGACCGGTTTATCGGTGAGACTTGCAGCATAGGTCGACCAGGGAACCGTGATGGGTTCTGGCCGGTGAACGTCACCAAACAGGATGGGTGGGCGGGTACAGCGACTTCCGTATGACTGCACCCAACCGTTGTCGGTCACTGCGAAACCGGCTAGGTTTTCAGCGAAGTACTGCACCATGTCGTTGCGCTCGGGTTCACCGTGAACGATCACGTCGAATCCAAGCTCCTCCTGCAACCTCACGACCTCAGCGATCTCTGCACGCATGGTCTGGGTGTATTCGTCCTCAGAAATACGGCCGCCGCGCAGGGCAGCGCGAGCTTGGCGCACCTCGGGCGTTTGCGGGAACGACCCAATCGTTGTTGTGGGTAACAGCGGCAGGCCAAGAGACTCCTGGGCCTGGCGACGTTCCTCAACACTTCCAACACGTGTGCAACGCTCACCAATGCTAGCCGTGCGGGCGCGTACCTGCTCATCAACCACGCGGTCGGATTCGGCGCGCGTGCGGACTGCGCGGGCAGATCGGCTAAAGGCAGCCTCGCGCACACTGACAGGATCAGCGGCACCGTCGCGGTGAGCGTCCAAGGCAGCTGCGAGCGCTTCGACCTCCGTGACTTTCTCTTCTGCAAAGGACAACCAACCGGCCACGTCCACGGGAAGTCGTTTTTCCGCGCTCACCGTGTACGGGACGTGTAGCAAGGAGGTCGAGGTGGACACGGATACCTCGTGGCCGCCACCCTGCAGGGACGTCAGTACGGCAAGCTCAGCTTCGAGGTCGGCTGCCCAAATGTTCCGGCCGTCAATCACGCCGGCGACCAGGCGGGTATCCCCAAAATCCGTGGCCTTCAACCTGTCTAGCCAGTCAGGGTCGATGGCGCGGGTTGCGGCGGAAAGGTCGATACCAAGCGCCTCGGGGCCGGCTTCCAACAGGGCATTCAGCCCCGCACGCAAAGAACCGTAGGGGGCGGTGATGAGGACCTGCGGGCGGTCTGTAGCGGCCAGCAGCCGTGCGTGCGCCTGGCCTGCGCGCTGTGCGAGGTCCTCGTCTGAAATCTCGTCGAGGTCGGTCACCAGGATCGGTTCGTCGATCTGCACCCATTCCACCCCAGCGGTGTGCAGGGCTGTGAGCAGTTCAGCGTAGGTGTCTACCAGTTCGTCGAGCCGGTCAAGTGGTTGCCGGGTAGCGTCCTCAGCTGGTTTCGACAGGGCCAACAGGGTCACCGGCCCTAACAGGACGGGGCGAATCGTGTGCCCTGCCTGGCGCGCTTCGTCGACGAGTTCCAGGATCCGCTGGGGGCGGGCGGTGAACGTGCGGTCGTCAGCGACCTCGGGCACTAGGTAGTGGTAGTTCGTGTCGAACCATTTGGTCATTTCCAATGGCGCCTGCTGGGCCGTGCCACGGGCCAGCGCAAAGTACTCACCCAGGTCAGTGCCGGTGGGGTCCTCCCCCACGAGCCCAGCGGTCAGTGCCGCGTCCAAAACTTGATCGTAGGCGGAGAAGTCGCCGGGGATCGCATAGTCGGCCACAAGGCCCAGGTCACGCTGCCGGTCATAGGAGGACAGGCGCAGGCTGTGTGCTGCTTCTGCGTATTCGGTTTCGTCAATAGTGCCGGCCCACAGCGCTTCAAGTGCGCGCTTGAGTTCACGGCGTGGGCCGATCCGTGGAAGTCCGGTCACTGTTGCGTGAGGGAATGGGGTGCTCGAGGTGCTGGTCATGGTGTGTCCTTTCGGTTGTTTGTCAGCCTGGCGCGGGTTTGGGGGCTCAGGCGTGCCAGTAGTTCGGTGATAGTTGTTGGGTCGTTGAAGGTGTAGAAGTGCAGGCCGGGAACCCCTACCTCGACCAAGGCTTCGACGAAGTCGGCGGTCAGGCTCAACCCAATTTCGTACTCTTCAGCCGGGCTACCCGCCGCAGCCAAAGCCTGCGCGATGTACGCCGGCGGGGTGAGGCCTGACAGGTGGCACATGCGTGTGAGCCGGGCACTTCCGGTGATGGGCATGATGCCGGGAATGATCGGTAGGGTGACGCCGGCTAGGTCAGCTCGGCGGGACATTGTGGTGATCTGGGCGGGGTTGAAAAACAGTTGAGTGATGGCAAAGTCGGCGCCGTTGCGTTGTTTGGCGGCCAACACGTCGATGTCTTCTTCTGGCCGTTTCGATTCGGGGTGCCCACTGGGGTACGCGGCAACCCCTATGGCAAACCGGCCAGCGCACAGGCGGGCCACTTGGTTGCGTTCGACTGAGCGCAACAACGTGACTAGCGCGTCGGCGTGCGCCAGGTGGCCTGAGGGTGGCGCTGTTGCCCCTGGTGCCAGGTCGCCGCGGATTGCCAGGAACCCGCGCACACCTGAGTCAATGTAGCGTTCGATCCAGGTGACCAGTTCGTCGCGCGGCGCTGCGGTGCATGCCAAGTGGGCCAGCGGGCGCAGGCGGGTGGTGGCTGACAGTTGCGAGATGAACGCAGCTGTTCCTGCTGACCAGCCGGTACGTACCGCCGAGGTGACCGCCACGTAGTCAGGGTCGTAGGACGCTAGGAGGTCCAGGAGTTCCCCTGAGCGTTCCTGTTGTTCTGCGCTCCTGGGTGGCATGACTTCGAAGGACAGGGCCAGAGGTGATTCCGGTTGCTGGCCGGGCTCCCGCTCAGAGGTTCCGGTTGCCCAGGTGCCGGCCAGTGTGGTTCGTCCCGAGGTGTGGGTATCGAGGGGTGCTGAAGCTGAGAGAGTGGTCACTGGAGTCCTCAGCTCGCGTGGGTACGTGCGGGGGTTTCGAGGAGGTCGGCGTGGTGGATGGCGGCGACGTTCGGGTGGGAACGGAGCCGGGATTCCAGCGCGTTTTCGCCGTAGACGGCGTAGAGTGCGTCACGTTCGTCAGCACTTACTCCGCGTGCCTGGGAGGCGAGCTCTTCAGGAAGTGTGAGCTCGGGCAGGCTGGCACGCAGAGACGGGTTGTAGAAGAACGGAAGAGAGATGCGGTCTTGGCCAGGAGGTGTGGGCAGCACCCGGTGGACGGTTGCGCGCAAGTACCCACCGGTGGCCACTTCCAGCAGTTTGCCAATGTTGACCACGAAAGTGTTTTCAATGGGTTCGACGTCGATCCATGTGTCCTGGTAGTTCACCTGCAAACCGGTGGTGCCGGGTTGTGGGTAGAGCAGGGTCAGCACACCGCTGTCACGGTGCGCACCCACACCTTGCGTGATCGCACTTTCCTCAGCGGTTCCTTCTTTGGAAGCGTTGGTCGTTGCCGCCTCGGCGGTCACTTCAGCAGGCGTCACGGTAGGTGCCGGGTAGCGGATGATTTTGATGAACGACTCTGGGTCGTTGGCGAAAGCAGGGGAGAAAACGTCTGCGGGCTGCCCCAGGCTCAGAGCCCATTCAGACAGCAAGCGTTCGCCTACGGCGGTGAGTTTTTTGTGCCAGGAGTCAGTGACGGTTTTGAGCTCTGGCAAGGCCTCCGGATACAGGTTGGGGCCGGTGAGCCGGTCGTAGGTGTGCAGGGGCTCCGTTACAGGTTCGCGGTGTGGGCCGATGTCGATCTGTTCGCGCCAGTCCACGTTACCCAGCGTGCGTTCGCCGCCCACGCGGGTGTATCCGCGGAAGTGGGGCGAATTGGTGTTCTCGATACTGAGTTTGTCTTTTTCTGGCAGGGCGAAGAACCGCTGGGCGGTCTCCAGGAGATCAGTGAAGTCCGAGGCGGGAATGCCGTGCCCGGTGAGGTAGAAAAACCCTACTGAGTGGGTGACGTCGCGGAGTTGTCGACGGAAGTCGTCCGCGTGCTGTGGATCGTCAGCCAGTGACAGATCGAGGATTGGAAGGCTAGACAGTGACATTGCGTGCTCCTTGGTCTGAGGTGAGTGACTGTGGAGCCTACGCTAGGTTTAGAGAAGCAGGTGCGCTGGCAGTGGTGTCACACCGCGTCTTTTGGTGTCACATGCGTGCAACAGTGTGTCACGTAGCGTCAAAAACGGGCCATCACGCCCGGATCCCCTTACCACCAGAAGTGGGTGGGGGCGTCGAGGAACTCAAGGACTGCCCCCGCGAACGACATGGTGCCCACGGCCAGAATGTTTTTCCCTGATGCCAGGGCTTGTTCGCAGGCGCCTTCGACCGTGAGCACTGGCCCGTACGTGGCCAGGTGCGTGTAGTCCAGGTAGTCGCGTCCTGCACCTACGAATGTGACAGGCAGTGGCTCCAGGACTTCCAGGCACGCGTCTACGTCTTTGACATCTGGGAGTCCTGCGAGCACGTGGAAGTGGCCTAGCTCTTCTGTTGCACGGGTGAGTGCGTGCTGGATGCCTTCGGGGTTGATTCCAGCGTCCACCATCCACAGGGCGTCAGATTGCGGTGGCGTGTGTGTTGATGCGCGGGCAGGCAGTATGAGCTCCTGTTCACCGATCGGCACGTATCGCCCGGTGAGCGTGGCGGCGGCCCGTGCCCCGATTTCAAGGTTCGTCGCTGTCATGGTGGACGCGTGCACAAGTTCTGGTTCCGGTAGCTCCAGTTCTGGCAGTTCAGGTTCGCGTCCCTCTAGATAGTCCCACACTTCTTGTGGCTGGTTGTAGTGGGTGACGATGTTGGTGGTTGCGGGTGTGATGGTTCCCAGCAGGTCACGGGTGATCGCACGAATGGAGTTGCCCAAGATGTCGCCGTGTTCCATGAAGATTTGGGTGATCCCAACAGTGGGGTAGTCGAAGAGGGAGACGTCGTCGCTGAGTCCGCCCAGTCCTTCTTCGATGACCAGATAGTCGACGCCTTGTTGGAGTAGGTATGCGATGCCCACTTGTGTGTATATGCCCGATGGTGGCAGGTATCCGTCGGTGACGGGTGGCAGGGAGTGGATTGCGTTGTGCGCGATTTCGGAGATGCACGCGTATTCGGTGTGGCTGATTGCGCGTCCGTTGATGCGGATGCGTTCGCGGTTGTGGCGTAGTGGTGGGCTGGTGATGGTGCCTACGGTGGCGTTTTTTGCCAGCGCCGAGGTGGCTGCCGCTGTCGCTGTTCCTTTGCCTTTGGAGCCAACGATGAGGATGGCTGGGACGGGCAGTGTGCGGGTGAGGTCGAGTGCTTGTTGGAGTTGGGTTGATCTGGTACGGGACCGGGTGAGGTGTTTGTGGGCGTTCCATTCGCGGAAGAACGGTTCGTCGTGGGGGTCGTTTGTGGCAACCATGGTGTTTAGTTTATGGGTGGCTGGAAGCGCTTAGGGCGCCCCTCGTGTGAGGGACGCCCTAAGGTTTGTTAGCTATGGCTTGCGCCGTGGCTTTTTAGTTGTTGCGACGGCGTGAGCGCGCGATGAGTGCGATACCACCTGCGATCAGTGCGGTTGCTGCAGCAAGTGCTGCTCCAACTTCCACACCGGTTCGTGGCAGTGGGCCACCCTTGTCGTTGCTTCCGCCCTTGTCTGCGTCGCCTGTAACGGTGACGGTGAAGTATACAACTTCAGTCGATCCGTCTGGGTACGTGACGTGGACAGGGATCGTGACCTTGTCGCCTGGCTTCGCCCAGCTTGGGGCAGTTACCTTGATGGCGCCATTCTTGTCGATCTGTACACCCCAGCCGTTTGGCAGGTCCTTGCCCTTGATTTCAAGGGTGGTGCCGTTCGGGAGCTTGTCACCAATGTTTGGCAAGGTGATGGTGTCACCTGGCTTGATGGTGCTGTCGTTCCACTTAGGCTGGTAGTTTTCAGCGTCGGTCTTCTTTGGATCGTTGACGGTAACGGTGACTTCGTCAATCACCTTTCCGTCCTTGTCCTTAACAACAACCTTGATCTTGTCACCAGGCTTAGCGTCCTTGTCGATACCGACGCGGATGTTGCCATCCTTGTCGATTTCAGCCTTACCAGGACCTTCGACCTCAACCGTGGTGCCGTCAGGAACCTTGCCACCCTCGTTCGGGATCACAACGTTGTCACCAGGGTTGCCCTTGTTGTCGTTCCAGTCCGGCTTGTCAGCAGGAGCAGGAGCGTCAGGCTGCTTGTCGCCAGGCTTCTCGACGGTCACGGTGACTTCATCAATCACCTTTCCGTCCTTGTCCTTAACAACAACCTTGATCTTGTCACCAGGCTTAGCGTCCTTGTCGATACCGACGCGGATGTTGCCATCCTTGTCGATTTCAGCCTTACCAGGACCTT
>NZ_JAKRMN010000012.1:0-63306 GCF_022346365.1 Brevibacterium sp. ACRRH
CCCACGAACACGCCGTCGGCGCCCAGCTGCATCATCATGGCGGCGTCGGCAGGGGTGGCGACTCCTCCGGCGGTGAAGAGGACAACGGGGAGCTGGCCTGTGCGGGCGACTTCTGCGACCAGGTCGTATGGGGCCTGTAGTTCCTTTGCGGCGACGTAGAGTTCGTCTGGGGTCAGGGCGCGCAGGCGGTTGATTTCAGCGGTGATGGTGCGGATGTGCTTGGTCGCTTCCGACACGTCACCGGTTCCGGCTTCACCCTTCGAGCGGATCATGGCGGCGCCTTCGGTGATGCGGCGGAGTGCTTCACCCAGGTTGGTGGCGCCGCACACGAATGGCACGTCGAACTTCTGCTTGTCGATGTGGTTGACGTAGTCGGCAGGTGAGAGGACCTCGGACTCGTCGATGTAGTCCACACCCAGCTCCTGCAGCACCTGCGCTTCCACGAAGTGGCCGATGCGCGCCTTAGCCATCACCGGGATCGACACCGCGTTGATGATGCCGTCGATGAGGTCCGGGTCGCTCATGCGAGCCACGCCGCCCTGGGCGCGGATGTCGGCTGGCACGCGCTCCAGGGCCATGACCGCGACTGCACCGGCGTCCTCTGCGATCTTCGCCTGGTCCGGGGTCACCACGTCCATGATGACGCCGCCCTTGAGCATGTCGGCGAGTCCGCGCTTCACGCGGCCGGTGCCGTGGTGGTTTTGGGCGGTGGGGTTTTCTGCGGTGGCTTGCTGGTTGTTTGCCGAGGTGTCACTCGAGTTCGTCATGTTGGGCTCCTTTGTCTGTACGTGCCTGTACCAGCGCTTTTAGTTTTGGTCTAGGCCAAAAGAATGTACCACGTCACAGCCTAGACTGGGGCATGTGACTCACCACGTGGAAATAACTGGGCAATCTGCGAGCGACATCGCCGACTCGGTCCGCACCCTCATCGACCGCGGGCACCTGCGCCCGGGCGACCTGTTGCCACCCGTGCGCACGCTCGCCCGAGATTTAGGCGTCAACCGCAACACCACCGTGGCTGCGTACCGACTGTTGGCGACCTCGGGCCTGGTCGTTGGGCAGGGTCGCGCCGGCACCCGAGTTGCCGACCTCTCCCCCGGCCCCCAGGACGGGTACGCGACGGATGGGGCGGATGACAACTCGGCCGAGGTGGTGGACCTTGCCAGCGGCAACCCGCTGCCAGAGCTGATCCCCGATCTACGCCCGGCGCTCACCGCCGCGGCTGGGCACACGGTGCTGTACGGCGAGCCGGTGATCGATGCGGGGCTTGCGCGGTGGGCGCGGGACTGGATTGCGCCGGATGTGCCGGGGGATTCAGGGGCTCCGGGGGCGACAGCAGCGCCGAGCGCTTCGGGGTCGTTTGAGTTGTCGGTGACCTCGGGGGCGGTGGACGCGATTGAGCGGTTGCTGGCGCAGTCGCTCATGCGCGACGACGCGGTGGGTTTGGAGGATCCGTGCTTCTTGGCGAGCCAGCAAACGGTACGGTTGGGCGGGTATCGCACGGTGCCGATTGCGGTTGATGAGCGCGGCATGACACCTGCGGGGCTGCAAGCCGCGCTTGAGGCGGGGGTGCGCGCGGTGGTGTGTACGCCTCGGGCGCAGAATCCCACGGGCGCGTCGATTGATGCCGAGCGGGCCCAGCAACTGCGCGAGGTTTTGGCCGACTACCCGTATGTGCTGGTGATTGAGGACGATTATTACTCGTTGTTGTCGCGGGTGCCGTTTGAGTCGATTGTGAGGCCCGAGCATCAGCGCTGGGCGCTGGTGCGTTCGCTATCGAAGTTCATTGGGCCCGATATTTGTGTTGCCCTAGTTGCCTCTGACCGGGAGACGGCGGCGCGGTTGGCGTTGCGGTTGAGCCCGGGCACCACGTGGGTGAGCCACTTGTTGCAGCGGATCGCGTTGGCGCAGCTCACCGATGCCAGCGCGCGGGCGCTCATTGAGCAGGCGGCCGGCGTGTATGCGGATAACAACGAGGCGTTCGTGCGGGCGCTAGCTGAGCACGGAGTTCATGTTGGGGTTGGCTCTACTGGGGCTGGCGCTGTGCGTGCTGGCGACGGTATCAGCGTGTGGGTGCCGGTGAAGGCTCCCGCCGCCGAGGTGGCCGCCCGCTTAACCCGTCACGGCTGGACCGTGCGTCCCGGCGATGAGTTCGGCCTCACCGAGGGTGGTACAGCCAGCCGTCACATCCGCGTTACCGTCCATGAACTGAGCGAGTCGCAGGTTGAGGCTTTTGTTACGGACCTTGTCTTGGCTGGCGGGTATGCATAGGCGACGCACAGTGGTCACGTGGCCCATTCACCACTATGCAGATGACTTGGCGAACGCTTCGAGTTGTTTGTAGTGCGCTTGGTGCAATGGTGATGCGGGAGGGTAGGACAACACGGTGCCGATCCGTGGAAACTCCCATTCCACTCCCCCGTCGCTTGTGCGCTTGGCCGTTAGGCGGCCTTCTGTTTTGGCCTGATGATGCTTGCGACACAAGGGGTGCAGGTTTTCAAGCACCGTCTGGCCGCCGTTCTGCGGGTTGGATTGATCGAACGGTATGATGTGGTCTTTGTCGCACGTCCGGGCGAATCGGTTACACCACGGCACGGAACAGTACACCCATCTAACTTCGAGCGTCCGAGCCATCGGTTTAGTCACCCTGTACCTGGTGGGCATAATTTCACACACTTCTCCCGTGGAGGGGTCAGTGAAGTACCTGTATACCGACGACGCTTCTCTTAACAGCTTGTCTGTGGTGTAAGAATCCAGCGCGAATTCGTTGTTCACCATCACCGGCACCGGCGGACCTGTCGAGCCACGACTTTTCACCGGGCCTTCTCGTTCTTGAAGCTCAGATCTTCCCACTTCGCGTGGCCCGTCTCTGTCGATTGCTCCAGGCTCGCTGCTGTCTATTTCCGGTGGCGTCCCTCGACCTATTTCTGTTGGCCTGCATCCTTCTTCTGTTGGCCTGTCCTCGTTTTCCATGATCCGGATCACCGGAACCATCACGTTGATTCCCGCTTGGGACTTCAACCACTCTTCGTTAGTTGGAATCGAGATGGTAAGTTTGACTTCTTTCACTTGCGTAGCACCGCGAGCTTCATCTTGGTCGAGCCACATCTGTATGGCTTCTTCACCGTACTGTGGCGCGGGAACATCGCAATCTTCGGTCAGGCCAGTAGCTTTCGTCATGCCAGTGCGAGTAATCCGAGCCTTGATCTGAGTCGCGGGCCGAGCTCCAATGGCCATGTCGTACATCACCTGGTGAAGCAAACGATCTTCGTCTATTTCTACTTCGCCCATGCTGCGCACTGGGACTTCTGTCGTTGGCGTGAACTCTTCGCTTCCGATGTGCGCTGAAAAGCTGCCGATGGCCCCATGAATAATGGCACGGGCTCCACCTTCGAGGCGTTTGTGCATCGCTTCGATTTCAATACTGGGACCGATCAAGCTCAGCACAGATTCCCCACCTGGATTGTGCGTGCACACCACCCGGCGATTTTCTCTAACAACTTCGTTGGTTTCTTGAGGAGTGGAGAGCATCGCGATGATTTCATTGACGTACTTCCTGAACACCTTTGGTGAGACATCCAGCCGCCGGTCCATCATCAAACGGTCAAACTCAATGATGTCGATGCCAGCCATTGCCACCTGCGCGGCGGTTGCCCGCACGCGTTCATACGACAGCTGGCCGTTCTGGACGTAGCTCCACAAACCTGGCATCAGAAGTGCCATGGTCACGATGGGTCGCAGTCGGGAAGTCACTTGCCTACCAGTGCAATCGAGAGCTGTTGCAAAAATCCCCACGTCTTCGATGGGCAGTTCGTACTGGAGTCGCACGATATCTTCGACGAGCACATACCCCACGCCATCTATCCGCACATACTTGGTGGGAGCGCCGCGGCCATCAGATAACTCAGCCAGCTTGGACGCCTCCAGCCTCGCTTTTTCGAGCTGACTGGGTGTCATTACCGGGAGGCATTCCATGAAATGTTGAACGACCACGCGCGCCAGCGCAACGAGACCCGCATCGGCCGCACGCCGAGCTTTCGTCAATACATCAATCTCACGGCAACCGCGCTCTTCAATGCCTCGTTCGTACATGACACTCACCCCCCTCACGCCTCTATTCTATTATTATTCGAACGATAGCGCAAGAGTGAATACGATATTTTTTCGATTTATTTTCGACAGTCCCAGATCGTCGCATCACCGGACCGTCACCCTTCGAGTTCGGGCACCTCGGCGCGGGCTTGTTCAAAAACTTCCTTGGCGGCGTGCAGGTTAATCACGCCAATGACCAGCCCCACAGCCACGTCCGGCCACACGCTGGCCCAGAACACGGTCACCACGCCAGCAGCGATGATCAGCACATTCGCCAGCGCGTCATTGCGTGCCGCCAGCCACGCGCCCGTCATGAGCGCACCACCACCGGACCGCACCCGGAACAGCAGCACCGCGCTCACCAGGTTAATCACCAGCGCGCCCACCGCGGTTACCGACAGCGTGAACGGCTCCGGCGGCTCCCCCGACGCCAGCTTCACCGCCACCATCACGAACGCCGCCACCGCAGGTATCAAGATCAGGCCGGCCAACGCGTAACTGGCCTTCCGCCGCCCCGCCAGCGACCAGCCCACCGCAGTCAACACCAGCAGGTTGATCAGCGTGTCCTCGAGGAAGTCGGCCGCGTCGGCAAACAACGACGCCGAACCGATCACCAGCGCCACGACACTCTCCCCCAGGAACCCCACAAAGTTGATCGCCGCCACGATCGCAATCGCCGTGCGCGCTCTCCCGGACACATTCGCCGCGTTAATGTTTTCCGGGTTGGTCCCGCCCGGGTTGTCGTTCTCCTGGTCGTTGTCTCCCGAGGTGCCAGCCGGTTCCAGCTCAGCCATAGTTTCCTTCCAAATAGGTGGGGCGCACCCTCGCCACGTTCGCCACATCCCTATTTACCCAAAAACCCACACAAAACAAGACCCGAGGTGACAACCACCTCGGGCATGTTATTCATGCTTTCATGTAACGGCTACTCGCTGATTGTTTACTCTTCAACGGCACCCCGAGAACGAGCCACAACCAGATGCCAAACACCCGCCCACAGAGCTAACGGGACCCCCAGCGACAGGACAACGAGCGAAGCAACCCCAATGCTGATCCAACCGTCGCCAGCAAACTGCGACCAGAGAAGAAGACCGAGGCCAGCCACAATTAAAACCGCTGAACACCACGTCACACCTTTAAGCAGACCCGGTGTCGTTTTGCCCGCACTTATTGTCATGTCCTGTTTCCTTCGCTTTTGTAGTGACTCCTATAGAAACACAAAAGCCCGAGGCCATAAACGACCTCGGGCTTTTGAAACGAGCTTTAGCGTGAGTAGTGCTCAACGACCAGCTGAACGTCGCAGGTCACTGGAACTTCTTCGCGCTTAGGGCGACGCAACAGCGTAGCCTGCAGAGCTTCCAGGTCAACGTTGAGGTAGCCAGGAACAGCAGGCAGCACGTCGCGGTGCGCACCAGCAGCAGCCACCTGGAACGGATCCATTGGCTGTGAACGTTCGTGCACGTGGATCATCTGGCCTTCCTTCACACGGTAGGAAGGACGGTCCACACGCTGACCGTCAACACAGATGTGACGGTGCACAACGAACTGACGCGCCTGGGAAATGGTGCGAGCGAAACCTGCACGCAGAACCAGAGCGTCCAGACGCATTTCCAGAAGCTCAACCAGTGCTTCACCGGTCAGACCGGACTCTTTACGAGCTTCCTTGTAAGTCTTGAGCATCTGAGCCTCGCGAATACCGTACTGAGCACGCAGACGCTGCTTTTCCTTCAGACGGATCGAGTAGTCAGAGTCATTACGACGACGAGCGCGACCGTGTTCACCCGGTGGGTATGGACGGCGCTCAAAGTACTTTTCAGCTTTCGGGGTCAGCGGAAGACCCAGGGCACGCGACAGGCGAACCTGACGGCGTGAACGCATTGCAGATGACATGTTTACCTTTCGGTTTGGTATTGCGTCACACCGCGACGTGGCAGTCTGCACAGCCGAACTCGGATCGTGGTGCAACAGTTGTTTCCCCCTGTGGGAAAGCAATCGACGCATGCGAGTCCACGCGCACGAAGGCCGCCCGAAAACGGGCACAACAGCAGAAAACTTTACCACGGTAGCCATAGCAACCGCCAGTTCGTACACTGAAGACATGGCTGAGACACCCCGCACCAAGTCCCACCTGTCCCAGATTCGCTCGTGGTGGAAAACCCTGAGCGACGATCACTTCATCGCCCTCGACCCACCCACCACGGACCGCTACACACAAGGCCACCTCCACGAAGACGCGGCAGAAGCTAAAGCCCAGCACGACCTTCCCCAGGACATCTCCTACGCTGGCTGGCACTGGCAAACCCACTCACGCGCATTCACCAAGAAGGGTGAACTCCTCGAACCCCTGCACATCCACTGGGGTGGCGACCGCGAAACCGTCCGCGCCCACCTGAACAACCTCCCCGACGGCTGGAAACTGACCGGTGGCGAGACCGACACACAGTCGTTCCAACTCGACCTCAACATCCCCCGCGGGCTCCCCGCGTTCACAGACCACAGCGCCACCTACCGGCTCCTCGACCGACTCAAAAGGGAGATCCAGGACCTCGACCAGCGTGAGAATCGCGAAGATCCTTTAGAGGATCACAACATCCCACCGGCCACCCAGAAGTGGCTTCACGACCTCCTCGCACACACCATTAGCGCGCGGCAAACCGAAGAAGACCCAACAGACCACACCACGGACATCACGGACTCCCTCCTCACCGTGATGTTGCAGACCGCGCTGTTCACCCGCGACGAACTCGACCAACTCACAACCAAGCCCTACCCCATCGCGAACAGCACCACCCTCCTCGAAGCACTCCTGGAGGCCCAACACCCAAACGCCCGCGACTATGCCGACGAACTGGGCGACGAAGCAATCCGCGTACTCGAGCACCACCCCAACGCCATCACGCTCAGCATCCTCAAAGACCTTGCCCCCACCAACCACTCCGCGCTGGGCGACTACATCACCGTCCGCGCCCACGTGGAAAACGCCCAAGACACAGACGCCCAGGGCACAAACGCCCCCGACATCGTCGCCGCCGCATTAGCCACGATCGACGAAATGCCACCCGACTCCTGGACCCACTTGCGCAGATCCGTCGTGGCCACCGCCGTGAGCGACTGGTTCACCGACCAGATGGGCGAATCCTTCTACCCCCGTTGGAACCTCGGCACCCTACGCACCGTGACCGACGAACGCCTCCCCGTCGAGTTCCGCGCCCCCGCCGCCCGCAAAGCGCAAACCCTCCTCAACGCCTTGGACGTCGCTCCGCACCTGGCCCCTGCCGACCCCGCCGGATGGCAACCAGCCGCCCACGACGCGCGCCAGATACTCCCTCAACTCCTCGAACAGTCACCCCCGTGGCTCAACGGAGGCCGGTACGTACTCGATGACTCCTACGCCGAGTTCACCACCGTCGACGCCACCCACGAAACCTGGCTGCGCGACGCCCTCACCCAACCCGACCGCACCATCACCGCCTACGCATTCATCCTGGGCACCCTGGTCGACCACGACCTCGGCACCACCCAGGACATCGACACCTGCACCCCACTGTGGCGCAAAACCCTCACCAAAAAGGACGACTACCGTTGGGTTTTCCGCCACCCCATGGTCGCCCTCACCGACCTGTGCATCCGCCACGATCACCCGCTACTCAAAAAGCTCCTCACCTGGTGGGATAAAGCCACGCCTAAGTGGAAACACGGCCTGAAACCGCTCGTGGAACTCATGACACACACCCCGTCCACCCACGCCGAGGCGGTCGACCGGTTCCGTACCGTCCCTTACGGTGAGGCGACCCACCAGTTCTTCACCCAGTACGTTCTGTCGCGCGCCCGCGACCGGGGAACCGATCCGCGCACAGAGGCCCTGGAACTCGTCGAAGACCCAGCGTTTACCGCTCTCAAGCTCAGCGCCGACCGCGAACACATCCTCATGTCCGTCGTCGTCCCCGAACAGCCTCTGTGGGGCTTCGACCACCACCAGGCACTGGACCGCGCACTGCGCGTTCTTGAAGACCCCGACTCCCCGCAGGCCTTCATCGACGCCGCCCTGTACACACTGAACACACCGCACGTGAAAAGCGACTACGACGCCACCCACCTGGAGCGCGTCCAACTCCGCGGGATCCCACTGGCCCTGCGCCGGCAGCGGGCGCTCGAAAAATTCGGCGACGGGTAGTTTTAAGAGCTACTTAGGCTCCCGCAACTGCTGCAGGATCGCCAGCCGTTCAGCCATGCCCTTTTCGTAACCGTTGTCGGTGGGGTCGTAGTACTGCGTGCCCACCAACGAATCCGGCAAATACTGCTGCGGCGACACCGAATGCGGGAAGTCGTGCGAGTACTTGTACCCCACGCCGTGTCCCAGCCCTTTGGCACCCGGGTAGTGCGCGTCCCGCAAATGCGGCGGCACCTCACCCGACTTGCCGGCCTTCACATCGGCCAACGCCTTGTTAATCCCCATGTACGACGCATTCGACTTAGGCGCCAACGCCAAATACACCACCGCTTGCGCCAACGGAATCCGGCCCTCCGGCATCCCGATCCGCTCCACCGCCGTCTGCGCGGACACCGCCACCGTCAACGCGTTCGGATCGGCCATGCCAATGTCCTCCGACGCCGCAATCACCACGCGCCTGCAAATGAACCGCGGATCCTCACCCGCTGAAATCATCCGCGCCAAATAGTGCAACGCCGCATCCGGGTCCGAACCCCGAATCGACTTAATGAACGCACTAATCACGTCATAGTGCTGGTCCCCCGCCCGGTCGTACCGGACAACGGCGGCCTGGGCCGCCTCGGCCGCGTGCCTCTCCTCAATCACGGGCGCCCCGGAGTCCGCGCCGCTCCCAGCGTCCGCGCCGTTCCCCGCGTCCCCCTCAGCCTTCGCCGAGGCGGCCGCCGCTTCCAGCACGGTCAGCGACCTGCGTGCATCCCCGCTGGCGACCGACACGATGTACTCAAGCGCCTCCTCGGACAGCTCGAACTGCCCCGCCAAACCCCGCGGGTCCGTCACCGCGCGCGTGACCAACGTGCGCAGGTGTTCTTCCGTCAACGGTTTGAGTTGCAACACCAACGACCGCGACACCAACGGCGCAATCACCGAAAACGACGGGTTCTCGGTGGTCGCCGCCACCAACACCACCAGCCGGTTCTCGACCGCCGGCAACAACGCGTCTTGCTGCGCCTTGGAAAACCGGTGGATCTCGTCCAAGAACAACACCGTGGTCAGCCCGCGCATCTCCCGGTCGCGCCGGGCGTTCTCGATCACCTCACGCACGTCCTTCACACCCGCGGTGATCGCGGACAACTCCACGAACCGTCGCCCCTCGGCGTGGGACACCGCGTGCGCAATGGTGGTCTTCCCCACCCCGGGAGGGCCGTACAAAATGACCGAGGTGGCCCCGGCTACCCCGCGCGGGTCCGACTCGGCGAGTTGCCTCAGCGGCGAACCCTTAAACGTCAGATGGTCCTGCCCTACGAGTTCGTCGATAGAGCGCGGGCGCATACGAACGGCCAGGGGATCAAGCACCGATCCCCCGGCCGCGTCGTCAAAAAGGTCCACTCTTATTCGTCGTCTTCCGGCGTGTAGTCCACGCCCGCTTCCTTACGCTGCTGGTCCGTAATCGGAGCAGGAGCAGCCGTGAGCGGGTCGTACCCGTTACCCGACTTGGGGAACGCAATCGTGTCGCGAATCGATTCGGTTCCCGCCAGCAGTGACACCAGGCGGTCCCATCCGAACGCGATACCACCGTGCGGAGGCGCACCGAACTTGAACGCATCCAGCAGGAACCCGAACTTCTCTTGCGCGTCATCCTGGCTGATACCCATGACCTTGAACACGCGTTCCTGGACGTCTGGACGGTGGATACGGATCGACCCACCACCGATCTCGTTACCGTTACACACGATGTCGTACGCGTACGCCAGTGCCGATCCCGGGTCCGTGTCGAACGTGTCCGCAAACTCTGGCTTAGGCGCGGTGAACGCGTGGTGAACAGCAGTCCATTTACCGTCGCCAACTGCCACGTCCCCGGCAGCCACTGCGTCCTCGGCCGGTTCAAACATGGGCGCATCCACGACCCACACGAACGACCAGTCGCCTTCCTTGATGAGGCCAGTGCGCTCACCGATCTCAACACGCGCAGCACCCAGCAGCGCACGCGAGTCCGTAGCCTTACCGGCTGCGAAGAAGATCGCGTCACCCGGGTTGGCGCCAACAGCAGCAGCCAAACCGTCCTTCTCTTCATCCGACAGGTTCTTGGCCACCGGACCGCCCAGCGTGCCGTCTTCGCCCACCTGCACGTATGCCAAGCCCTTGGCACCGCGCTGCTTAGCCCATTCCTGCCACGCATCGAACTGGCGACGAGGCAGCGACGCTCCACCCGGGTACACAACAGCACCCACGTACGGCGCCTGGAACACGCGGAACCCAGTGCCCGCGAAGTACTCCGTGAGGTCCGTCAACGGCAGACCGAACCGCAGGTCAGGCTTGTCGCTTCCGTACTTTTCCATGGCGTCTTTGTACGTCATGCGCTCAATGGGCGTAGGAATCTCAACGTCAATGAGCTTCCACAGCTCAACCAGAATCTCTTCGGCCAACGCGATGATGTCGTCCTGCTCCACGAAGCTGGCCTCGATGTCCAACTGCGTGAACTCAGGCTGGCGGTCGGCGCGGAAGTCCTCGTCACGGTAGCAACGCGCAATCTGGTAGTAGCGTTCCATTCCGGCCACCTGCAACAGCTGCTTAAACAGCTGTGGCGACTGTGGCAACGCGTACCACGAACCCGGCTTCAGGCGAGCAGGCACCACGAAGTCACGCGCACCTTCAGGCGTCGAACGCGTCAGCGTAGGCGTTTCAATTTCAATGAACTTGTGCTTGTCCAGCACCTGGCGAGCCGTCTTGTTGACATCCGAACGCAGACGCAGCACGTTACCCGAGGCCGGGCGACGCAGATCCAAGTAGCGGTACTTCAGGCGCGTTTCCTCGCCCACCTTAGAGTCTTCCGCGTGCTCCGACACCTGGAACGGAAGCGCTGCCGACTGCGCAAGAATCTCGACATCCGTGTCGACAACCTCGATCTCACCCGTGGGCAACGCGTCGTTCGTGTTGCCTTCCGGACGTGGCCTCACCGTTCCGGTGACCTTGACAACCGTTTCGTTCTTCAGTTCATCGGCAACGTCTTCGTGAACCACGACCTGGACAATGCCCGATGCGTCACGCAGATCAATGAACGCCACACCACCGTGGTCGCGGCGACGATCGACCCAACCGGTCACAGTCACAGTCTGATCGACGTGGTCAGTACGCAAGCTTCCAGCTTCGTGAGTACGTAGCACCGAAGAGTCTCCTAGAGTAGAAAAGTCAGTATGTACATCCTAGGTTAATCCAGGATGATTCCCGAACCAGGAGAACGCATGGAAACTCAACCCGAGGACGTTGACAACCCCACCTCGGCACAAGTGCAGGTGGCGGCCGAAACCTTCCGCATGCTCTCCTCGCCCACCCGTCTACTCACCGTGTGGTTTCTTACCCACAACGAGTACGACGTGACGGGACTTGCCGACGCGACCGGCACCTCGGTCCAATCCATCAGCCAGCACTTAGCCAAAATGCGCTTAGCCGGACTGGTGTCCTCCAGGCGCGACGGCCGCCGCATCTACTACGTGGTCGACGACCCGCACGTAGTCACGATGGTCACCCAAATGTTCGAGCACATCGCGCCCGACGGCTCGCTCGCCCCGGACCCGGAATAGAGGGGCCTTACACCACCCGCACGACCTGCGGCCACAGGTCCGCAGCCGGCGGAAGCCACTCGTCAGCAGCCGCAGATTCCTGCTTCCCGGAACGAATGTCCTTGACTTCGTGTCCCGATTCACCGTCGGTGAACCACACGAACGGGATCCCCCGCTTATCCGCAAACTTGATCTGCTTGCCGAACTTCGACGCCACCGGCGACACATCCGCAGGAATCCCCCGCTCACGCAAGGCCCGCGCCACGTTGTTAGCTTCCGCTCGCGTCTCCTCATCGGTCACAGCCACCAAAACAGCCGTAGGAACCTCGCGCGTGGCCGTGAGCACCCGGTCTTTACCGATCAACCGCGACATCAGACGCGACACCCCAATGGACATTCCCACGCCCGGATACACGCGCTTATCCGTGCGCGCCAACGCGTCATAACGACCACCGGAGGCCACCGAACCCAAGGACTCGTGCCCCTGCAACAAGGTCTCGTACACGGTCCCCGTGTAGTAATCCAGACCTCGGGCGATCTTCAACTGCGCAACCACAGATCCCGGCGACTGCGCGTGCGCCTGGTCAATGAGCTTCACCAACGCTTCCACGCCTTCGTCCAGCATGTCGTTGCTGACGCCCAACGCTGCCACCCTGTCTGCGAACTCCGCCGTTGCAGACTCAATGTCCGCCAGTTTGAGGCAGGCCTCCGCCTGGGCCGAGGTGGCCCCCGCCTCCTCCTGGAGAAGTTCGGCTACCCGTTGCGGGCCGATCTTGTCGTACTTGTCGATACAGCGCAGCACCGCGGTGATGTTTTCTAGACCCACACCTCGGGCGAACCCTTCAATGAGCTTGCGGTTGTTCGCAACCACCTTCACCGGCGGCACTCCCAACTCACCCAGAGCGTCAAACGCTTGCACAATGACCAACGGCACTTCGTATTCGAAGTGTTCAGGCAGAGTATCTTCGCCGATCACGTCGATATCGGCCTGGATGAACTCGCGGTAACGGCCGTCCTGGGGTCGTTCTCCGCGCCACACCGGCTGGATCTGATACCGCTTAAACGGAAAGTTCAAGTGACCAGCGTTTTCCACCACGTAACGCGCAGTGGGAACCGTGAGGTCGAAGTGCAACCCCATAGGGTTCTTTTCGGCACCTTCTGAGTGCAGGCGGGACACGGCGAAAATTTCCTTGTCGATCTCACCGTCTTTAGCCAAGGCCGACAGTGGTTCAACCGCGCGCGTATGGATCCCCGCGAAACCGTTGAGCTCAAACGTGTGCTTGAGAAGATCGATGATCCGTTCTTCAACAGCGCGATCGGCGGGTAACCATTCGGGAAAACCTGAAAGTTTGGCGGTTGCCACAGTACTAACTCCTTATATGCCCAGATTTCTGGCCATACCTATTATGTCAGTGCTCGCGATGAGAGCGCGTTGCGGTTACAAAAATGGGTTCACGCGCTTTTCGTGGTCAAGCCGCGTAGCAGGACCGTGGCCCGGGTACACCGGCTGGTTCGCAAGCCCCTTCACGATCTCCAAGGACCGCTGCATGGCTTCTGGGTCACCGCCGGGCAAGTCCACCCGTCCAATCGAGCCCGCGAATAACACGTCACCGGTGAAAAGAAGTGACTCGGCTGTGTTTGACTGTGCGTCTGGCTCTTCGTCGCTTTCCTTCACTTCGAACACGCACGAGCCTTCAGTGTGCCCCGGCGTGTGAACGATCCGGATGTCCAGGCCGGCAAGCTGCAACACATCGCCGTCTTCATAGCGCTGCACCTGGGGCACTTCCCACTGCGCAACGAGCGGCGCGAGCATTGCCTTGAACTGCGGGTTCATCGTGTCAGCGGGGCGCTCCACCCGGTACACGTCGTCCGAGTGCAGGTACGTGGGCAGAACACCGAACTCTTCGTAGAAGTGCGGGAGCCCCAGAATGTGATCAGGGTGCCCGTGAGTGAGCACGAGCGCCACCGGAGTGAGCCCCTCTTCTTTCAGCAACTCGTGAAGTTCGGGAGCACCGTTGAGACCAGCGTCGAACAGCACACACTCCGATGCACCTTCACGCGCAACCGCGTAACAGTTGACACCCAAGAATTCGGCCACACTCGAAAGAACAAACATAAAGCAAGTGTACGAAGATCCCCCATAACCCGCGAAAACAGCTATGCTAAAAATGTTGTCAACACTGCCGAGTGATCACACGTGATTCGACCGGCACCGCAAAACAGTAATCCTAGGTAACTATGTCTGACTCACCCGCACCCAAGCCTCGTCCTATCCCACGCCCAGGAGCAACTCCTCAGCCGGGAACCCAGCCGGTAGCACCCGTTGCCCGAGACCGAAAAGCAGAGCTGGAAAAAGCACGCGCATTCGGCCGTGTGGACGAAAACAACACAGTCTTTGTCAAAGTGGTGGGCGGTGAACGCGAAGTTGGCCAGTACCCCGACGCTGACCACGAGCAGGCCCTCAACTACTTCGCCAAGAAATACCTCGAACTCGTCGAATCAGCAGACCTCCTAGACGAACGCCTCAAGGCCGGTGCAAACGGTGAGACCATTCGCCAGGCAGCCGTCAAACAGCGCGAAGCACTCGCAGACGCCCTCGTCGTTGGTGACTTGAACGCTCTCGAAACCTCCCTGACCCAACTCGAAGAACGCGCAAAAACAGCCCACGCTCAGCAACAGAAGCAGCACGAACAAGCTCGCGAAGAAGGACGCCAAGCACGCGCGGCCATCGTCGAAGAAGCCGAATCGATCGCCGGAACCGACCCCGCTCGCGTGCAGTGGAAGAACTCCAGCAAGCGCATGAACGAACTGTTCGACCGCTGGAAGGAACTCCAGTCCACCACCCCACGCTTGCCTAAGGACCAGGACCAGGAACTGTGGGGACGTTTCTCCAAGGCCCGCAACAGCTTTGACCGTCACCGCCGTGAGTTCTTCAACGAACTCGACAAGCGCTCTGCAGAAGGCAAGCGCATCAAGGAAGGCATCGTCGCCGAGGCCGAATCCCTGTCTAACTCCACCGACTGGCGCGAAACCGCGGCCAAGTACCGCAAGCTCGTTGACAAGTGGAAGGCAGCTCCTCGCGCACGTCGCAAGGAAGACGACGCTCTGTGGGCACGTTTCCGCGCAGCTCAAGACGTGTTCTTCAACGCGCGAAACGCGCAGAACGAAGCCCTCGACGCTGAGTACCAGGAGAACCTCAAGGTCAAAGAGGAACTTCTGGAACAGGCACGCGCCCTGTTGCCTATCGAAGACATCGAAGCGACCCGCACAAAACTTCGCACCATCCAGGAAAAGTGGGAAGACGCTGGCCGTGTCCCACGCGCCGACGTATCCCGTATGGAAGGCGGACTGCGCGAAGTTGAGCGCGCGCTCGCCGACGCTGAAAATGACGAATGGAAGCGCACCAACCCCGAAACGAAGGCCCGCACCAGCGGTGTCATGGCTCAGCTCGAAGACGCTCTTGAGGATCTGCGCAAGGAACTCGAGGCCGCACGAGAAAAGGGTGACTCCAAGCGCATCGCCCAGGCTGAGGAAGCTTTCAACACCAAGCAGGCGTGGTACGACCAGCTGAGCAAGACCGCACAGGAACTCGGCTAGTTATCCACAGATCCTTCTCCCCCTCTATGAATTGACCGCGGAACCGGTCACAGTTGTTACATGACACAACTGTTCAGAGCGGGAGAAGGACTCTCACACCACCAGCTCATCTCACTCGAGCTGGACGGACTACTGACCCCACTGACAGGTCAGTGCTGGGTCGCATCAGGTGAACCCATCACCCCCGCCGTACGGTGCAACGCGCTCACTACACCCGGTTTCACACACGTGGCTTTCTCTCACGAAACTGCCTACTGGGTGTGGTGGGGAGAAGGCATGGCGCCGGAAACCACCTCGGTCTCCCCAACCAGACGCAAGCGGATCCGCACAATTCACGACGGATTCCACATCCACGACAACCTGGTACCCCAGGGGCACACGGTGAAACTCGGTGAGAACTTCGTGACGTCCGAATCCGCAACGCTCTACGCGCTCATGTACGAACTTTGCGAAGACCGCGTTGCACCAGAAACCAGCGTGAAACGCGCACGCGATCTGCTTCTCAGCATCCCCGCTGAAACACGCGTGGCCTTCGCCAAGTTCCTGCGAGGCCTGTACCGTCGCCCGCGCCTGACCCGCCTTCGAAGACTGGTCCGCCACGCTGACCCTCTGATCGCGAACCTAGGTTGATTTCAATCGGTACACGTCGAACACACCATCGACCTTGCGCACCGCGTTGAGCACGTTGTCCAAATGGCTCGCATCGCCAATTTCAAACACGAACCGCGACTGGGCCACACGCGCCTTTGACGTCGCGACAGATGCGGACAAAATGTTCACGTGCGTCTCACTCAACACGCGCGTAATGTCCGACAGCAACCCGGCACGATCCAACGCTTCCACCTGGATCTGCACCAAGTACACGCCCGATGACGTGTCGTTCCATTCGACCTCGACCAAGCGCTCCGTGTCATAGGACGCCACGTTCGTGCAGTCCTTGCGGTGAACCGAAACACCAGACCCGCGCGTCACGAACCCGGTAATCGGGTCACCGGGAACCGGGGTACAGCACCGGGCCAGCTTGATGAGGATGTCATCGACCCCCACGACACGCACGCCTTCGGACGATGAGTGGTGCCCGCGGGACTTACCCGTGGGGTTCGCCGGCGGGATCGTGGTCTCGTTCGAATCGTCCTGCGAACTGTCGACTTCCTTGGCCAACAGGTCAACCACGTGGGCCGCCGAAATCGTGCCCTGCCCAATCGCCGCATACAACGCCGTCACATCGGGCAACCGCTGCTCGTTGGCAACAACCACCAGCGCTTCTTGGCTCATGAGCCGCTCAGCCGACAAGTGGTGGCGTCGCATCGCACGCGCCAACTGATCGCGACCGTTTTCAACGGCCTCTTCGCGCCGTTCTTTAGAGAACCACTGGCGAATCTTGTTGCGCGCCCGCGGTGACGCGACAAACGCCAACCAGTCACGCGACGGCCCAGCGTTTTCGTCCTTGGACGTGAACACTTCGACAACGTCGCCGTTCTTCAACTGCGTATCCAACGGGAGCAAACGCCCGTTGACGCGCGCGCCCATGGTCTTGTGCCCCACCTCGGTGTGTACCGAGTACGCGAAGTCCACCGGGGTCGAATTCACCGGAAGCGTGATGATGTCACCTTTGGGCGTAAACACGTAGACGTCGGCGCTTTTGACCTCGTAGCGCAGGTTGTCCAGGAACTCGTCCGGGTCGGTGACCTCACGTTGCCAATCCAACAGCTGGCGTAGCCATTGAACCTGGTCGACCTCGCCCGCGTCGCCCACTTTAGCCATGCGGCCCGAGGTGGTTCCGCCCGCCTTGCGACGGTCCTTGTACTTCCAGTGCGCAGCGACACCGAACTCTGCGCGCCGGTGCATCTCGTGCGTACGGATCTGGATCTCAACCGGCTTGCCCGTAGGCCCAATCACCGTGGTGTGCAAGCTCTGGTACATGTTGAACTTGGGCATGGCGATGTAGTCCTTGAAACGGCCCGCAACCGGTGACCATTTCGCGTGAACAATACCCAAGACCGCGTAGCATTCGCGTTCCGTCTCCACCAGAACGCGCACACCCACCAGGTCATAAATGTCGGCAAACTCGTGCCCGCGCACCACCATCTTCTGGTAGATCGAATAGTAGTGCTTGGGGCGTCCCGTAATGGTCGCCTCGATCTTCGCCCCGGTGAGTTCGCGCCCCAACTCTTTAGACACGGTCGCCAGATACTTTTCGCGCTCGGGCGTGCGCTCTGCAACCATGCGCACAATCTCGGAATACACCTTGGGATACAGAACCTGGAATGACAGGTCCTCCAGTTCCCACTTAATGGTGTTCATCCCGAGGCGGTGGGCCAGGGGCGCGAAGATGTCCAGGGTTTCGCGGGCCTTGCGTTCAGAAGATGAAGCAGGCACGTACTTCCAGGTGCGTGCGTTGTGCAAGCGGTCGGCCAGCTTGATGACCAGGACGCGGATGTCGCGGCTCATGGCCACGATCATTTTGCGTACGGTTTCCGACTGTGCCGCCGCTCCGTACTGGATCTTGTCGAGCTTGGTCACGCCATCGACCATGAGCGCGATTTCGTCACCGAACTCTTCACGGCACTGGTCCATGCCGTAGTCGGTGTCTTCGACAGTGTCATGCAACAGCGCTGCCGCCAGGGTCACCGGCATCATGCCGATTTCAGCAAGAATCGTGGCCACCGCAACCGGGTGCGTGATGTACGGGTCGCCACTCTTGCGCGTCTGCCCGCGGTGGGCCTTTTCAGCTACCCGATACGCCTTGAGGACAATGTTGATATCGGCTTTAGGGTGGTTCTCCGCCACTGCTGAAAGCAACGGACCCAAAGCCTTGGGAACTTGCGGAGCGTTCTGGCTCCGGGCAGTCCAAAAGGCCAGGCGAGAAATCCCGCGTGGCCTTCTGGACGTCGACTCAGGTTGCGCCATCGAGCCCTACTACACAGCGACGGGCTCTGCGGTCTTTTTCGACCCGCGTGCTTCCAGAACAGCCTCTTCCTGCTCACGCACAGCCGGTTCGTTCTTCCGCAAGAAGTAGTACAGCGGTGAGGCAACAAACAGGGTGGACGCGGCCGCCGTGATGGTACCTACGAACAGCGACAGGGCAATATCGACCAGGGTTCCCGCACCAAGCATGAACACACCGATGAACAGAATCGACGCGATGGGCAGGATCGAAATCACCGTGGTGTTAATGGAACGCACCGTGGTCTGGTTGACGCCCAAGTTCACCAGCTCGCCAAACGTCTGCTTGCGGTTCTTCTTGAAATCGGCCGTGTTCTCGCGGATCTTATCGAACACCACCACGGTGTCGTACAGCGAGAACGACAGGACCGTCAGGAACCCAATCACCGCCTCGGGCGTCACCTCAAAGCCAGACGCCGAATAGATTCCCATGGTGGTGATCATGACGAAGAACAGACCAGCAATAGCTGCCAGCGACATCTTCCACGTGCGGAAGTACAACGCCATGACGACCATCGAAATGACCACGAAGATCACCAGGGCGCGCGTCATCTTGTTGGTGATGTCCTGACCCCACAGTGGACCAACGAAGTTGGACGTCACGTCCTTGTTTTCCACGCTGTACGCCTTCACCAAGGCTTCGCGCACCTTCTGCATCTCTTCGTCGGAAAGTTGGCGGGTTTCTACCCGGACCGAGGTGTCCGACCGGGGAACGCCCGTCGCCTCGGCGTTGTTGACAGTCTTGTTAGTTGCGTCGATACCGGGCTGTGGGTCGTTGGACTTCACGTTGGAAATCTCGAACTCGGAACCGCCTCGGAAGGCGATACCCAGGTTGAAGCCACCCACCACGGGGATGAGCAGGGACAGGATTACGAGCACTGCAGCGATCGACAGCCACAGCTTGCCCTTCCCCACGAACGGGATCGACGTTTCACCCGAGTGGAGGCGGTTACCAAACTCAAAAAAGCGCTTCATTATGCGTCTTCCTCCGTGGTCTTTGTTTTGGTGTCCACGGTTGAGGCTTTACGTTCAGCCGCTTTCCGTTCTGCCAAAGTCGGGCCCGATTTACGCGTACGGGAGTCATCGCGACGCTTGGCTTCCTTGTGGGAACGACCCGTGCTCTTCTTCCGAGCCTTTTCCAGATCCAGTCCCATGGCACCTCGGTACGCTTCCGCCTTGACACCCAGCTGGCGGGGGTCCATACCCGACATGGGGTGGCCCTCACCAAAGAAGCGCGTACGTGCCAGCACCTGGAGCATGGGGTGCGTGAACAGAACAACGATCACGATGTCGACGATCACCGTCAAACCGAGCGTGAAGGCGAACCCACGGACGGATCCCACTGCCAGAATGAACAGAATCACTGCGGCCAACATGTTCACGGCCTTGGAGGCGTAAATCGTGCGACGGGCACGGTCCCATCCGACTTCAACAGCCGACAGCAGTTTCCGACCTTCACGCAACTCGTCTCGCACACGTTCGAAGTACACGATGAACGAGTCGGCGGCCATACCGATACCGATGATGATACCGGCGACACCGGCAAGCGACAGTCGATAGCCATAGCGCCACGACACGAACAACAGCAGTCCCCACGTAAGAACACCGGCGACCACCAAACTGGACACGGTCACCAATCCCAGCACGCGGTACTGCAGGAGCGAATACACGACCACCAACAGCAGACCAATTCCACCGGTGATCAGACCCACCTTGAGGTAGTCGGCACCCAGTGTGGGTGAAATCTGCTGTTCGCTCTGGACTTTAAAGCTGATTGGCAGAGCACCGTTCTTCAGCTGGTTGGCAAGCGTTGACGCCTCTTCTTCGCTGAAGTCACCAGTGATCTGAGCGCGACCGTCAGTCACCGCACTTTGGGACACGGGAGCCGAGAGCACCAAACCGTCAAGAACGATTGCAAACTGGTTATACGGTTGCTGAGCACCCGTAACAGCCGACGTCACCTTACCGAACACGTCACGACCAAAGTCGTCGAACTCCATCGACACAGCCAGGCGGTTTGTCTGGGTGCCCTGCGAGGTCGTCTCATAGCCGAAGCTCGCATCCTTCACGTGAGAACCGGCAAGCTCAACAGGCCCCAGAATGTACTTCGCTTCACCCGACTGATCACACGACACCATCGGTTCATCGCGAGGTCCCGAGTCTCCACCCACCCGGTTTTCCGGCTTGGTGCAGTCGAGCTTTGCGTATTCCTGAAGCAGTTCGGGGTTCATCCAGGACTGCTGATCCTCCGGCTTGAAACGCGGCACGTCGTCCTGGGAACCAGGCTCGAAGTCCTCAGGAAGCTTGGAAGGCTGTTCCTTCTTTGGTTCTTCCTTTTTTGGCTCTTCTTCAGGCTTCTGTTGTGGTTGTTCGCCCTCTTGTGGTTGGGCCGGCTGCGCTACCGGACGGATGTTGGTAGAACCGGGGTTAGCGGGTTCCTGGGGGCCCTCAAGGCCGGGAGCGGGGGCAGGTGCGCCTTGTTCTGGCTGGCCCTGCTCAGGGGCTCCCTGTTCAGGCTGACCCTGCTGCGGTTGCTGGCCCTGTTGGCCTTCCTGTCCTTGCTGGCCCTGCCCATTCTGGCCACCTAAAAGATCGTCCAGCTTCTTCTGATCTTCTTTGGACAGCTCTGGAGCCTTGTCCTCTTCGGCCTGTTCCTTCTGTTGCTGGTCGATAGGAGTTGGCGCACCCACGAGCGCGACTCGCCTAAATGCCAGCTGGGCCGAAGACCGAACCAGGTTACGGGTCTCTTCATCGGGGTTGCCCGGCAGGTTCACCACAATGTTGCGGTCACCCTGCGTGCTAATTTCAGCTTCGGACACACCCGTGGAGTCCACACGTTGGCGAATAATTGCAACGGCCTGTTGCAACTGCTCGCGTGTGACCTGTTGGTCTTCAAGCTGTGGCTCCAAGATGATGGACGTTCCACCTTCGAGGTCAAGAGCCAGTTTGGGCGACCAGGTCGCGTTCGACCAAACCGCGCCACCGCCCACAAGGGCGAAGATAATTACTATAAAAGCTCCGAGCGCCAGGAACCGGCGCCCAGGACGAGGCTTTTTGTCAATAGATGCCACGATGATTACTTCTTGTCGGAATCGTTCTTGTCAGCGGGGTCGTTGTCTTTGGCGTTCGTGTTCTTGGCGTTGCGCTTGGCTTCGTTCATAGCGTCGAGTTCAGCGTCGGTGATGCGCGGCGCCTTGTCGGCGTCAGTTTTGTTGGCGTCAGTTTTGTCGGCTTCAGCCTTGTCTGCGTCAGGCGTCTCAGCAACAGGCTCTTCGTCCTGAGGTGCCTCAATCTGCGCAATGGTCTGACGGTGAATCACCACGCTGGTTCCCGGCGTCGTTTCAACAGTGACTTTCACCCCGTCGTCGTCGACGTCGGTCACCGTGCCGAACATCCCAAAGCTGGTCATCACAGTTGCGCCTTCACGCAAGTTGTTCGAAAGTTTCTCTTGCTGTGCCTTCTGCCGTTTACGCGTGTTGAGCATAAAGAACAGCAAGAGCCCACCAAGAGCTACTAGAAGAACAATCTCCACGACCAAACCCTTTCGATGTCAATTAACGCCAAAATTGTAGTCTAATACCTAACTGAGCAACACCCAATTAGCAACAGACCACGCGTCAAAAAACATCCGAGCTAAGAAAACAGCGCCGGGTCGTCTGGCGGAGTCAAACCGATGTGTTGCCACCCTGTCTGCGTAGCGATTCGTCCGCGCGGAGTGCGCGTCATCAGGCCTTCGCGCACCAAGAACGGTTCAGCGACTTCCTCAACCGTCTCCGGTTCCTCACCCACGCTCACAGCCAACGTGGACAGACCCACCGGTCCCCCATTGAACCGTTCGCACAAAACTGAAAGAACAGCCCGGTCCAGACGGTCCAGCCCACGGTCATCCACCTCGTACACGTTCAACGCAGACCGCGACGCGTGCAGATCAATGTGGCCGTCACCTCGAACCTGCGCCCAGTCACGCACGCGCCGCAACAACCGGTTCGCAATACGCGGAGTCCCCCGCGACCGGCGCGCAATCTCGGCCAGGCCAGCTGCATCGGCTTCAATGCCCAACATGCCGGCTGAGCGCTCAAGCACCCGTTGCAAATCCTGCGACGTGTAGAAATCCAAATGCCCCGTGAACCCAAAGCGGTCACGCAACGGCGCAGGCAACAACCCCGACCGGGTGGTGGCCCCCACCAGTGTAAACGGTGGAAGATCCAGCGGAATCGCGGTGGCTCCAGGCCCCTTCCCCACGATCACATCGACACGGAAGTCCTCCATGGCCACGTACAACATTTCTTCGGCAGCGCGCGCAACACGGTGAATTTCGTCGATAAACAGCACTTCACCCTCATCCAGCGACGACAGAATCGCCGCCAAATCACCCGCATGCTGAACGGCAGGGCCCGACGTAATGCGAATGTGCGAACCCATTTCCTCAGCAATAATCATGGCCAACGTGGTCTTACCCAGACCGGGTGGCCCAGACAGCAACACGTGATCCGGCGTGCGCTTACCGGCCTTCGCCGCGTCGAGAACCAGCGACAACTGCTCGCGCACCTGTTTCTGCCCCACGAACTCCGCAAGCCCCTTGGGACGCAAAGCCGCTTCCTGCGCGCGCTCAGCATCACCGGCCCCGGAACGCATGAGGCGCTCTTCTTCTGCCCCAGTGAGACCGGAGTCGCCAAAATCTACTTCATAGGACTTGTCGCTCACCGCGAACCACCGAGTTCACGCAACGCCGCCTTGAGCATGTCGGCCACCGACGCACCGTCCATGTCCGGCGCGACCGTCTCCACCGCTTTGATCGCCGCCGACTCTTTCCATCCCAGACCCACAAGAGCCTGCACCACCTCGGCGCTGGCGGGCCCTGCTACGGAAGAAGGAACGGCCGAGGTGGCAGGCACCTTACCCTGCAAGTCCACGATGAGTTTGGCAGCGACCTTGGGGCCAACTCCCGGTACCGCCGTGAGCACTTTAGGAGTGTTGTCCGAAATTGCGCCGTACACCTGGTCCGGTGACAGCACGGAAAGAATCGCCAAGGCGAGCTTGGGCCCGACCCCGTTTGCACCCAACAACGTGGAAAACAGCTTCAGTTCGCCAGGCGTATCGAAGCCGTACAAGGTCAGCGCGTCTTCGCGAACAATGAGCTCGGTGTGCAACGCGACTTCTGAACCCGTGCGCACCCGGCCGGCTACCGCAGGAGTCACAAAAACTTCCCGCCCAACTCCGTAGGTGACAACGGTGAGCGAATTGGCCGAAACTGTGTGAACTGTGCCTTCGAGGTACCGAATCAATGGACATCCTTTGGGAACATATGTGCGATTAATTCTACGTTAGCGCATATATTCACTGGGATGTGGGACCGCTCTAGCGCGCGTCCCTGATCGCTTGCGCCCACGCACGTTGCGCCGGTGTGAGATTGTCACCCTGCCGACCAGCGCGTTGCCGGTCCACCACGTCCTTCGTGGCCCCCGGAGTGGAAAGCCCAGCCGAGGCGCCTCGCCACAAGTGGCAGATTGCCAACGCGAGCGCGTCGGCGGCGTCAGCCGGTTTTGGTGGGCTGTCGAGTTTAAGAATGCGCGTCACCATGTGGGTGACCTGCTTCTTGTCGGCCCGCCCGTTACCCGTGACAGCCGCTTTCACCTCGGACGGGGTATGCATCGCCACGGGAATCCCTCGGCGCGCGGCCAGTCCCATCGTGAGCCCAGACGCTTGTGCGGTACCCATAATCGTAGACACGTCGTTGCGCGCGAAAATCCGCTCAATACTCACAACATCTGGCCGGTAGTCGTCCAGCCACGTGTCAAACGCATCCGCGATGCGCCCCAAACGCACATCCGAAGAGTCGTGTGAAGGGGTGCGAATGACGTCGACCGCCACCATACGCGCTTGCCTGGCACGGCCCGCGTCGATCACACCCAAGCCCAGGCGAGTCAACCCCGGGTCGACTCCCAGAATGCGCATTAGTCCTCTTCGGCCTCCAGCTGGGCCATCACTTCGTCGGTGACGTCGGCGTTCGAGTACACGTTCTGCACGTCGTCGAGGTCTTCGAGAGCGTCGATAAGTGTGAACACTTTCTTGGCGGTTTCCGCGTCCAACTGCACTTCGAGGTTAGGCACGAACCGGGCTTCAGCACTGTCGTAGTCGATGTCGGCTTCCTGCAGTGCGGTACGCACAGCAACCAGGTCGGTGGCTTCCGAAATGACTTCCAGAGTGTCACCCTGGTCCTTCACTTCTTCGGCTCCCGCGTCCAACGTGGCTTCCAGGATGGCGTCTTCGCTTGTGCCTTCGACCGGCACAGCCACAACGCCCTTACGGTTGAAGTTGTAGGAGACCGAACCGGGGTCTGCCATGCTTCCGTTGTTGCGCGTCACAGCCACACGAACTTCCGAGGCCGCACGGTTACGGTTGTCGGTCAGACACTCGATGAGGAGCGCGACTCCCCCAGGTGCGTAGCCTTCGTACATGATGGTCTGGTAGTCAACACCGCCACCGTCAATGCCTGCTCCACGCTTGACCGCGCGTTCGATGTTGTCGTTCGGAACAGAGGACTTCTTTGCCTTCTGAATCGCGTCATACAGCGTAGGGTTACCCGCTACGTCAGCCCCTCCGTTGCGCGCTGCAACTTCGATGTTCTTAATGAGCTTGGCAAAGAGTTTGCCTCGCTTCGCATCGATCGCTGCTTTTTTGTGTTTTGTCGTCGCCCATTTGGAGTGACCTGCCATGAACAGTTCCTTTCGTAAAATCTGAGCGCTATTGTACGCGCCTCTTCTGGTTGCGTCTTTTAGTCGAGCACGAGCGGGGATTCGGGCACCTGCCCGGAGCTCACCAAGTCCATCAGGTCAACCAGCTGGCGAGGATAAAAGGTCTCCGAGGTGGTTTCCAGCTCTTCGCGGGTCCACCACTTGGCACCCACGATCGAGGCTTTCTCTACATCGGTCCACAGTGCTTCTTCCAAGTCCACGTCCGAGTCATCCACGAGACCAAAGAACACTTCGTCCTGGTGGAGTGTGTGGCTCGTAAACTCCATCACTGCACGGCGGTGAGCGAGCGGACCCACGAGTTCGGTGGGTTCACATTCGATGCCGGTTTCCTCAGCGAGTTCACGCGCTGCGGTCTGTGCGGGGAGTTCCCCCATCTCTTCGCCACCCCCGCACGTCATCCACCACGTTTTGCTGGAGTCACCGAGGTCTTTTGCTTTCAACATGAACACCGCGCCCTGCGTGTTCATGAGCACCACACGTGCTGCACAGCGGACTTTCAATCGGTCTCCTTGGAACGAAGTTGCACATACACATTACTCATACGCTGTGCGATGGTAATACAACACAACACGACGAGTATCGCGAGAGCTATAGTTAGCACACTATCGGGAAGTCCTAGCCCCACCAAACCCGTCACGACCAGCGTCACCAGGAGCCTGTCGGCGCGTTCAGCGATCCCTCCGGACGCCTGCACACCCAGACCCTCACCTCGGGCACGGACGTATGACACGATCGATCCCGTCACCAAACAAGCGAGAGCCAGCAAGGCTGTCAGAGGATCGTTGGCCCCTAGAAAGTACCACAGCGCCAGACCCACGAACACGGCGGAGTCTGCCAAACGGTCCATCGTCGAATCCAGGAACGCTCCCCACGTGGAGTTACGCTCCAGCAGGCGCGCCATGATCCCGTCGAGCATGTCACCAAAGACGAAGAACGTAATGACGACAGTTCCCCAAAACAACTGCCCCATAGGGTAGAGCACCAGCGCACCAAGGCATACGCCTAGAGTCCCCACCACGGTGACAGCATCAGGGCCGAGCCCGAGCTTGATGAGGAGTTTTGCGAGCGGCGTGAACAATTTAGTAAACGCCGCGCGAGCAATTGCGTTGAGCACGTTGGGACCTAACGGGACTACGGTTGAGGGCAGTAATGTGTGCGCGAGCCTTTACGCATCGGGCGTATTCCAGGCTTCAGAATACATTTCACGAACCTGGCCGTGAACGAGTGGCAACGCTTTGGTTTGCGCAATGATGGGGAAGAAATTCGCGTCCCCACCCCACCTGGGAACCACGTGCTGGTGCAGGTGCGCGGCAATACCAGCACCCGCGACCGCACCCTGATTCATACCCAAGTTGAAACCGTGAGGCTTAGAGACCCTGCGGATCATCCGCATGGCCTCTTGCGAAAACTGTGCGAACTCTAGCGTCTCTTCCTGGGTCAGGTCCGTGTAGTCCGGCACGTGACGGTACGGGCAGATGAGCAAGTGACCCGGGTTGTACGGGTACAAGTTGAGCACTGCGAACACGGTTTTACCGCGGGCAATGATCAGGCCGTCTTCGTCGGACTTGGTGGGTGCCACACAGAACGGGCACTCATTCTCGCTACCGTCCTTGGGTTTGTTCTCGCCACCCACATACACCATGCGGTGAGGAGTCCACAGCCGCTGCAGACCGTCCGGTTCGCCGGGAAACCCGGCAGCTGCCTCCGGTTCAGGAATCATGGATTACACCTGCGCTTTAGTTCTGATCGCTTCCACGATACGTTCCACGGCCTGTTCCACCGGAACACCGTTTTCTTGCGAACCGTCGCGGAACCTAAACGACACGGCCTCAGCATCGCGGTCCTCTCCCCCGGCGATCAGCGTGTACGGCACCTTCGACTTCGAGGCGTTGCGGATCTTCTTGGGGAAACGGTCCGTGGAGTCGTCGATCTCAACGCGAATGCCGTGTGCCTTGAGCTTCTGTGCGATCTCTTCGACATACGGAACGAATTCGTCGGCGACCGGCACCAAAACGGCCTGCACGGGCGAGAGCCACACCGGGAAAGCGCCCGCGTAGTGCTCAGTCAAAACGCCCAAGAACCGTTCGATCGAACCGAACTTGGCCGAGTGAATCATCACTGGGCGCTTACGGCTGCCGTCGGCGGCCTGGTATTCGAGGTCAAAACGTTCCGGCTGGTTGAAGTCCAGCTGAACTGTGGACATCTGCCACGTGCGTCCAATAGCGTCGCGCGCCTGCACCGAGATCTTGGGTCCGTAGAATGCCGCACCACCCGGGTCCGGAACCAGTTCCAGACCAGTTGCGCGGGCCACTTCTTCAAGCGTCCGAGTGGCTTCCTCCCACTGCTCGTCGGAACCAATGAACTTGTTAGCTTTCTTGCCTTCCGCATCCCGCGTGGACAGCTCAAGGTAGAAGTCGTCTAGTCCAAAGTCGCGCAGAAGCGACAGCATGAAGTTGAGCAGGTGTTTAATCTCACTGGCCGCGTCCTCAACTGCAACGTACGAGTGCGAGTCGTCCTGGGTGAGCGCACGCACGCGAGTCAAACCGTGGACCACACCCGATGCTTCGTTCCGGTACACCGTCCCAAACTCAAAAAGCCGCAATGGCAGATCCCGGTAGGAACGACCTCGGGAGCGGTAAATGAGGTTGTGCATGGGGCAGTTCATCGCTTTCAAGCGATACGGCTGGCCCTGTTTGACGATTTCGCCGTTTTCGTCGCGCTGCTCGTCCACCTGCATGGCAGGGAACATGTTTTCGCCGTAGTACGGCAAGTGTCCCGAGGTGTAGTACAGGGCCTCTTTCGAGATGTGTGGGGTGCCCACGTACTCAAAGCCCTCTTCAATGTGGCGGGCGCGCACGTAGTTTTCCATTTCACGTTTGATAACTCCACCTTTGGGGTGGAGAACGGGAAGGCCCGATCCCAGTTCGTCGGGGAAGCTGAATAGGTCGAGTTCGGCTCCTAGACGACGGTGGTCGCGACGTTCGGCCTCTGCGATGCGTTCTTGATACGCCTTGAGGTCGTCTTTGCTTGCCCACGCGGTTCCGTACACGCGCTGCAGGCTGGCGTTGTCTTGGTCGCCTCGCCAGTATGCGGCCGAGGCGCGGGTGACGGCGAAACCATTGCCAATGAGTTTGGTGCTGGGAAGGTGAGGTCCGCGGCACAAGTCTTGCCACACGACTTCGCCCTTGCGGTTACGGTTTTCGTACACCGTCAATTCTGATCCGCCAACTTCGACGCTGGCTCCTTCAGCGCCTTTACCTTTGTCTTGGATGAGTTCGAGCTTAAATGGCTCGCTGGCTTCGCGGCGGATGGCGTCTTCTTCGTCAACGACCACGCGGTGGAAGGTCTGCCCTTCCTTCACAATCCGCTGGGCCTTTTTCTCGATCGCTTTTAGGTCTTCAGGCGTAAACGGTTCTTCCACCTGGAAGTCATAGTAGAAACCGTCGGTGATGTACGGGCCGATACCGAGTTTGGTGCCTGGGTACAGTTCCTGAACCGCCTGAGCGACAACGTGCGCGCACGAGTGGCGCAGAATGTCGAGCCCATCTGGTTCGCTAATGAGGATCGGTTCAACCGTGTCACCCGGCTGAAGTTCTCGGTCCAAGTCGGCAGGAGCCCCGTTCAGCCGGATAGCAATAACGTCTTTGCGACCGGCGAAGAACTCCGTGGCTGTCATGCCGTCCTCGAAGTCGATTTTTTCACCGTCGAGGGTCACGATGTCTGCCACGTTTGTCTCCTGTCCAATTGATTGCGTTGTGCACTGAGCACAGCACCGATTCTATCCCTTCCGATGATACGCAAAAGGCCCAGGTATTTACCTGGGCCATATGCGAAACGGGGAATCAGCCGTTTCTGAAGTCGAACTTCTTGCTACCCATATACACTGTGACTTTTGCTTTCTTGGCTTCAGCACCTGAGACGAGGAAACCAGTCTGATAGATCGCTTCTTCCCCAGGCGCGATGGAACTCGGCCAGTCCCCTGCCCCTTTCTTCTGGTTGTCGATGTCGGTGACCTTGTCAAGATCTTTACCATCGACGCTCGCTGACACGACTGGGTACTTCGGCGAGTAGTCAGATGAGGAATTGTTCTTGAGGCTGACCTCGATGAACATGTATTCGCTGTTCTGAGCTTCAGACGGGACAGCATACGAACCAGCCGTAACCTGTTTGGAGCGAACCGCCAGGTTGATCCCGTTGTCGATTTCAGGAGCCTTTCCACCGGAGTTGCTACCACTGCCACCGCCAGGTTCCTCACCGCCGGAGCCACCAGGTTCCTGGCCACCAGAACCACCAGGTTCTTGGCCGCCGGGTTCTTGGCCTTGAGATCCGGGGCGCTCTGGCGATGTGGGTTCGGTTTTACCCGAGCCGGCGCTGATAGCTCCTGTGACGAGCAGAATGATGATGATAACGCCACTGATCAGGCTTCCAAGCGAGGTGAGGATACCGGCGATCAAACCGGTGAGTGCCTGCCCCTTGTTGTCAGCTTCGCCATTCTTGACGTTCTTCAGCCCGACCATACCCATGATGGCACCGGGAAGACCGGTGAGGAGACCAAACACAATTCCGGCCAGACCCAGGATCATCGCCCACAGGCCCACGCCGTTCTTTTCGCTGGTGTTACCAGATCCACCGAGTGGACCACCAGGGTACGAGGGGCCACCTGGGCTACCAGGGCCACCGGGGGTACTTGAACCGCCAGGGTACGAAGGACCTCCCGGGCTGCTTGGGGCACTTGGTGCACTCGGCGATCCTGGAGCGCTTGGAGGTGATTGCCCGGCAGGGCTGCCACTGCCGTAGTTTCCGCTTCCGTAGTTGCCTCCCCCGTACTGAGGAGCTTGAGGTGAACTGGGTGAGGGGGGCTGTGATCCAGGAGCTGACGGTGGGGTGTTGTTCCCTCCACCTGGGTAGCTAGAGCCACCGTATGGGTTAGACATCTGATCTCCTTTGTTGAAAATACATACTTAGCCTAATGACTTCACACAAACAATGGTGGCCTTAGATGTTGCTAACCTGTTGCGATTCTGTTTCAAACGGCAATTTCAAGAGCTGGGAACGAAAAACCCCGGCCTGAGCCGGGGTGGTGTGTGCGCGATACTGGGATCGAACCAGTGACCTCTTCCGTGTCAGGGAAGCGCGCTACCGCTGCGCCAATCGCGCATGTAAACATGCGTATTTAGTTGTTGTGCACATGTGCTGAACACGCGTGCGCGATACTGGGATCGAACCAGTGACCTCTTCCGTGTGAAGGAAGCGCGCTACCGCTGCGCCAATCGCGCCGGTCGAGGTGGCGACGGGATTCGAACCCGTGTATACGGCTTTGCAGGCCGCTGCCTCGCCTCTCGGCCACGCCACCGCGGAGGCGATCGCCGAGTCCAGATCAAACTGACCGGCGCCAGAGCGGATGACGGGACTCGAACCCGCGACCCTCACCTTGGCAAGGTGATGCTCTACCAACTGAGCCACATCCGCGTGTCAGGTTTCCCTGGCAACGAATAGAAACTCTATAACGTCTTTTCGCATATGCCAAATCGAATGACTATGACGCGTGTCACGCTTCGATCCTCGGCCCCTCACATCGGTCACTCGGACAGCACCGGTACGCTTAACTCCATGCCCGGCACACGCGACGAGAAACACGAATCACCGTACGAGTCTCGTCCGCGTGCTCACCGCCCTCGCTGGATCCGCGCGAGCCATTTGAGCTACTTGCGTTGGAGACGATCAATTGCAGCCCACCCCACCACGGAAGCGATCTACAAGTGGACTGTGGGATTCATTGGCGCAATCGTGATTGTTGTAGGGCTCGTTCTAGTGCCACTCCCCGGCCCTGGGTGGTTAATTGTGCTGTTCGGGGTCGCCGTGGTTGCATCGGAGTTTCACTGGGCTCACCGCTTGCTCATGTGGGCGCGAAAAAAGTTGCACGCGTGGACGCTTTTCATCAGACGCTCTCACTGGTCAGTTGGAGCCACAATCGGCTTAGTCACGTTTCTGTGCGTGACGTTTGCAGTGCTATGCGTCCTGTGGTTCAGCGGGATTGATTTCGCGCGCTTCCTCTAGGCGCGCACGTTCGGTCTCCACATCAAATTCCGGCGGTGGCCACGCCACGTTCATGCCCAGCAAGTGGTGAATCATTATCCGCGTCACTGCCCAGCGTGCGTACCACTTGCGGTCGGCGGGCACCACGTACCACGGTGTGTCGTTCGAGTCCGTTTCGTCCATGACATCGGAGAACGCTTGCGAGTAGTCATACCAGCGCAACCTGTCATCGACGTCGCCAGGAGAGTACTTCCACAGTTTGTCTTCGCGACTCAAGCGTTTCGAGAGACGCTCGTACTGCTCTTCTTGGGATACCGTCAGCATGATTTTGACCACGGCTGTTCCCGATTTCACTAAGTCCTGTTCAAACTGGCGGATCTCTTCGTAGCGACCACGCCACACGGACTCAGGAGCCAGATTATGCATGCGCACTGCCAGAACGTCTTCATAGTGGGAGCGATCAAAAACTCCAATTTGGCCGTGTGCCGGGAGCTTCTTCTTGATCCTCCACAAGAAGTGATGTTGCTTTTCTTCTTCGGTTGGCACACCAAAGGACGCGATCGATACACCGTGCGGGCTCAAGACTCCAGCAACGTGGTTGACAATTCCGCCTTTGCCGGCAGTGTCGCGTCCTTGAATGACGATGAGCAAACTGCGCTCATTCCCGGTTTTCGCATTCGCGTACAACCGTTCCTGCAGATCGTTCAAGACCTCGCTGTCGGCACCTCGGGCCGTTTTCCCTTGGTCTTTGTTTCCGCTGAATCCGGGCTTAGCCGTGGGGTCAACAGAGTCGAAAGACGCGCCGCGTTTCCACCGCAACATTTGGACGAGTTCAGCCGGCGAGGCCTGGTCGACTTCGTCGGCGAGCTTGGGCGAAAGCGCTGGTTCAACACTGTGGGCTGGTTCGACAATGGGTCCGTCGTTGAGCTTCATCGTTCCTCACCTGTAGCCAGAGCAGTCAAACGCGACAAACACCGCATGTACTTCTTGCGGTATCCCCCACCCAGCATGTCTTCGGTAAAAATTTTGTCGAGGCGCACTCCCGAATTGTGGATCGCCACACCGCGGTCGTACATGCGGTCGACAAGAGCAACAAAGCGCAACGCAACAGATTCGTTTTCAATCGTGTGTACGTCTTGCCACGCAACGGCATCAATGTCGTCTAGGAGCAGGCGGTACCGCGACGGGTGAACGCGTGGCAGGTGCTCCATAAGCTGATCGAACTCGTCACAGGCGATCGTGCCTTCGAAGCGCTCGGCTACGGCTTGCAGTTCGTCGTTCGACAGGGGTTCAGGCGGGTTTGGAATCCCGCGGTGACGATAGTCGTCCCCGTCGATGCTCAGCACCTCAAACTGATCGGCCAGGGCTTGGATTTCACGCAAGAAATCTTGTGCGGCGAAGCGCCCTTGCCCCAGAGCTCCCGGCAACGTGTTGGATGTGGCAACAATCTTCACACCCGCGTCGGTCAGTTCCCGCATGAGGCGACTCATCATGACCGTGTCGCCCGGGTCATCGAGTTCAAACTCGTCGACACACACAAGTTTGGATTGCGACAGATCGGCCGCCGCCTGTTTGAACCCTAACGCTCCAATGAGGTTGGTGTACTCGACAAAGGTTCCAAACGCCGCCGGTTTTTCTGACCGGTGCCACGCTGAAGCCAGAAGGTGCGTCTTACCAACACCGTAGCCACCGTCCAGGTACAGACCACGGGCCGAGCTTTCCGACTTCCCCAGCATTTTCTTGAAGAAGCTCTTCTTAGTGCTCTTGTCCGTAAACTCCCGAAGCGCATCACGCGCTTTGCCCTGTGACGGTTGCGTGGGGTCCGGTTTATAGGACTCAAACGACACGTCCTGAAAGTGTGGTGGTGGAACCAACTGGGCGATCAGTTCGTCGGGGCTGATACTTGGAGAACGATCTACGAGGTGTACTGAAGTCACAATGGCTAAGTCTATCCGTGCCTACGAAAAGTCAAAGCCTAAGCGCCCCAGCGCCTTGGGATCGCGTTGCCAGTCTTTAGCGACCTTGACGTGGAGGCTTAAGAACACGGGAGTTCCCAAGAGCGCTTCAATTCCCTGCCGGGCCTGTGAACCGATCTGTTTGAGCCGAGCACCTTTCCGCCCAATAATGATGGCCTTCTGACTGTCACGTTCCACGTACAGGTTGACGTGTACATCCACAAGAGGCTTGTCCTCTGGCCGGTCTTCTCGTTGAATCATCTCCTCAACTTGAACGGCCAAAGAGTGGGGCAATTCTTCGCGGATTCCCTCTAACGCAGCCTCACGCACGAGCTCAGCAATCAACACAGACTCCGGTTCGTCCGTGATGTCACCGTCGGGGTACAGAGGCGGACTTTCCGGCAAGTACTGTGCCAAAACCTGATCCACCGTATCCACTTGGAAGCCGTCGACCGCGGACACTGGAACGACCTCGGCGAAGTCCCCCAACTCATTCACAGCGGTGAGCGCCTCAACAACCTGCCCTCTGGGTACGGTGTCGGTTTTCGTCACGATCGCAACCACGGGGGTCTTGCGCGCGATCATCTCCAGCTGCTCGGCGATGTACCGGTCCCCCGGCCCAATTTTTTCGTTGGCCGGCAGGCAAAAACCAATCACATCAACTTCAGCGAGGGTAGACGCCACCAAGTCGTTGAGGCGGGACCCCAAAAGCGTCCGAGGTCGGTGGAGCCCAGGCGTGTCCACGACGATCAGCTGGTGGTCATCCCGGTGGACAACCCCGCGAATCGTGTGGCGGGTGGTCTGTGGCTTGTTGGACGTAATGGCCACTTTGGTTCCCACAAGCGCATTCGTCAGCGTGGACTTTCCCGTATTGGGACGGCCCACAAAGCATGCGAACCCAGCACGAAACCCACTGGGAACTTCACGAAACAGGCTCATCTGGCTCCTCAATTCTTTTCACAATCACATGGTGGACGCGGTGGCGTCGACCCTGCCCAGGTTCGGCTTCGATACTTAAGCCCGCACATTCTGCGCGCGACCCTTCAATGGGCACTTTGCCAATCAAGGTGGTCAAGAGCCCACCTACCGAGCTCACGTCGTCTTCGTCAATTCGGACGTCGAAGAATTCGGCGAGGTCGTCAATGAGCATGCGTGTATCCACACGGTACACGCCCGGCTCGATTTCGACGATCTCGTCGTCTTCGGAGTCGTATTCGTCGGCGATCTCGCCCACGATTTCTTCCACGATGTCTTCGATCGTGATGATGCCCGCGGTTCCACCGTATTCGTCGATGACAACGGCGACGTGCGTAGCTTCGTGTTGCATTTCGCGCAACAGGTCGGCGACAGGTTTGGTTTCAGGGACGTATGGAACAGTACGGGCGAGCTCCCCCGCATGAGTGTTCGCTTCTTCGGGCGCCTGGTACAGCTTGCGCGACACGTCTTTGAGGTACAGGACCCCAATCATTTCGTCGATGTCGCCGTTCACCACCGGAATGCGACTAAACCCAGAGCGGAAGAACAAGGACAACGAATCACCCAAAGTGTCGGTCGTGTCGATGGTGACCACGTCCGTGCGCGGCACCATGACCTTGTACGTGCGTGTGTCGCTCAAGGTGAAGATGCGTTCGATCATGTCGCGTTCGTCATCTTCGATGATGTTTCCAGCGCTGGCCCGTTCGACCAGGTCGCGGAGCTGTTCTTGTGTCACAAAGGGACCGTCGCGGTACACCCTGTCCGGGGTGAGCATGTTGCCCAGCCACACCAGGACGCGGGCAAGCGGGCCAAGCATGGTGCGCAGACCGGCGACTGGGCCTGCGAGCGCCAGGGCCACGGGCAGTGACCGGCGTCGACCAATGGTGCGTGGAGATACCCCTGCGATGACGAAGATGGCAACACTTCCGGTCACTGCGGCTGCCAATAGGCTTTTCCAGTTGGCGCCTAAGACTTCGACATACCCCCACACGATGAACACCACTGCGTTGGCTTCGAAGAGTTGGCGCACAAACGTGATTACGTTGATGTGTGTGGGCAGTTCACGCACGATCTTCAATGCGCGTTCGCCACCGCGCGCACCGTCTTCAGCGGCGTCGTGGATTTCGTGGTGCGATACCACGCTGAAAGCAGAGTCTGCAGCGGCAAGAACCGATGCGAGCAGAACGCACACCACCGCTACCGCGAAATAGATAAAGACGTCCACGGTTTACTCTTCTGTGGGTTCGGGAACGTGTGTGCGACCGGGTTCTATCTGGGCGAACCACATGAGCAGAAGCTTGCGTTGAAGAGCGAACATCTCTTCTTTCTCATCTGGTTCATGGTGGTCGTACCCCAGCAGGTGCAAGATTCCGTGCACCGTGAGCAGGTAAATTTCATCGCTCATGGAATGACCCGATTCGGTGGCTTGTTCTGTTGCAACAGAAGGGCTGATCACAATGTCACCCAGCACCCCCGGTTCGTCGTGTCCGGGTTTGAGTTCGTCCATGGGAAAGGACATGACATCTGTTGTTCCGGGAAGCCCCATCCACGTGTCGTGGAGTTCGCTCATGACGTCGTCGCTGATAAACCGGATGGACAGCTCCACGGCCGGGTGAACGTTCAACGTGTCCAGAGCGAACCGGGCGCACTCGTGAACCCGTTCCAGGTCAACCTGGTGTTCGGTTTCATTCCCCAGTTCGATACTCATGCCCCACCACCGGACTGCGAGTCATACGCGTCAACGATCTTGCTTACCAGCGGGTGCCTGACAACGTCTTTACTCGTGAGGTTGAAGAAACAGATGTCGTCGACGTCCTTGAGGATGTTGGCCACAATGCGCAGACCGCTGGGGGTCGATCCCGGCAAATCGATCTGGCTGATGTCACCGGTCACCACCATGCGTGATTGGAAGCCCAAACGTGTGAGGAACATCTTCATCTGTTCAGGTGTGGTGTTCTGGGCTTCGTCCAGAATAATGAACGCGTCGTTAAGGGTGCGCCCACGCATGTACGCAAGCGGTGCCACTTCGATAATCCCCGACTCTAATAACCCTTTGATGCGTTCGGGTTCGACCATGTCGTGAAGCGCGTCGTACAACGGGCGCACATACGGGTCGATCTTTTCGTCCAGCGTCCCCGGCAAGAACCCTAGCTTCTCCCCTGCTTCCACGGCCGGGCGCGTCAAAATGATGCGCTTGACGTCACCTCGGCTCAGCGCATTCACCGCCATGGCCATGGCTAAATACGTCTTTCCGGTACCCGCGGGACCAATTCCAAACGTGATGGTGTGCTTACGGATCGCGTTGACGTATTCGTGCTGGCCAAACGTCTTTGGTCGGACCGTGCGCCCGCGGTGTGACACCACGTTGTCCGTAAGTACTTGCGCGGGTTCTGCGTGTTCCATGCAGTGGACTTGCTCAACCGTGCCGGACGTCACCTGCTGCCCTGCAGCCACCAACCGCTTGAGCTGCCCCACGGTTTTGACAACCGCATCGACGTTTTCCTGCGGCCCGCGAATTCTCAGCCCCCGGTCACGCGCCAGAATGTCGACTGAAGGCTCTAGACGTTCGAGCGTTTTGAGATTGGAATCGGCCGGGCCAAGAAGTGCAACGGGGTCAATCGAATCGGGAATGGTCAGTTGCACAGTGGGTGCGGTTTCCAGAGTGTGTCCTTTCGTTGAGCTATCACCAGTCTAGCCCGGGCTACTTCCAACGCCCCAACAACGTCTGCACAATCGCCAGCGCGACAGGACCCGCCGTAGAAGCCCGCAAAATGGTAGGCCCCAAAACAGCCGTCCGGGCGCCCGCCGACACGAGCGCGTCAACCTCGGCAGGCGTGATACCGCCTTCGGGCCCCACGATCACCACGATCTCATCGATGTCCCCCTGGGTAGTGCTCCCCTCCCCGAGGTCGTTCACCGCTTCCGTCAGCCCGCTGGATTCGGTTTCGTCCAGGACGATCACGCGTGATGTGGGGGTCACCAGTTGGGTAACAGCGGTTCCACGCATGAGCTCACCCAGTTCGGGCACGCGGGCCCGCCGGGCCTGCAGCGTGGCGGCGGTGAGGACGTTGGCCCACTTGGCCGCCATTTTGTGAGCCTTTTTGGCCGGCCAGTCTGCAATGCTCCGTTGCGCGGCCCACGGGATCACCGCGTCCACGCCTACTTCGGTGGCGGCTTCGATCGCTTGAATGTCCCGGTCGTTCTTGGCTAGGGCTTGCACAAGAACCAGCCGAGGTCGTTGCTGGGGTTCCTCCGTCTCGTCCGTGACGCTAAGCGTCAGGGAATCCGAGGTGCCCTCCTGGATTGTCCCCCGGAGGCGCACCCCAGTGCCGTCGATGAGTTCGAGTTCTTCTCCCGCACCCATGCGGCGCACGCGCACTGCGTGGCCGGCGACCTCGGGACCCACCGTGATGGTCCCGCTGGCACCCGCCAAGGGTGTCTCCGTGAGAAAAACCGGAAGTGTCACAGGTTAAACCGGTCGCGTAGACGGCTGAACGGTCCGCGGTGGTGGTTGCCCAGTTTGACGTCCGGGTTGGTTTCACCGCGCATGGTGGCAAGCTGTTCCAGGAGTTCGCGCTGTTTGGCATCGAGCTTGGACGGCACTTCGACGTTGATAGTCACCAGCAGGTCGCCACGGGACGAGCGACGCAGACGCCCCACTCCCAAACCAGCCAGGGTCTCGGTGGTTCCCACCTGCGTTCCCGGCGCGATTTCGAGTTCGCGTTCACCGTCAAACGTCTCAAGACTAATGGTGGTTCCCAGGGCTGCTGCGGTCATCGGAATCGTGACCGTGGCACGCAGGTCGTCGCCGTCGCGGGTAAAGACGGGGTGTTCGCGGATGGCCACTTCGAGGTGCAGGTCGCCAGCCGGACCCCCACCGGGTCCTACTTCACCGCGACCGGACAGCAGAATGCGAGTGCCGTCCTTCACACCGGCAGGGATCTTGACCGACAAGGTCTCTTCAGCACGCACGCGACCGTCACCGTTACACGACTGGCACGGGTCAGCAATGATGGTTCCGTAACCACCACAGTTGTTACATGGCTGGTTGGTGACCATCTGCCCCATGAGCGTGCGGGTCATCCGCTGCACGGAACCTTGTCCGTTACACAGCGAACAGGTCTGTGGCGAAGTCCCGGGGCGCGTTCCGTCGCCGTGGCACGTGTCGCACAGTTTGGCGGTCACTACCGAAACGTCTTCCGTTCCACCGAACACGGCGGTCTTCAAGTCGATCGACACGCCCACCAGCGCATCGCGCCCGGGGCGTTTGCGTGACGCCGGCCCTGGCTGGGCACCTGCCCCACCGCCAAAGAAGGCGTCGAACAGGTCCGAGAAGCCACCGAACCCTGACGCTCCCGGCTGGCCGTATTCGCCACCACCGGCGTCGTAGTTGCGTCGCTTCTGCGGGTCAGACAGGACTTCATAGGCAACCGAGACCGCTTTGAACTCATCGTCGTGGCCGGGGTTGACGTCCGGGTGGTACTTACGTGCGAGCTTGCGGTAGGCCTTCTTAATTTCCTCAGCACTCGCGTCGCGGGCAACACCCAGGGTTTCGTAGTGATCGCTCACGTGTGTCCTCATCTTGTAGTGGGTTGAAAAATCTACTTGTCCAAAATGACCGTAATGTAGCGCGAAACCGCGCGCACGGCCGCAATCGTGGTGGGATAGTCCATGCGGGTGGGTCCCAGCACGGCCAGGGAAGCGCGGGAATCCTCAGTTCCGTAGTTGCTTGCTATGACCGAGGTGGTCGCCAGGGACTCCGGGTTTTCGTGCCCGATGCTCACACTGACTCCATCGGCACTCATGTGGGCGAGGAGCTTGAGCAGAACCACCTGTTCTTCGAACGCCTCGAGGAGCGGGGCCACGTGTTCGTAGATCCCGCCCGAGGAGCGTGCCAGGTTGGCCGTTCCCGCCATCACCAACCGCTCTTGCCTGCGTCCCGAGGCCAACTCTGCGACCACCTCGGCAACGGTTGCCGCTGGGGCAGCCAGCGTTGCTGGGACGTCGAGAACCCGCAGGGCTGGTGCCACATCGTCGAGCGCCCGCCCGTCCAACACGCTGTTAAACAGGGTGCGCAAGGTGCTAAGTTCAAACTCGTCGATGCCCGTGCGCATCTCCACGATGCGCTGGTCCACCTGGCCGGAGTCGGTGATGAACACGACCAGCAGACGGTTGGCACCTAAGTCCACGAGTTCAAGGTGGCGGAACTTTTCGCGCGAACGCACCGGATACTGGATGACGGCGACCTGCGAAGTGAGATCGGCCAGCAAACGCACGGTGCGCTCCAGCATGTCTTCAATGTCGACGGGGTGAGACAAAATCCGCGAGATCGCTCGGCGCTCAGCAACCGAGAGTGGCTTGATCTCATCGATCGTGTCCACGAACTTGCGGTAGCCCTTGTCGGTGGGAATCCGGCCGGCAGACGTGTGCGGTTGAGCGATGAGACCCTGCGCCTCTAACGCGGCCATGTCATTGCGAATCGTAGCGGGTGAAACACCCAAGCTGTGGCGTTCTACCAGCGCTTTGGAGCCCACGGGTTCCTTGGTCGCAACGTAATCTTCGACGATTGCGCGCAAGACACGACTTCGCCGATCGTCGTTCACGAATCCCCCTCCACTGGCACTCTAGGTCGTCGAGTGCCAATTCTACGCCGGGGTGACAGCGGAACCAAACGCCCTCTAGGGTAATGGGGTGATGAACTACGGATCAGACGTGTTATCCGGCGGGCCACGATCCCACCGGCGCCCTACCTCTCGGAAAGTCCCGGCTCAACGTGGCCTGGTCGTTGAAGAAGTGAGCACCGGGTTCGTTGGCGCAATTCTGGGAATCGAAAAAGCCCCCGGCGGATTCGCAGTACGGCTCGAAGACCGCAACGGTCACGTGCAAAGCTTCCCCCTGGGCCCAGGATTCTGGATCGACGGCAAACCAGTCGAACTCACCCGCCCCACGGCCACTGCACCTACCCGCCCGCAGCGAACCGCCTCGGGGTCCGTAGCCGTTCCCGGCGCCCGCGCCCGCGTGGCACGCGGCTCCCGGATCTGGGTCGAAGGAAAACACGACGCACAACTCGTCGAAAAAATCTGGGGCGACGACCTGCGTATCGAAGGCGTGGTCGTCGAAGAACTGGGCGGGCTGGACGACCTCGAAGAGAAACTGGCACAGTTCCAACCCGACTCTTCGCATCGCGTGGGCGTTCTGGCCGACCACATCGTGTCTGGGTCAAAGGAAACCCGCATCGCTCAACGCGTGCAGGAACGGTTTGGTCCGGTCGTTCACGTGATTGGGCACTCATTCATCGACATTTGGCAAGCCGTGAAGCCACAGTGTGTGGGTATTCGGGAGTGGCCCGCAGTGCCACGCGGGGAGGACTGGAAAACAGGTGTGTGCCGCAGGCTGGGGTGGCCTCACACCGAACCAGGCGACACTGGGCGCGCGTGGGCACACATTTTGTCGCGGGTGAACACGATCGCCGACCTGGATCACTCACTGTCGGGTCGAGTTGAAGAACTCATCGACTTTGTCACCGTTGACCCTTGAGCAGTAGGGGATTCATTACACATATAGCAGGATTCCCTTACGGCTTTCTTCACATTCGTGCACATAAAGTAGATACTGAAATAGAGAACGTTTTCATCCTCTAGGAGAAAAATGACGAATCCCCACGGATCTGACGGCCCACCGAGCTTCGGTTCGAACCCAACAGGAGGTTTCGGGTCATCGCCTGCCTCCAACAACCCCAACGCCGAGGCGCCAAAGGCTCCTGAAGCTCCCAAGTCGGCAGACGCTCCTGCTAATGGCGACGCGTACGGCGAGCCAAAACAACAGCCAAAGTACGAACAGCCCACATACGAGAGCGCGAACCAGAGTGCGCCGCAGTACGGAAACACTGGGCAGAGCCAGCCATACGGGAACACCGAGCAGGGTCAGCCATACCCACAGGCTCAGCCCGCGGATGCCGAGCTACCCGAAAACGCATACGGACCAGGATCCGAATCCTACTGGAACTCCAGCAATGACGACCGCACCATGGGACTCCTAGTACACATCTTGGGAATCCTCACCTGCGTAGTCGGACCTGCAATCCTGTACGTGATCAAGAAGGACGAATCACCGTTTGTGCGTCACCACGCAGCGCAGTCCCTCAACTTCCAAATCACGGTGTTGCTCGCGCACTTCGTCGCTGGAATTTTGTCGTTCATCGCAATTGGAGGGTTCCTCACACCGCTGATCTTCATTGGCTCACTGGTCTTTGAACTCCTGGCACTTTTGAAAGCCAAGGACGGCCAGGGCTACAAGATTCCTGTAGCCATCCCGATCTTCAAGTAAGCAATAGGTATTGCAGATTCAGCGCCTGTACACCGTTTAGGGTGTACAGGCGCTTTACGTATCTAACGTCTCTACGAGTTCACGCACCATGTAATCAACCATGAGGCGACCGGAAAGCGTGGGCGAAAAATAGGTGCTGTCATCGTGCAAGTACCCCATGCGCACGAACCGTTCAATGAGGCTGTGAGCAGCGTTCGGTAAGGAATCGAGCGTCAGACCGTCGCGCACACGCGCTAACAGCAGAATCCTTTCGACTTCCCGGGTAGGAGCGTCTAACACTTCTCGGCCAACTGCTGGGGAATGCCCGTGTGCCAGCCGGCCTGCCCATGCACGGGGGTGTTTTGCGTTCCAAAAGCGAACGCCACCGATGTGTGAGTGGGCGCCTGGCCCAAAACCCCACCAGTCGTCGCCTGTCCAATAACTCATGTTGTGTTCGCAACGAGTGTCGACGGTTCGCGACCAGTTGGAGACCTCGTACCAGTTCAGCCCGGCTGAGGTAAACGCGGAATCGGCCCATTCGTATTTATCAGCCAAGTCGTCCTCATCGGGCATCGGTAGCTCGCCTCGCCTGACCTGAGCACCCATTTTGGTTCCCTGCTCCACTATCAGGGAGTATGCCGAAATATGGTCGGGCTCGCACGCGAGTGCGACATCGACGCTACGTTTCCAATCGTCTAACGACTCCCCCGGTGTGCCATAAATGAGGTCCAGACTCACTTGCAGGCCGGCGTCCTTGACCCAAGCGACGACCTCGGGAATGCGGTCCGGGTCATGCGTCCGATCCAAGGTCTGCAACACGTGCCCTACTGCCGACTGCATACCCACCGACACACGCGTGAACCCAGAACGAGCCAACTCACCCACATACTCCGGACTCAAGGTATCGGGGTTCGCCTCGGTCGTCACCTCGGCGCCGGTTACCACCCCGAACACCGATTTCAGGCGCGACAGCACGCTCCCTAGAACGGACGCGGGCAACAACGTGGGGGTACCTCCGCCAAAGAACACCGTGTTCAACGCGCGCGATTCACCCAATACTCGGGTCGCCAGGTCGATCTCGGAAGCAATCTGGTCCGGGTAGTCCTCGCGGTTGGCCCCTTCTCCAAGCTCGGTTGCCGTGTACGTGTTGAAGTCGCAGTATCCGCACCGCACTCGGCAATACGGAACGTGAACGTACGCCGCTAACGTTCCAGATGAGTCGAGCGCCGAGTCAGGCAACGAACCGTCGAGCGGTGGAACGTCGCCCTGGGGTTGTGCAGGCACTTAGTTCTTCTTTTCAGCTTTGGAGTCGTCAGAGCTCAAAGCCGCGATGAACGCTTCCTGTGGCACCTCAACCGAGCCCACCATCTTCATGCGCTTCTTACCCTCTTTTTGCTTCTCCAGAAGCTTACGTTTACGGCTGATGTCACCGCCGTAACACTTGGATAGAACGTCCTTACGAATCGCACGGATCGTCTCACGCGCAATAATGCGCGATCCGACTGCCGCCTGGATGGGCACTTCGAACTGCTGGCGCGGGATCAAGTCCTTAAGCTTGGAAGCCATGAGCACACCGTAGTTGTACGCCTTGTCCTTGTGGACGATCGCCGAGAATGCGTCCACTTTGTCACCGTGAAGCAGAATGTCCACCTTCACCAGTGCCGATGCCTGTTCGCCGTCGTTGTCATAGTCGAGGGACGCGTACCCCTTGGTGCGGGACTTCAACGAGTCAAAGAAGTCGAACACGATTTCCGCGAGTGGCATGCGGTAGCGAATCTCTACGCGGTCCTCAGACAGGTAATCCATTCCCTGCATCTGCCCACGCTTGGTCTGGCACAGCTCCATGACCGCACCCACAAACTCCGAGGGGGTGAGGATCGTGGCTCGCACCATGGGCTCAAGGACCTCTTTAATCTTCCCTTCCGGGTACTCGCTGGGGTTGGTCACGGTGTGCTGTGAACCGTCCTCCATGGTCACGCCGTACACCACCGAAGGGGCAGTCGAGATGAGGTCGAGGTCGAATTCGCGTTCTAGACGTTCGCGAACGATTTCCAGGTGAAGAAGGCCCAAGAATCCGCAACGGAAACCAAAGCCCAAAGCTGCCGAGGTTTCCGGCTCGTAGGTCAACGCGGCGTCGTTGAGTTTAAGCTTGTCGAGTGCTTCACGCAGGTTGGGGTAATCCGATCCGTCAATGGGGAACAGACCGGAAAACACCATGGGTTTAGGGTCACGGTAACCAGCGAGCGGCTCGTCAGCAGGTTTGCGCGCAGACGTCACCGTGTCACCCACCTTGGACTGACGCACATCCTTCACACCCGTGATGATGTACCCCACTTCACCCACACCGAGCCCATTCGAGGCCACGGGTTCAGGACTCGACACCCCAATCTCGAGGACTTCGTGGGTTGCGTGCGTGGAGATCATTTCGATCTTTTCGCGTGGTTCGAGCTTTCCGTCCACCACACGCACATAGGTCACGACACCTCGGTAGGTGTCGTAGACCGAGTCGAAAATCATGGCGCGTGCAGGAGCGTCCTTTTCGCCAACAGGCTCGGGTATGTCCTGCACAATCCGATCAAGGACCGCTTCAACACCTTCGCCGGTCTTACCGGAGACGCGCAGACAGTCCTCTGGTTCGCAGCCGATGAGGTTCGCGAGTTCTTGCGCGTACTTGTCGGGGTTGGCGGCAGGCAAGTCAATTTTGTTGAGTACCGGGATAATGGTGAGGTCGTTCTCAATTGCCAAGTACAGGTTGGCCAGTGTTTGCGCTTCAATGCCCTGCGCAGAGTCCACCAACAGGAGCGCGCCTTCACATGCGGCCAGTGAACGCGACACTTCATATGTGAAGTCCACGTGGCCAGGAGTGTCGATCATGTTGAGCGCATACGGGGTTCCGTCGACTTCCCACTGCATACGCACGGCCTGGCTCTTAATCGTGATACCGCGTTCCCGCTCAATGTCCATGCGGTCCAAGTACTGGGCGCGCATATCACGCGGTTCAACAGCACCCGTGATCTGTAGCATCCGGTCAGCAAGTGTTGATTTGCCGTGGTCGATGTGGGCGATGATGCAAAAGTTGCGCAACTGCTCCGGCGCGGTCGAGGCAACCGTAATTGATCGTGAATCGCTCACCTTGGGCATGCAAAACGTCCTTTTCTTTACAGCGAAAACATCCACCTGACGAAAGTGGACCAATTACTCATTGTCTCATGTCCATCAACTGCGAAGAAACCGGTGGCCTAGTAGGCTTGAAGCCATGGACTTTAAGTCATTCGCCCGGCGACACGTGCAGTCAAGCATTCGAACAGGTATTAGGTTTGCAGCTCGGCAACTGAGCGACCCTAAGAACTCCGATCTCCTCAGCGATCTGCTGGGCCAAAAGTCCGATCCACCCAAACAGGAACAGCCACCGGCTCCCGAGCGTAAGCCGGCGCCCACCTCGGGACGCAAGAGCGGCGACTACACCGCCAGCCGCAAGGCAAAGCGTGACCGCCCCAAACAACGCTTCCCAAAACAGCCCGACGGCGGATACCCAGGCGACTACACGGGCCCCATCAAACCCCTCTACTCGCCCGATCTCGACGGCGACGCCGACCCAGGGGAAATCGTGTGGGGCTGGGTGCCATACGAAGAGAACCACAAGAAGGGCAAGGACCGTCCCGTGCTCATTATTGGACGCGACAACAAATGGCTCCTGGGGCTCATGCTCACCAGCAAAGACAACATACCCGGCGGCGTTGGTGAAGTCCGCGAATCCGAACACGGAAGTCGCTACATCAACGTGGGCACCGGCGATTGGGACAAGCAAAAGCGACCCTCTGAAATACGGTTAGATCGCGTCATTCGTATTGACGCGCGCGATGTCCGACGCGAAGGTGCCATCATGCCCATGAGCATGTTTTCGCGCGTCGTTGATGCCGTGCAGTAAATAGTGTAGAGTTGTACGCTGTGTGTTCACCAGGGCGTGTGTCTCGCCTAGGTCGGGTGTTCACACGCTTGAGCCGTTAGTGAACTCTGTGTTTCCCCGCAGTTTTCAAGCCGGTTCAAGAGCCCTCACGACCATGAACGTTTCGACAGAAGAGTGTTGAATTGGCAAACATTAAGTCTCAGATCAAGCGCAACCGCACCAACGAAAAGGCTCGTTTGCGCAACGTAGCAGTGCGTTCGGAAGTGAAGTCCGCGATCCGCAAGGTCCGCGAACAGATCGAAGCCGGCAACGCTGAAGAAGCACAGGTTGCTTTCGCTGTTGCTACCCGCAAGCTGGACAAGGCAGTTTCCAAGGGTGTCCTGCACAAGCGGAACGCTGCTAACCGCAAGTCGAAGCTGGCTCAGAAGGTCAACGCTCTCTAAGAGCTTTCTTCTCAGCACAGACAAAAATGTGGCCCGGTTTTCACCGGGCCACATTTGTGTTTGGATAGCGTCCTTCTACCCTTGTCTTACTCTTCTTCGTCGAAAGACATTCGGGCAATCTCTTTCAGACCCTGCATGTGAGCTGCAAACACCTCGCGGCCTTTTTTGCTCAGCGACAGAGTGGTCTTTGTTTTCTTTCCCACAAAGCCCTTCTTCACGTCCACCAGCCCCTCTTTTTCCAGCGCGGTGATGTGTTTTGACAGGGTGGAGTCGGTGACCGATAGCTGTTGCTTGATCGTTTGAAAGTCCGACTTCACGCAGCCGTCTAATCCTGCGACCAAAGCTAGGCGGGTGGGGTTGGACAGCAGTGGCGATAACTGTTCAAGTGCGTGCGTCGTCATTACTTACCCCGATTCATCAGCATCAGCATTCCCACTGTTGTGGCGACGAGCGAAATTGCAGCTCCGATGTACAAGACAACCGGAGGTGCGCCCGCACCCCAACCGATGATTCCCGCCAGGAACCCCAGCAGTTGGCCACCTAAAACCGAAAAGAAAATGGGCGAATCAGTCTTGGACCACGAGCGGGCGCGTGTGTACACCGTGAACCCTGGGATCAAGAGAGCCATTGCGAAGACGAAACCAACGACCGGGAACTCTTCACTCACGGCCACCAAGAGTGGAACTGTGGTTGCTGTTGCTCCAGTAGAAATGAGCAGTCCCGCTAATGGCAGGTTATTGGCGGAGTCGAATGATTTGCGCGCACTGTCCGCAACGTTGAGGGCTTCACGCGCTTGTTCTGGATTAACGTTTTCCGGGTTTACATGTGCCACGGGGTTCTCCTTGTGTGATCCAACCATCAGGCTGTTGTGGAATGTAGTTTCACAATATCTACTACTTTCCACATTGGCAAGTGCTTTCCGGAAACTACTTTTGGTTTGCGTATTCCGCTACACCCAGGATGAGTCGTTCGACTGCGTATTCGGGATCGCGTCCCCCACCTTTGACCGCGTGATCGGCCCATGCGGTGAGCATGATCGCATCGCCTAGCGCTTCGGGGCTCCAGTAACGGAGTTCGCGCCTGGCCTTGTCGATCTGCCACGGTGCCATTTTGAGCTCTCCGGCCAGTTGACCTGCACTCCCCCGCATTCCGCTGACCTTGGCCAACTGGCGCAGTTTCATGGCAACCGTGGCCACCAAGGGGACCGGGTCCGTGCCGGTTTCCAACGCGTGTCGCAACAGGCCCAGGGCTTCAGCACGTTTTCCGGCAACCGCAGCATCGGCAACCTTGAAACCAGACGCCTCGATTCGCCCCGCGTAGTAACGCTCCACGGTTGCGCGGTCAATCGTGCCCTCGGTGTCCGTGAGGAGCTGTTCGATTCCTGCCGCCAGTTCACTGACATCTGCAGAGAGCGCCGACATGAGCGACGCAAACGCGTCAGGCTCAATCGACCGCCCGGCGCGCTTAAACTCCCCATTGGCGAAGTCGCTTTTCTGTGCGTCTGTTTTCAGTGGCGACGCATCATATGTGGGCGCACCTTGAGCTGCGAGCGCTTTGAGGAGTTTCGCCCCGCGGTTCCCGCCAGCGTGGATGAACACGACCACAGCGTCGGGGTTGGCGTCGCCTGCATATGACAGAGCGTCGGCCAGAAAGTCGTCGCTCATCGACTCGAGCGAGTCCACAACAACGTACTTTTGGGCAGAAAACAGGCTGGCCATACACGCTTGCAGAAGTGACCCGGGCTCATAGTGCGACGCGTCCAAGCGCACTCGCTCGACATCGGGATCCACCTTGGCGCTGATGCGTTCCAGCGTTTTGCGCACCAAAACAGCTTCAGACCCCGACACCACGGCAAGCGGTGTGGGTTTCGCCTTGAGCCAGCTCACCAGATTCTTTTTCGCCACGCTCCTACCCTATCGAGTCCGCGAGCTTGACAACGTCCATGAGCGTCATAGCTGCGTCTTGCACTCGTGACCGGCAAAGTTGCCGTCTTCGTCAAGGACCAGTGTTCCGCACTGATCCGTGCGCAACACGGGAATGGGGCCAAAAGCTCTAAGCGCATGCCCTGTGGGGTGCCCGTACGTGTTGGGTCCCACGGACACCGCCCCCACACGTGGCTCAACTGCTCGGAAGAACCTTTCGTCTAGATCGCGTGACCCGTGGTGGGGTGCCAGAAGGATGTCGGCGGGTTCAATGTCGCGGGCCAGCACCCGCTGTTCGTCCTTGCCCACGTCACCGGGGATAAGTATGGACACCGTCCCCGAGGTGGTTGGCACCTCCGCTCGAATGACCAGCGAGGTGGCGTTGGAGCCGGGTTTGCGTGTGGGTCCTGGCCACAGAACTGACCACGTGATCTGCCCGTGCTGGTACGCATGACCTTTTTCAACCGGGGTGGGAGTTACCGGCAAATGTAGGGCTTTTAGCTCCTGCCCTGCCGCGTCGGGAGGTGACACATACACAGTTCGCAGGGTGCGACCTCGGGAAACTCCTTCTATGGCGCCTACGTGGTCTTTATCCAGGTGGGACAGCGCCAGGTCTACGTGGGTGACGTTCAGGCTGCGGAGGCAGGCGTCGATTTTGTCGTCGTAGGCGCCCGTGTCAACGACGAGGGCCGACGACTGTCCGGTTTTCAGTACGGTAGCGCTGCCCTGCCCCACATCGCACACGGCAGCGACCCAGTGCGTGTAGCGAGGGGTCGCGATCAGCGGGACGCAACTGCCCACGACCAGCACGACCACGGCAAGGCCGGCACACCCGCGCGAGCGCCGAATCACGGCCACAGCGCTCAAGGCACTGACGCACGAGGCCAGTCCGATTCCGGTAGCTCCGGTGATCCACGCACTGTGTGCGCCCGGGAGCGTGACCGCGAACTGTGCCACTGCAGGTATCCACCACGAACACACTGCTCCGAACCACGCAATCACCCCACTGGCAGGCGGAACCATTTGGGTACACAGCACGAGCATGCCGGCAAGCGTCGCCGGCGCAATCACGGGAGCGCACGCCGCATTCGCCAGCACGGCCCATGCGCTGGGCGGGTTCCCTAACGCGACTGACACGGGGAACACGCCGATTTGCGCGGTGAGGGGAATCGCGAGCGCTTGTGCCACGAATCTGGGTAACCCCATGCGTGTTCCGATCCGTGTCATGGGGTCACCCATCACCATAAGCGCCGTGGTTGCTGCAACCGAGAGGATGAATCCGGCCGATACCGACAGTTCTGGGCGCATGACCAGCAGGATGACCACGGTGCTTGCGATGACCGAGATGCCCGCGTGTCCGGTTCCGCGCACCAACACGATTGCACCTACGAGCCCCATGCCGGCGGCGCGAATCACGGACGGGTCGGGCCCTACCACGAACACGTACCCTGCGGTCACCGCCACGGCGACCCCCACCGAGACCAGTCGCTGGTTGGTGGCAAGGCGCATGAGGCTTAACACTGTGAGTGCCACCAGCGAGATATTGGACCCAGAGACCGCCGTGATGTGGGTGAGCGACATGGCTTTCATGTTCGCGTCCGAGGCGGCATCCAGTCCCGAGGTGTCCCCCACCACGAGGCCCGGAAGGAGCCTGGCTCCTGCATGGTTGTGTCCCGAGGTGTCCCGCAGGTGGGTGCGGAGGGAAGCTCGCACGCGCCAAGCTGCGTTGGGGGTTTCGGTGATGTGCCACGTGTCGATGAAGGCTTTGGTTTGGGGTCCGTCGCGGGTGCCGTTGGCGTCGATGTGGATGCGCGTGCCCGCCGCGGGGAGTTCTTGACGACTCAGGGCTGTGAGTACCCCCGTACGTCCTGCGAGTTGTGCGACGTGTATTCCGGATTCGAGCCATGTGGGGTCGGTGATGACGGTGAATTCGCCTCGAATGTCCCCGGGCGGGTTGCGGGCGTGGACGCTGGCCACGGTGATTCCGCTTGCCCCGCACGCGAAAAGCATCATGAACGCCAACGCGCGCACTGGGGTGCGGGGCGAGGCGCTGGATTCCCGTTCCGTCAGCCTCATGGTGACGACTGCCGCGACGCATGCCCCTGCGGCACACACCCCAGCCACCCACAGCGGTGGCGCCAGAACAGCGCACGTCCATGCGGCAACGGCTGCCACGGCGAGCCTGACCGTGGCCGGGAACTTCAGAATGACGCGCATCTCACACCGTGACGAGTGGCGTTAAGCGTTCCAGGATCGCCGGTCCGATTCCTGGCACGTCCTCCAACTGTTCGACGCTTTCAAACCTGCCGTTCTCTTCGCGGTGTTTGACAATGGCTTCCGAGGTGGCAGGCCCCACACCGGGTAGCTCCTGGAGTTCTTTTTCCGAGGCGGTATTCACGTTGATCTTGCCACCACCTGTCGACCCGCCTGAAGTCTCACCTGACGCGCCGCTCGTCGAGCCCGGCGCCTCCCCCGACCCCTCGGGCTCACCCACCTTGGGCACTTTGATCTGTTCGCCGTCGTTAAGCGGTTGGGCCAGATTCAGCGCCGATGGGTCGGCGTCTTTCGTCAGTCCTCCGGCGGCTTGGACGGCGTCGGTGATCCTTGATCCTGCAGGCAGTGTCAGCACTCCCGGTTTCTTCACTTCACCAGCGACGTGAACCGTGACATCACCAGTCGGCGAAGTCTCCGGTGACCCCACTCCCGTGGCAACCGGCGGCCCGCCCTCTGTACCTCCCGCAGCGTCTCCAGCACCTGCAGCGGCTTCACCAGAGCCGGGCGACTGCTTGAGCGCGGTGAAGATAATGAGCCCAACAACCGCGACAACGACCACCGCCGCGACTGCCACAATGACTACTCGCGTGGGCACGGGCCTGTTCCCCGGCACCAAGTCGTCGAGGTTGTCTTCGGGTTTCCACCCGCGACTCGACGCACCTACGAGGCCGGCAAAACGATCATCTGGTGAAGCTGACATGGCCTCACCCTACGAACGCCACGCACCCTCCCGCGCCGAGTACTCACGCGCCTGTGGAAACCGCCTAACCGTCCACACACCAGGCGCCATCTACACGGGTGAACTATCCACCGGGACGCGACTGCACAAAAACACCCACGGTTCCCGGCCCCACATGCCCGGTTACCACCGTCGAAACCACCCGGGTTTCCACGTTCACCTGCGCATCCGCACCCAGGCCAGCAACCACCTCGGCGACGGCATTCACCAGCTCACGCACCGCCGCGTTGGCGCCATCGACATCCTGTTCCGAGTGAACCACCACAATATCCACAGGTGCTTCGCCACCCAGAACGTCACACGACTCCCGCACAAAGTCCGCCAACTTTGCCACGGCCTTGCTGCGCGTTCGCACCTTGCCCCGCGTCACCACACGGCCATCGGACAACCCCAAAACAGGCACGATCGACAAGGTCTTGCCAATCAGCGCGGCCGCGGCACCAATCCGCCCGCCAGCCTGCAACCAGTCCAAGGATTCAGGAATAAACGCGACCCGGGTGCCGGTCCGGCACCAGTGGGCGACTTCCTGGGCGGCTGCTGTGAGTTCCATGCCCGAGGTGTGCGCCGCCACGCGCGCGGCACCCACCAAACCTGCCGAAAGAGTGAGAGAGTCGACCACCTCGGCGGGAAGGTTACTCGACGCGGCAGCGGCACGCGCGGACTTGAAGGTGCCCGACATCTCACCGGACATCGTGAGAATCAGAACGTCGTCAACACCGGCCTCTTCAAGCTCATGGAGCGCGTGTGCGAACGCGTCGGGTTCGGGCATCGACGTCGCCACGCGCTGACCGCGTCGAAGCGCAGAACACACCTCGGTGGGAGTCCAGGCCGAATCGCGCCGGTCTTCTTCCCCCACGCGAACCGTGAGGTCCACCGTACGTAGGACACAGTGAGCCGAAAACTCTTCAAAGTCCTCTGGTGTTAAACGGGCGGTGGAATCAACAATGATCCCGCGTGTCACGGGCGACCCAGCGCACGGTAGGACCAGCCGGCTTCACGCCACTGCACGGGGTCCAACACGTTGCGTCCGTCGACGATTGCGCGGTTCTTCACTAGCTTGCCCACCTCAACGGGGTCGAGGTCACGGTACTCGCGCCATTCGGTCAACAGGAGCACCACATCGGCGTCCTGCAAAGCTTCTTCAGCGGTTTCCGCGTACGTGAGCTGGCCAAACAGTTTCCGGGCGTTCTCGATCGCTTGCGGGTCGGTCACCACGACCGAACCACCCTGGAGCGAAATGAGACCTGCCACGGCCAAGGCAGGCGAGTCACGCACATCGTCGCTGTACGGTTTGAACGCAGCACCCAGTACGGCGATCTTCTTACCAATGAACGACCCGTGGACCTGTTCACGCGCCAAGTCGACCATGCGGACGCGACGACGCATGTTGATCGAGTCGATCTCGCGCAAGAACGCAACAGCCTGGTCGGCGCCCAACTCACCGGCGCGCGCCATGAACGCGCGAATGTCCTTAGGCAAGCACCCACCGCCAAAGCCCAGTCCGGCGTTGAGGAACTTGCGTCCGATCCGGTCGTCCATCCCGATCGCGTCGGCGAGCACCGTGACGTCTGCACCGGCGGCTTCACACAGTTCGGCCATGGCGTTGATGAAGGAAATTTTGGTGGCCAGGAACGAGTTGGCCGCGGTTTTCACCAGCTCCGCGGTCGCATAGTCCATGATGAGACGCGGAGTGTCAGTCTCGAGGTTGTGCGCGTACACCTCGTCAAGAGCGGCGATAGCCTTCTCACCGGCTTCGCCTTCCGGAACACCGTAGATGATGCGGTTGGGGGTGAGCGTGTCGTCAACGGCGTGTCCTTCACGCAAGAACTCTGGATTCCACGCCAAAACGGCGCCGTGTTCGGTCACGGCAGGTTCCATACGCGCGGCTGTTCCCACGGGAACGGTTGATTTCCCTACGACCACATCGCCGGGGCTCAGAATCGTGGCCACCGACTCAAAGGCCGCTTCCACGTATGTCATGTCGGCGGCGAACTCGCCTTTCCGTTGCGGGGTTCCCACGCACACAAAGTGGACCGTCGCTTCTTTGGCTTGTTCAATGTCAGTGGTAAACGTGAGGTTTCCGGACTCCTGGCCCTTTTTCAAAAGCTCTGGGAGTCCCGGTTCAAAGAATGGCGCGTCGAAGTTCGACAAGGCGCGCACTTTGTTTTCGTCTACATCAACACCGATCACCGTGTGTCCGACAGACGCCATGGCTGCCGCGTGAACAGCACCCAAGTACCCGCACCCGATTACCGATATTGTGCTCATGAAAGTTTTTCCGTTCCGTAGGGTTCATGTCAGGCTCAATGACTGACAGGGGCTCTTTCCTCAAATCAGTATAGAAGTCCACAAACACGTACACGCTTTTAGCTAGACTTTCAGCCGTGAGGCGTTTTGGAGACTTTTTAGTGAATTCGTGGGCGGCGACTCTCATCCTTGCGGTCGCGGTCGTTGCTCTTATCCTGTTCCTGATTCCCCCGTTGCACTCAGTAGCGTGGATTATTGGGCTCATTCTGGTCGTGATTACCGCGTTGGGCGTTGTGGGCTTGGCCCATGAATGGTCGGCAACCCAGGCGCGGATTGACCGGTTGGGTGATGAGCTGACGCAGGCGTATGAACAGTCCAACCGTGTGCAGTTGAGCCAGGTTGAACACGAGCCACAGAACCCTGACGCAGAAAGCGCTGCCCGCATCCGTTCACTGTTCCCGCAAGACACCGGGCTTGTGCAGGAGTTGCGCGTGTCGCAGGTCGCCTCACTCAGCACGGAATCGCTACGAACGCTGGAAACGTTCCTGACCCAGAATGAGCACGCGTCATTCATTAACCGCGACGCTCACTACGCTTTTATGGACCTTTTCCGCACAGGCGCAGCACTGCGCGACTGGGTGAAGCAAGAAATGGCACCCGATGAGCACAACAGCGCTGAACTGGTCGTCAAACCCGGTGACACGCGCGAAGGTGGATGGCATGAATTCAGCCGCGCCCAGAACGACGGCGAAAACGTGGCTCATAACTTTGTGCAGGCGCGCTCGACATTTGAACGTGTCGTGTTCGAAAGTTCGCTCGACTCGTAGTGTCGCGCTTGCTATCGCCCCTTCTGGTCTTCACCGGTGGTGCGCTGGGCACGTGGGCTCGCGTCGCGATCTTTCAGTTCGGTGAAACCGCCGGCCTCATCACGGTCAACGCCGTAGGAACCCTGATACTCGCAACCCTGTCCGGGCTCTTGTTTCATGCCCACGCACCGTGGGCAACACCCGTGAAACTTTTCCTGGGAGCCGGTGTGTGCGGCGCCCTCACCACGCAGTCCACGTTGGCCCTCATGACCGTACAAGCTGGGCTTGGCGGGCTCACGCTCACTGTGGTGTCCCTGGTGACTGGCGCCTGCGCGGCCGTCAGTGGGTGGTTGATTGGGTCGGCGTTGCGTCCGTCGCCGAGGTCGTCGTGCTGATCGCGGTCATCGTGGCTGGCGGAGTGGGAGCGGTGTGCCGGTGGGCATGCGATACCGCCTTGAGCCGGTGGTTGGAATCGTCGTGGCCAGCGGCTGTTTTCATCATCAACGTGGTGGGAAGCTTCCTCACTGGGTTCCTCACAGGAGCCACGGTCGAACTTGCGGTGTTCAACGTGTGCGTGACCGGCTTCTGTGGAGCCTTCACCACGTTTTCAACGCTCATGGTGGGGTGGTTGGAGCTCACGCTCCGCAAACGCCCGGTTCACGGCGTGTTGTACGCAGTGGGAACAGTTCTCGCGTGCGTGCTCAGTGTGTGGCTGGGTCTGGTGACCGGTTCACACCTCTAGCAGCGGATCCACCACGTGTCGGCAGGTGTCACCGGCATGACACGTTTGTGATGGCTGCGACGGTAGCGATCCTCGATGGAAAACGCGGTGTCGTCTGCGACTGGTTTTCCTTCGAGGTAGTCGTCGATCTCTTCGTACGACAGTCCCAACGCGCTTTCATCGGTCTGCGCCGGCTGGTCATCCAGGAGATCAGCTGTGGGCACCTTCAAGTACAAGTGCTCAGGGCAACCCAGTTCTTGGAGCATTTCTCGGCCCTGGCGTTTGGTCAGTCCCGCAAGAGGTGCCACGTCAGCACCCCCGTCACCGAACTTGGTGTAGAAGCCGGTGACCGCCTCGGCTGCGTGATCGGTTCCCACGACCAACAGCCCCATGTCACCGGCGATCGCGTACTGGGCGATCATGCGCATACGGGCCTTCACATTGCCTTTGTTGAAGTCCGAGGTCTCGTGCCCCATCGCTGTTGTGAACTCTTTCGAGACTTCGTCGGTGGCTTCACCGATGTTGAACGTCACCACACGGTCCGGTTCGATGAACTCGAGCGCGTCTTGCGCGTCTTGCTCGTCCTGTTGCACCCGGTATGGCAGTCGCACCGCAACAAACGTCGCGTCGTAGTCGCGCCTGCGCAGTTCCTCAACGGCCAGTTGGCACAGTCGACCGGCGAGGGTTGAATCCTGCCCTCCTGAAATGCCCAGCACGAAACCTTTCGTGCCGGTCGTCAAACAGTAATCGACCAGGAACTGGACGCGACGCTGAATCGCTCCACGTGGATCGATGCTGGGGCTGACGCCCAAAGCCAATCGGATCTCTTCGGGTGAAACATTCATGCATTACACAGTAAACGTTTACCCGATCGTAAACGTCGCAAATAAGGCAGATCGTAACCAAGATTACGCGTGACTTTCGCCACACTTTGGTTACATGGGCACGATGTTCACGAGTTTGGGCGCACGCACGATCACTTTGCGCACCTCGGCGCCGTCCAGGCTACGCTGGGCGCCCTTAGAGGCAAGCGCCAACTTTTCGAGTTCCTCATCGGAGATGTCCGGCGAGACCTCCAAGCGGTCGCGCACCTTACCCTTTACCTGAACCACGCACGTGACGGTCTCTTCAACCAGGTAACGCTCGTCGACCTCGGGGAAGGTTGCATATGTGATGGTGTGTTCGTGGCCCAACTTGCTCCACAGTTCCTCCGCAATGTGCGGGGCAAGTGGAGCGAGCATGACGACAAGTGGCTCAATGACCTCACGCGGCGAGACTCCCACCTTGGTGAGGTGGTTGGTGAGCACGATCAGCTTGGCGACCACCGTGTTGAAACGGAAGTTGTCCATGTCGTCGCGCACACCTGCAATCGTGGAATGCAAAACGCGCAAGGTTTCCTCGTCGGCTGGCTGATCCGTCACCTTGAGTTCGCCGGAGTCTTCGTCAACAATCAGACGCCACACGCGCTGCAAGAAGCGCTGAGCACCCACGACAGCACGGGTTTCCCATGCGCGTGACACTTCGAGCGGTCCCATCGACATTTCATATACGCGGAACGTGTCGGCGCCGTACTCGTCGTACATGTCGTCGGGTGTCACCATGTTCTTGAGCGACTTACCCATTTTCCCGTACTCGCGCGACACTTGTTCGCCCTGATACCAGAACGTGCCATCTTCTTTTTCTTCAACCTCATTGGCTGGCACGTACACGCCCCGCGCGTCGGTGAACGCATACGCCTGGATGTACCCCTGGTTGATGAGCTTGTAGAACGGTTCAAAGCTGGAAATGTGCCCGAGGTCGTGGAGGACTTTGTGCCAGAAGCGGGCGTACAGCAAGTGAAGGACCGCGTGCTCAACACCGCCGATGTAAAGGTCAGCTCCCCCGGACTTCTTGTCTTCCCGTGGCCCCAGCCAGTACCTTTCGTTCTCGGGGTCGACGAGTGCACGGTCGTTGTGTGGGTCCGCATACCGCAGTTGGTACCACGACGAACCTGCCCAGTTGGGCATCGTGTTGGTCTCGCGGGTGTAGGTTTTGAGCCCATCTCCCAGGTCGAGTTCGACGGTGACCCAGTCGCGGTTACGCCCCAGAGGTGGTTCCGGTTCGGAGTCCACGTCATCGGGTTCGAAGGTCTTGGGGCTGAAGTTTTCCAGCTCTGGAAGATCAACCGGGAGCTGGTCCTCAGGAATCAGATGTGGGGTGCCTTCTTCGTCGTACACGATGGGGAATGGTTCACCCCAGTAGCGCTGACGGCTAAACAGCCAGTCACGCAAGCGATACTGCGTGGTCTCTTCGGCAAGCCCGTGTTCGGCAAGCCATGTCACCACCCGGTTTTTCGCTTCATCGACGTCGACCGCGTTGACATCGATGTGTTCATTCGCCGAGTTGATCTTCTGGCCTTCACCCAAGTACGGCGTATCTTCGTCGTGATCTGCCGGCGGTTCAACCGTGCGGATATAAGGCAGGCCGTATTCCTTAGCGAAATCCCAGTCACGACTGTCTTCTGCCGGCACACCCATGACCGCGCCGGTTCCGTACCCCATGAGCACGTAGTCCGCCACAAAGACGGGCATATCCTGCCCGGTTGCAGGGTTCTTCACATAGCTACCCGTGAACACACCCGTTTTGTTCTTGTCTTCCTGACGCTCGGCCGGGGTCTTCGCAGCCGCGGCACGCTGGTACCCGGCTACCGCCTCGGCGGGGGTTGCCACCCCCTGCGTCCAGGTGGGGTTCACATCTTCTGGCCACGCACCCTGCACGAACTCATCGACGAGCGGGTGTTCTGGGGAAAGAACGGCGAATGTGGCACCGAACAGCGTGTCGGCACGCGTGGTGTACACCTCGAGCTGCGGGACATTGGGGCCGGTGAAACGCACCAAGGCACCCACCGATTTTCCAATCCAGTTGCGCTGCATGTGCTTGACCGCTTCGGGCCAGTCCACTGCGTCCAAGTCCGCGTCCAAACGGTCGGCGTACGCAGTGATCCGCATGTTCCACTGCTTGAGTTTGCGTGTGTAGACCGGGAAGTTCCCGCGCTCAGAGCGGCCCTCTGCGGTCACTTCTTCGTTAGCGAGCACGGTACCCAGGCCCGGGCACCAGTTCACTGGCGATTCGCTCACATACGCCAAGCGGTAGTTCTGCAAAACTTCTTCACGTTCACGTGGGCTCAGGTCCGCCCATGCTCCTCGGCCGGTGTCACGCGCACCAGTTTCGAACTGTTCGATCAGTTCACTGATGGGGCGCGCCTTGGCTGCGTCAACGTCATACCAGGCGTCGAAAATTTTGGCGAAGATCCACTGCGTCCACTTCACGAACTCAGGATCGGTCGTAGCGAATGTACGACGCGGGTCATGTCCCAGTCCCAAGCGGCGCAACTGCCGGCGCATGTTATCTATGTTCTGATTCGTAGTGATCCGGGGGTGCTGGCCCGTCTGAACCGCGTACTGTTCAGCCGGCAGACCGAACGCGTCATAGCCCAGTGCGTGCATGACGTTGCGTCCGCGCATCCGCTGATAGCGCGCATACACATCTGTTGCCAAATACCCCAGCGGGTGTCCCACGTGAAGGCCACGCCCCGACGGGTACGGGAACATGTCCATGAGATACATGGGCGCCCCCAGGTCACGGTTATCCCCGGCCAAGTCGCCCACCGGGTTGGGGGACGAAAAAGTCCCCTCTTCTTCCCAACGATCTTGCCATTTGAGTTCAATGTCTCCCGCCAGCTGCGCATCGTAGCGATAGGTGGGCTGCTCAGGAGCGTTACTCATTGGCGTCCTTTCGGGGTTGTCTCGGTCTACAGCTGTGTGTTTACAGCCACTTTAGGCTATCTCACACGCACCGGCGTAGCCATGTCAGCCACAAGTAAACTGCCGGGTAGAAAAAACGGTTCCAGCCCGTAGGATAAATACTTGAGTATCCACGCAGGTGGAGTCGCACACATACAGGGAGCCTCGATGTCCGCAATGATGAGTTCATCTTCCACACCTTTGACTTTTGACCTGCCGGAACGCGATAGCATCACCGATGTATTTTTAGCCCGGGTCAAGGCTGACCCGCACGCGCACATGTTGTCTCGTTTGGAGGACAACCGCGACGTCGCTGTTTCGGCGCAGCAATTCCACCGCGAAGTCGTGGAGGTTGCCAAGGGACTGATCGCCCGCGGCGTGAAGCCCGGTGACCGGGTGGGGATCTTCGGAGCCACCAGCTACGAATGGACCACATACGACTTCGCGATTTGGTTTGCAGGTGGCGTCTCGGTCCCGTTCTACGACACTTCTAGCGAAGAACAGTTGGCGTGGATTCTGAAGGACACTGGTCTGCGATTCGTCGTCGCAGAGTCCCAGGCACACAGTGACCGTGTGGCTCAGGCCCTTGAGACAAGCGACATCGAAGAACCCCTCGAGATGAGTGTGTGGGATGAGGCAGGCCACCGCTCGCTCGTGGCAGATGGCCGCAATGTTTCCGCCGAGGTCGTCGAGGCCGCCCGCTCAACGCGCGGCAAGTATGACGACGCGACCATCATTTACACCTCAGGAACAACGGGCCGTTCACGCGGTTGCGTTCTCACACACGCAAACTTCGTTGACACCTCGGCGAGCGCTGCCGTGCAGATCAACCAGGTTGTGGTTCCTGGCGCGCGGTGCCTTCTGTTCATCCCAACCGCGCACGTGTTCGCCCGCTTTATCGAAGTGATGTGCCTGTTGCACGGAGTCACCCTGGCGCACGAATCGGATCTCAAGCGACTCACCGAGGCGCTGGGGATTTTCCGACCCACGTTCATTCTGGGAGTTCCGCGCGTTTTCGAGAAGGTGTTCAACTCCGCTCTTCAAAAGGCTGAAGCAGAGAAGAAGGCGCCAATTTTCCGTGCTGCCGAAGCCGTCGCTGTGCAGTACTCAATTGCACTCGGCGAAGGCAAGGTGTCCCCATGGCTCAAAGCCAAACACAAGCTTTTCGACGTTCTGGTGTACTCCAAACTCCGCGCTATTTTGGGTGGCCAAGCCACCCACGCCGTGTCCGGCGGTGGCCCGCTGGGATTCCGTTTAGGCCACTTCTTTAAAGGTATTGGCGTGGACATTCTCGAAGGGTACGGACTGACTGAAACCACCGCACCCATCGCAGTGAACACTCCTGGGAAGTCCAAGATCGGAACCGTTGGTGTGCCTCTTCCGGGCAATACAGTAGCGGTAGCTCCCGACGGCGAGATCCTGGCCAAGGGTGTCAGCGTGTTCAAGGAATACCTCAACGACCCAGAAGAAACTCAAAAAGCCTTTGTCGACGGATGGTTCTGCACGGGTGACTTTGGGGCCCTCGACGAAGACGGATACGTCAGCGTGACAGGGCGTAAGAAGGAACTCATCATTACCGCAGGCGGCAAGAACGTCGCTCCTGCTCCGTTTGAAGATGAACTTCGTCGCCACCCAGTTATTGGTCAAGCGGTTGTCATTGGCGAAGGCAAGAAGTTCGTCTCGGTCCTGGTGTTCCCGGATGTGGAGATGTTGCCCACCTGGTTGGAAAACCGAGATCTCCCTGCTCTGTCGCTCGAGGACGTGCCTGGCAACGACAAGATCAACGAAGCCGTTGCAAAGGCCATTGAAGTCGCCAACCGCAGGGTGTCTCGCGCTGAATCGATTCGCGAATACCGGATCGTCCCGGCTCAGCTCACGGAAGAAAACGGGTATCTTTCGGCCAAGCAGTCAGTGAAGCGTCACATCGTCAACAAGGACTTCAGTTCCTACATCGACGATATTTACGGACCAGAGAACGCGTAATGACCAGCGTCACGTCGACTCTCATCACACTGGTTGTGGCACCCAGATAGTTCAAAATATAGACTTAACGGTATGAGTGAAGACACGCCCACCAATGACACCGATCCAACGGTCCCACAAGACGCAGAAAAGGGTGTCACTTCAGATGCTGCTGACGCCAAACAGAGCGAACCAGCTAAGGACGCGCCTAAGTTTGAACTGACTCCTGAAGGTATTCCAGACTTCGCCAATGAAATTGACTCTCTGCGCTCCCTGCAGAGGCAGGTCGACGGAACCAAATCAAAGTCCAAAGCCTGGAAGAAGGGATACCCGTACCGCACCAAGATGGCGCGGCCGGCGTATGAGCGCGAAAAGCGCAAACTTCAGATTGAGCTCCTGAAGCTTCAAACGTGGATCAAGGAGACCGGCGAACGCGTCGTCATTATCTTCGAAGGACGCGACGCCGCAGGTAAGGGTGGTGCGATCAAGCGCTTCACTGAACACCTCAACCCGCGCGGCGCTCGAGTTGTCGCCCTGGAAAAGCCCACGGAACGCGAACAGACCCAGTGGTATTTCCAGCGCTACGTTCAGCACCTTCCCGCGGCCGGCGAAATCGTCATGTTCGACCGTTCATGGTACAACCGTGCCGGTGTCGAACGTGTGATGGGCTACTGCACACCGGCTGAATACCTCGACTTCACCCGCTCATGCCCGCAGTTCGAAACCATGTTGGTGAACTCAGGGATCAAGATCATCAAGTTCTGGTTCTCAGTTGGACGCGAAGAGCAACTCCACCGCTTCACTTCTCGGTCCACCGACCCTGTCAAGCAATGGAAGCTCTCCCCCACCGACCTGGCCAGCTTGGACAAGTGGGACGCATACACGGAAGCCAAAGAAGCGATGTTCTTCTACACCGATACAGCGCAAGCACCGTGGACAGTGGTCAAGTCCAATGACAAGAAGCGTGCCCGCCTCGAAGCGATGCGCTACGTGCTCGCACAGTTCGACTACCCCAACAAGGACCGCCGTGTGGCCCACCGACCCGATCACCTGTTGGTGGGGAGCCCCAAAGATATCTACGATCAGGGCGAGGGCCCCACGGACTTTAACGCTCTAGAGATCTGACGAGGATTGAATGTCACACGTAGCTCTTCTGACTAAGCGTTCGTCGGCTCTGGCGCGTTCGCAGAAACTGCTCAACAAGCCGTTTGTCGTTCACCTCAAGGACACGGTTGCGCGGTTTGGCGCCAGGTTGGGTAACCAGTTTGGTGCAGCAATCACGTACTTCCTCGTTCTTGCGATCATCCCCATCCTCATGTTTGCGTTCGCAATCCTGGGCTTCACGCTGGACGTGGTGAAGCCCGAGTGGGTTGGGGTTGTCAACGACTGGATTACCGAAACGGCTCCTGGCCAGGACGAACTTGTCTCCATGCTCCAAAACTTCCTGGACAACTGGGAAGCTGTAGGAATCGTGGGTATCTTGTCTGCCCTGTTCACCGCTCAAGGGTTCATCGGGAACCTCAAGGACGCGATTCGAGCGCAGCTCACCGACGACATGGACAACATTCCTAAAGAGCCGTTTGTTGCGCGCACTATCAACAATGTGTACACGCTTCTTGGAATTCTGGTTCTCATTTTCCTCACGCTGACAGCAACCGTGTTGGGTACCGGTTTGCAAAGCGCAATCGCGAACTGGCTGAACCTCCCCGGCTGGTTTGCGATCGTGTTTAATATCCTCACGATTGCGCTTGCGGTTGCCATGAACTGGTTGCTGTTCATGTTCATCTTCACCACGATCCCGGACAAGAAGATCCCTATGCGCACTCGTGCGATCGGATCCTTGACAGGTGCTTTGGCCCTGACCGTCCTGTTGAACTTGGCAACCGTGCTCATCAGCGTGTTTTCTGGTTCACCCACAGCAGCGCTGTTCGGGCCAGTGATCGCGATCATGCTGTCCATGAACCTGTTCATCAGGATTCTGCTCATGGTGGCCGCGTGGATGGGTACCAGCCACGACGACCGAGTTTTCAATACGGTTCCCCAAGGCAAACCACTGCAAGCTCAGCAGAAGGACGACGACATCGACCTCACCAGTTCTTTGCTTGCAGTGCTGACAGCAATCGGTCTCATCTTCTTGACACTGTTTGGACTCAAACGGTTCGAGGAACGTGATTAACCAATCACCACAACAATTTTCAACGCAGCAACCCTGCGAGCAAGATAAACCGGCACTATACGTGCACACAAACACGAAGGAGTCGCTGTGAGCGAAGTGGCTAACACCAAACTGCAAGAGTGGAACACCAAGTCCGAGCTTGCCGAACAGATCCTGCCTGGAGTTGGGCGTCTGTTCCGCAACAACGACGTTCTGCTGACCATCTACGGACGTTCACTGCTGAACAAGTCCACAATCGGCATTGTCAAGGCACACCGCTACGCACGCCACTTTGACGGACAAGACCTGGACCTCAACGAAACCCTCGCAATCGTCAACGAGCTCCAGAAACTCAACCTGTCCGGTGCCCGCCTTGACCTTGGACGTCTGGCTGCCGGATACCGCGAAGCCGGCGGCGACCTCGGCGAATACCTCAAGAACGAACTTTCCGACGTCACCAACGGAGCCGAAACCCCAGAGCCACGCGACGTTGTGCTCTACGGCTTTGGACGCATTGGACGTCTGGTTGCGCGCATTCTCATTGACCGCAACGGTGGAACCGGAATGCGTCTGCGCGCAATCGTGGTCCGGAAGAATGGCGAAAACGACATCATCAAGCGTGCATCGCTCCTGCGCCGCGACTCGGTACACGGTAAGTTCGACGGCTCGATCACGGTCGACCAGGAGAACAACACCATCCTGGCAAACGGTGTCCTCATCAAAGTCATCTACTCGTCCGACCCATCGACCGTGGACTACACCGAATACGGCATCAACGACGCCATTGTTGTTGACAACACCGGTCGTTGGCGCGACGAAGAAGGCTTGGGCCAGCACCTGAAGTCCAAGGGCGTTGGCAAGGTCATCCTCACCGCTCCAGGTAAGGGCGACATCAAGAACATTGTGTACGGTGTCAACAACTCCGCTATTGAAGACAGCGACACGATCCTGTCTGTCTC
>NZ_JAKRMN010000013.1:0-44402 GCF_022346365.1 Brevibacterium sp. ACRRH
GTCGTGTACCACCAACGCGATCACCCCAGTTCTCAAGGTGATCAACGACGAATTCGGTGTTAAGAACGGTCACGTGGAAACGGTTCACTCGTTCACCAACGACCAGAACCTCATCGACAACTTCCACAAGGGCGCCCGCCGTGGACGTGCAGCCGGCCTCAACATGGTGCTCACCGAGACCGGTGCCGCTAAGGCCGTTGCCAAGGCACTCCCTGAACTCAAGGGCAAGCTTTCGGGTAACGCGATTCGCGTCCCCACGCCTAACGTGTCCATGGCGATTCTGAACCTCAACCTGGAACGCGAAACCACGGTTGACGAACTCAACACGTTCCTGCGTAACACCTCGTTGCACTCGAACCTGCGCAACCAGATCGACTACATCCACTCCCCCGAGGTCGTTTCCACCGACTTTGTGGGCTCGAAGCGTGCCGGTGTTGTCGACGGTCTGGCAACCATCGTCGACGGCGACCGCGTAGTTGTGTACGTGTGGTACGACAACGAGTACGGCTACTCGTGCCAGGTGGTACGTTGCTTGGCCGACATGGCTGGAGTCGACTTCCCAGCTCTGCCTAAGCGCGCCTAAAGATGGGTTACGTTCTTTCACTCGACGAAGGAACGACGTCAACACGTGCGGTCATCTTCACTGAAGATGGCCGCACTGTTGCTCAGTCCTCACAAGAGTTCACACAGCGCTTTCCGCGTGGCGGTTGGGTCGAACACGACCCTCTGGAAATTTGGCGCACTAGCCGTCAAGTCATTGGTTCGGCTTTGGGTAAGGCCCAGCTCACGGGAGCCGATATCGCATGTGTGGGAGTGACAAATCAGCGCGAAACCACGGTGGTGTGGGAAGCGTCTACTGGCCGGCCCATCTACCCTGCGATCGTGTGGCAAGACACGCGTGGAACTGAGTATGTGGAGCGGTTGAGCGAGGACGCCCACGACATCGCCACCATCACGGGCCTACCCGTCAACACGTACTTTTCGGCGATTAAACTCATGTGGATTCTGGACCACGTGGAGGGCGCCCGCGCACGCGCCGAAAAAGGCGAGCTACGGTTCGGCACGATCGACGCGTGGCTCTTGTTTAACCTCACGGGTGAGCACGTCACCGATGTCACGAACGCCTCTCGTACCATGCTCATGGACATTCGGACCGGCCAGTGGTCGCAGCGCATGTTGGAGCTCACGGGGATCCCCGAGCAGCTTCTCCCCCGCATCTGCCCGTCGGTCGGTGAGTTGGGTACCGTGCGTTCCAACCAGCTTTTGAGCGGCACCGCAGTAACAGGGGTTCTGGGTGATCAACAGTCGGCGGCGTTTGGCCAGGTGTGTTTCGGCCACGGCGATACCAAGGTCACGTTTGGTACTGGGTGCTTCTTGCTGACCAACACGGGTACCCAGATTGTTCGGTCGGATCACGGTCTGGTGTCCACTGTGGCGTATCAGATCGCGGATGAACCCCTCCAGTATGCGCTGGAAGGCTCGATTGCGGTTGCCGGTTCTCTGGTTCAGTGGTTGCGTGACAACCTGGGCATTATTTCGTCGTCGAACGAGGTCGAAAAGCTGGCCGCTTCCGTGGAAGATTCCGGTGGCGTGTTCTTTGTGCCCGCTTTCGCTGGGCTGTTTGCACCGCGGTGGCGCCCGGATGCGCGTGGCACCATTGTTGGCATGACGGGCTTTACCACGGCCGCGCACATTGCCCGCGCGGCTTTGGATTCTACGGCTTTTCAGGCCGCCGAGGTCGTTGATGCGTTGGTCTCGGATGTGGGCACGGATATGGGGACGATCCGAGTTGACGGCGGGATGAGTGTCAACGATGCGTTCTTGCAGTTCCAGTCCGATATCCTCGACACTCCTCTTGTGCGTCCAACAGAAACCGAGTCCACGGCGGTGGGCGCGTGCTTTGCCGCCGGAGTGGGTGCTGGTTTGTATGCGCATGACGACGTCGCGTCGTTGTGGAGAAAGGACCGGGATTTCAACCCGCAGATGGATGCGCGCACACGTGAGAACTTGCGTGCGCGGTGGAACGAGGCGGTAGAACGTAGCCTCAACTGGGAAAAGTAGTATGTCGCACAGTCAGTTACCTCAGATTTTGCGTGCCATGCGGGTGACTTTGCATGTCGCGTTTGCCGTCATGCTGGGTGTGGGAATCGTGCGCTTTATCGTCACGTTTGATCAGCACCCGGCCGTGCTCATGATGATCCTGATCTTAGCCTTCATGCTGGCGGGGCTGTACCTGGTGGGTACGGTCGCCGAGATGCAGTACTCCAAACACCCCGAGCGCTTCAACCCGGCGCCCCTGAAGTCGTGGTGGCTAGCTGCGATTTTGATTCTGTGGGCTGGCCTCATGCTGTCGTCCATGAGTTTTGCGTGGGTGAGCTTCCCGCTGTTCTTCATTGTTCTCCACGCGTACCGCCCGTATATTGCCGGGCCGGTCATCCTAGTCATGGTGTTCACGATTCTTGCCAGTTCGTATCGCCACGGAGAGTTCAACGCGGGATTCCTGCTGGGCCCCACGATCGGGGCGTGCGTCGCAACCGTTGTGAGTGTTCTGTACCAAGAGTTGCGCAAGGAAGCCGAATCCATGGGTAACGCGTACGAGGAACTGCAACGCGCTCAGACGCAGATTTCCCTGAGCCAACACCGGGCCGGTCGTCTCGCTGAACGTGAAAAACTCGCAGCAGACGTACACGACACTCTGTCGCAAGGCTTCACATCGATTCTCTTGTTGAGCCGTTCCCTTGAACAGCACGTGGACCCAGCTGGCCGTGAAACGCTCAATCTGGTTGAAGATACCGCCCAGAGCAACCTGCAACGGGCCCGCGAATTCTTACACGGGTCCCCTCTTGGCACCTCGGACTTACATCCCACCCTGAGCGCCGAATGCCGAGCGGTTGAGCGGGCCAGCGCCGCGGTGGGTGCCACGATCCAGTGCGAATTCGAAGTCACCGGGAACGCGTACCCACTGTCACCAGAGGTTGAGCAGACCTTGGTCCGGGCCACGCAAAGCCTGCTGTCCAATGTGACATTCCATTCACGGTGTACACGTGCAAAAGTGACGTTGGCGTATTGGGATACGCACGTGGGCCTGGACGTCGTCGATAATGGAATTGGTTTTGCCGGAGCCTACGGTTACGGCTTGCGCGCCCTGAACGAACGCGTGGCTAGCGTACGTGGACAGCTCAGTGTCGAAACCGCCGTGGGCGAAGGCTGTTCGGTTCACATTGTGATTCCCGTGGAGAAAACATGATCCGAGTTCTCTTAGTCGATGACCACCCGGTTGTGCGCGCGGGCTTGAGCGCGGTTCTCAACACAGGCGACGACATTGACGTGGTGGCACAGGCAGGAACGGGACGCGAAGCGCTCGAGGTTCTGGCGTCCACTCAGGTCGATGTCGTGGTGAGCGATATTCAAATGCCCCAGATGGACGGGGTGGAGCTCACTGCTGAGTTAGGAAAGATCGGTGGCCCTCCGGTGCTGATTCTCACCACGTTCGACACGGAGAACCTCATTGTGGCCGCCATGAACGCCGGCGCGCAGGGGTACCTGTTGAAAGATGCTCCTCCCGAGGAACTCGCGCGTGCTGTTCGCGCTGTCAACGAGGGCAGGCCCGTCATGTCGGATCAGGTGACGGTGGCGTTGACGCGCAGGCTCACACAGCCGCGCACGTCCTTATCTGCCCGTGAGCTCGAAATTCTCGAGGCCGTTGCCACCGGGCACACGAACAAGGAAATTGCCCAAGAGCTGTTCATCTCCCAGGCCACGGTGAAGACACACTTGGTGCATATTTTCGACAAACTAGGCGTCGATAACCGCACCAGCGCCGTTGCGAAAGCACGCGCACAGCAACTGATCGACTGACCTACATGAACTGCCGTAAGTGAACGCGTTGCTGTTCCAGCAGTGTGAGTTGTTGTAAGAGTTCCGAGGTCGTTGCGGTGTCACTGGGGTCCGTGCGTCGCAGGCGGGCGTGGAGGAGCCCGCTGATCCGCACCATGTCTTTGTCGAACAGGCGGGCGACGATTCCTCGGCTATAGCGCTCAATACCCTGGGCGTTGCTTGCGGGAAGCGAGGACATGGTCAGTTCGCTCACCAAAGGAACGAGTTCGTCCGGGGTAGCTTCGCGGACAGCGTCGGCCCACCCTGCGGTATCTTCAGCACCGCGGCGCACTCCCCCAGCGCGTTTCATCGCTTCGTGAATCGCGCGGTGGCGAGGGTCATCGAACACCTTTCCGTTGAGTGCGTCAAAAAGTTTCGCGTTGACGTACTGCGGATATTGCAGCGCCACCATGAGTGCTCCGCGTTCCACCCGGTACCCGGCCGACTGGCTGGGGTCTGGCCCACTTGGCTGAGCCGGCCGTGCCTGTTGGAACTGTGGTTGAGGTTGGTTGGGCTGAGGCTGGTTTGGTTGGTTGCGTTGGCTCTGGTGGCGTTGGTACCCCCTGACCGCGCGCACCACTTGGTCGGTGTCGACTCCTACGAGGCCGGCCACGTAGCGTTCGTATCCGGGACGCAGCGCCACGTCTTTGATTCCTGCGATCACCGGTGCGGCCGCTCTGATCGCTGCCACTTGGCCTTCGACTGTTGAGGCGTCGAACTGTGCGACCGTCGTGTCGATGACGAATTCGAAAAGCGGCCGCCTGGATTCGATGAGGTCACGCACAGCGCCCTCGCCTTTTGCCCGCCACAGGTCGGCGGGGTCCAATCCTCCCGGTTCGACCACGACCGAGGTCTGTGCCAAGAACCGCTGATCGTCACCGAACGCTTTCAAGGCGGCTTTCTGTCCGGCTTCGTCACCGTCGAAAGTGAAGATCACTTCCGCCGTAGCGTCGTCGTTCATCATGCGCCGAAGAATGCTCACGTGTTCGGCCCCAAAAGCCGTTCCACACGTGGCTACGGCTTGGGTGACACCGCTGATGTGGGCGGCCATGACGTCGGTGTAACCTTCGACAACAACCGCGCGCTTGGTCTTAGCGATAGGACGCTTCGCAAGGTCGAGCCCGTAGAGCACTTTGTTCTTGTGATACACGGGAGTTTCTGGCGTGTTGAGGTATTTGGGGCCTTGGTCGTCGTCAAACAATTTGCGAGCCCCGAACCCAATCACACGTCCGGTGACGTCCCTGATAGGCCACATGAGACGACCTCGGAAACGGTCATAGTGACCGCGCCTTCCCGCAATGGCAAGGCCACCTTTTTCGATGTCCTCAACTCGGAAACCGCGCCCGCGTAAGTGCGACAGCAAACCATCCCAGCCCTGTGGGGAGAAACCCACGCCAAAGGTGTCCAGCGTCTGCTGTTCGAAACCTCGGCCCGCCATATATTCCCGCGCAACGGACGCGGCAGGTGACGCGAACTGTTCACGGTAGAAATCCGCTGCGACCTGGTGCATTTCCAAAATGTTTTGACGCACGGAGCCCGAGTCGCCGCTGGGTGCGCCGGTATAGGACAGTTGGACGCCGGCGCGTTCGGCCAGGCGTTGAACGGCTTCGACGAAGGTCACGCCGTCCATCTTCATGAGGAACTCAAAAACGTCGCCGGATTCCCCGCACCCAAAACAGTGATAGCGCCCCATGGACGGCCGGACGTGGAAACTGGGGGTGCGTTCGTCGTGGAAGGGGCACAGGCCCTTCATCGAGTCGACTCCCGCACTCTTGAGCGACACGTATTCACCTACGATTTCGTCGATCCGCGAGCGCGACCGAACCTCGTCGATGTCCTCCCTGCCGATAAGTCCCGCCATGGTGCCTACTCTGCCTACAACAGGGTCGCGGTGTTCGCTTGCATCTTGTGGTATTCCGCCCATGCTGAGTGGTCGGTGAGTGAAGCCACCTGGTCGACGACGATGCGCACTTTTGCACTGTCGTCTTCGGCGTCTCGGTAGTCGCACCAGAACATGGTGTCCATGGATTCTGGATGGGTCATGTAGTAGTCGCACAGATCGCGCAAAACCCCGGCTTGGATGCGTTGGAGGCGCACGCGGTCTTCGGCCACCATGACCGTAACCGTGGCGAGTCCCTTGAGAACCGCGATTTCGTGGCGCGTGGTCGCCGGTACAACCACGTTGCCCGCGTACCGGGTGAGGGGTTCCCACCCGTATTCTTCGCGCGTTGCAGCTTCGGTCGCCGAGGTGAACCGTCCGATGAGTTGGCTCGTCATGTGTTTGAGTGCGGCCTGTGCCCGACGGGACCCGTCATAGGGTTCCTTGGGCCAGTATTTGGCGGCTTGCAGACGGTCGAACGCCGCCACGATGTCGTCATCGCGTGCCCCTGGCATGTACCACGACCGGGTCACGTCGATCAGACCCGCGAGCGCCTCGTCATGCGTATACGCGAAGAGGTTGAGGTGGCCGGAGTTCACTGCGTCTTCGACGTCGTGAACGCAGTATGAGATGTCGTCGGACACGTCCATGATCTGGGCTTCGATACACCTGGTTCCGCTGTCACGGCCGTCGCGCACGAAGTCGTAGACGTCGCGGTCGTCGTCATATACGCCGAACTTCCGGATCGACCCAGACGCGTTTTTGGGCGCGGGGGCTTCGGCCCGGCTCCACGGGTATTTGATGCAGGCGTCCAAGGTTGCGCGCGTGAGGTTGAGGCCGGCAGACCGGCCGTCTTCCAACAGGACTTTGGGTTCCAAACGGCTTAAGACTCTCAGTGTTTGCGCGTTCCCTTCGAACCCGCCAATGTCTTTGGTCACCTCGTCGAGGACGGTTTCGCCGTTGTGTCCAAAGGGAGGGTGCCCCAGGTCGTGGCTCAGGCACGCTGTTTCTACAATGTCGGGGTCCGCGCCAAGGTAGCGACCGAGTTCGCGTCCTACTTGGGCCACTTCGAGTGAGTGGGTGAGGCGGTTGCGAACGAAGTCGTCCGTTCCGGGTGAGACGACCTGAGTTTTTGCCGCGAGGCGGCGCAGTCCCGAGGAGTGCAGGACACGACCTCGGTCGCGTTGGAAAGCTGAACGGCGCGGGTTCTTCGCGGCTTCTTCGACCCACCGTTCCCGGTCGGTGTCGCTGTATTCGCCTGTCTGACTTACCAACACTTATCCGCCTGACACGTCGAGTTCAGCAAGGGACAGTTCTTCGCGCAGATCCTCGCTAAAGGTGCGCGATGACAGCCACCCGTCGGGAAGGTGCGGACGCTTCGCCCGGGTGGTGCGACCTCGGGACCCTTCTGCCGCCTCCCCGGGGTACGGTGCGGTGTGGTCGAGTTCGTCCAGCAGCGCGCGAAGTTCTTCCAGCGACGACACGTGTGCCAGGCGCTTGCGGAGGTCTCCGCCCACAGGGTAGCCCTTGAAGTACCATGCGATGTGTTTACGCAGGTCACGCACGCCATAGAACTCGTCGTCATAATATTCGGCCAGGTACACGCCGTGGGTGTACACAGTCTGGGCGACGTCGCCTAGGTTGGGGCGAATGCGTTCATCGGATCCGTTCAAAGCCGCCTGCAGATCACCGAACAACCACGGACGGCCCTGACAACCTCGGCCAATCACGACTCCGTCGCAACCGGTTTTCGCCATCATGGCTTGAGCGTCCTCGGCGCTGAAAATATCGCCATTGCCCAGCACCGGTACGGCGTCGCCGATCGTGTCTTTGAGGCGGGCGATCGCGTCCCAGTCGGCGGTTCCGGAATAGAGGTCGGCGGTCGTGCGACCGTGCAGGGTCATGGCAGCGACTCCTGCGCGGGCTGCGATCTGACCGGCGTCAAGGTACGTCAAGTGGTCCGCGTCGATGCCTTTGCGCATTTTTACGGTCACGGGAATGTCGCCGGCTTCGCGGACTGCGGTGGTGACGATTGCCGTGAAAAGGTCGATTTTCCATGGAAGTGCCGATCCCCCGCCTTTGCGGGTCACTTTGGGCACTGGGCAACCGAAGTTGAGGTCAATGTGGTCGGCCCGGTCTTCTTCAACCAGCATCCGTACCGCCTGACCTACGGTTACCGGGTCGACTCCGTAGAGTTGAACCGACCGAGGTGTTTCATAGGGTTCGTGGTGGATGATCCGCATGCTTTTGGGGCTGCGTTCGACCAGTGCGCGGGTGGTCACCATTTCGGTGACGTAGAGGCCAGCGCCGTATTCGCGGCACAGACGGCGGAAGGCCGTGTTGGTGATCCCAGCCATGGGTGCCAACACAACCGGGGAGTCCAATTCAATGGGACCGATTGAGAGCGCCGGCGGAGTGGCAGGCACATTGGGTCGTTCGATTACAACAGTCACCCTTCTATTGTCTCGTGGTAGTCAAATTGGGTGAAGCTAGAGTTACAACCACCCGCGTTTGGCAGCTTCGATTGCTGCCGTTGCGCGGTTGTCGACCCCGAGCTTGCTGATGGCTGATGACAAGTGATTGCGGACTGTGCCCTCGGATAGGAACAGTGAGTCTGCGATTGCACGGACGCTGGCCCCGGTGTGGGCAACTGCGAGGACTTCGCGTTCGCGTTCTGTCAGCGGTGACGGGCCCAAGGAAATCGACTCTATAGCTAACGACGGGTCGACTGCCTGTTCGCCGCGGTGGATCTTCCGGACGGCCTCAGCAAGCTCTTCCGCAGGTGCGTCTTTCACGACAAAGCCTTTCGCACCAGCGGCAAGTGCCCGTTGCAGATATCCCGGGCGACCGAATGTGGTGACAATGAGAACCTTGGTATCGCACCCCTTGTCGTGTAGTTCGCGTGTCGCCTCGATACCGTTGAGTCCCGGCATTTCGATGTCGAAAAGTGCGACGTCGACATTGTTGTTGAGGCACATGTCGACAGCGTCGGTTCCCGATGCAGCTTCGCCCACAACAGTAATATCGGGTTCCAGTCCGAGGAGTGCTGAGAGGGCACCCCGGACAAGTGCCTGATCGTCTGCGATAGCAATGTTGATGGTCATGCAAACTCCACACGTAGCTCGGTTCCGTCTCCCGTGTCGCTCAACGTCACGGTGCCGCCTGCTTCTTCTACTCGGCGACGTAGCCCGGTAAGGCCGTGGCCTTCACGGCTTCCTTCTAGGCCGTTTCCGTTGTCCGTCACGGTGACCCCGTTGTCATCAAATGCGAGTGTGCATGATGTCGCGCCGGCGTGACGGATGACGTTGGTACTGGCTTCGCGTACGGCCCATGCCACGACCGCTCGGCGTTCCGGAGCCCACGCCGCCCAGTCTCCGTGGCGAGTAACGTGAATACCGGCGGCACGCATGGCGTTTTCTGCTTCATCCACTTGGGTTGCAAGATCCGGTGTCCGGAGGCGTCCTACGGTTGTTCGCACATCCTCAAGCGCTCGCTTGTTCAGAGTCATGAGTTCAGTCAGTTCAGATTCGCACCGTTCTGGGTCGGTGTGCACAGTTGTGAGCGCAAGTTGAGTTTTCAGGGACACGACTGTGAGCGTGTGCCCCAGCATGTCGTGGACGTCGCGTGAAATAGCTTCACGCTCCTTAACAAGGTCGAGCTCGTTTTTCATCCTGTGCTCAGCATCTTCGCGAGCTTCGACAAACCTCACCAACGTCAAACACAAAGTTCCGAGAAATGGCGCTGTTACGGACACGAAAAAACTGTGCGGGCTGAAAATCAGCGGTACCAAAACCGTAAGCAGGAGGACGAATCCTGACCAGTACAGATCCGCTACCGCTGGCAGTCCAAAGACACCCAGAGACGCAAAATACGGAGCAAAGGACGTCACCGCCACACCCAAGGAGGGAATCGTCAAACACACCGGAATGAGCAGAAGACCCGCCGCGGCAACCACGTGTCTTACCTGCAGCGGTTCGTCCCTGTTAAATGGCTTCTGCCCACTCACCGCAATCCAGCAGTAGACCACACCGAAGAGAACCGTTCCGCAGCTCCCCAGGATCTTCCACCCGAGTGCTACCGGGTGCAGCGTCCACACGAGCACCAACGGGATGACCAGAAAAACGAGCCATATCAACCCGTACATACTCCGCGCGTTCATGCCCTACTTCCTATTTGCGCCCCGTTCCGCGACGAGCGCCTAAGACACAAAGTACCGCGAAAACAATCGACCACGCCACCACATTGAGAAGGATCTGCCACAGTTCGTACTGAACCACACCTGTTTCTCCGTCGAAGCCTTCTCCTTGAGCAAGTGGGTACGCCGCCAACCGTGTGATGCCCCACACAGGGACAAACACCGACAGTTTGAGCAAGATTCCTGACAAAGGCATAAACCCGTTACCCAAAAACATCATGACAACAACGAGCCCGCTGGCAGCGCTCACTGCTGCTTCACTGCGGAACAGCAGTCCGAATGCTAGGCCATAGAGAGCAAACGTCACTGCGCCTACAATCAGCAAACCGAACGTCGCAAGCCACACCCACGCGTCCATACGCGTACCAACAAACAGCCCTGCAACATACACCGCTCCCACCGCGAGGACCGAATATGCGAGTGCAACGACAACTTTGCTTGCAATGAACCCAGCCGAGGGAAATGGAGTAATACCTATTTGCCGGCCCCAGCCCTGTTGAAGTTCGACCGCCGCGGCCCCGGCGAGTCCTGTCGTTGCCGTAATCGCGGCGTAGGCGCCCATATTCACCATAATGCTCGCAGTGACATTCCCCCGACCGCTACCAAGTTCATTGTTCGAGACGTCAGCCATAGTTCCGAAAATGACAAACATAAAAACCGGCAAGAAGACTGCGAAGAAAAGCCCCACGTACTGTCGTAGATTGCGCTTGAGGTCAATCCACATGTATCCCGTGTTCAGAATCGTGCTCATGAGTTCTCCTTGGTTGTGAGGTGAGCGAAAACGCTGTCAAGGCTGGCAGTGTGGATCTCTAGATCACGCGCTGTGGTTTCGGTGAGCAGATAGCGTGCAACGGAGTCCGCATCGTCACACGTGAGCTCAACGCGGTCTCCGGACCGCTGCACGTCCGTCACCCCCGGTAGCTTGCTGATATCAACATCAGCATCCAGATGCGCGGTGATTGTTTTGCCTCCTAGACGAGCGCGCACCTTACTCGTCGAGCCGTCGGCAATAATCTGCCCGTGTGCCATGAGCACCGTCCGCTGTGCGAAGTCCTCGACTTCCTTCAGGTAGTGCGACGCGAAGATGACGGTGCGTCCTTCGGTAGCTTCTGCGCGCATCGTTTCCCAGAACGCGGTACGAGCGTTGACATCCATCCCCGTGGTGGGTTCGTCAAGAATCAGCAAACGGGGGTCCGGAAGCAACGCCAAAGCAAAGCGGAGCCTCTGCTGCTCACCGCCAGAACACTTGGACACCCTGCGGTGTACAAGCGATTCAATGCCGGCCCGACTAATAGCTTCATCGACACCAATGTGATTGGTATGCGTGGAAGCGATCATCTGTACGGTCTCCTTGACCGTGAGGTCTCCTAACAGGGCACCCGTTTGAAGGATTGCCGACACGTGCCCTAAACGCACTGCTTCTTTGGGACGCACGCCTAGTACGCTCAGCGATCCGCTGACTGGTTGCGACAGCCCTAACACCATGTCAAGGGTCACGGTTTTCCCTGCCCCGTTGGGGCCTAAAAGGGCCACGATCTCGCCTTTGCCAACTGTGAGCGAAAGGTCGTTGACCGCGCGTACTCGCTTACCCTTTGGCCCCCGGAAGGATTTAACGACGTGTCTGATTTCCAGTGCGGGGGTATCCGCACCACTGCCTGTGAGCGAGCTGTTATCGTTCATATTTTTATCTTTAAGGACCAAGCGTTTCAACACATGAGGCAGACATCATGATCTAGCCATGACAAATGTCATGCTGATAGAACAGAGAAGTGAATCCGTTACTCGCGTCTGTCCCCCTCGTGCTTCCGTGCGTGCTGTTGGCGTGCCGACTTTCGCCCACTATTGCCAGCGTCAGCGCGGTGGGAGCAGCCGTGCTGGTGGTCCTGCTCACCGGCGTTCCCATCGACTGGCCCAGCCTGCCGGAGTACTTGGGCATCACCGCCGAGGTTCTCTTCATCCTTCTCAACGGCATGATCCTGGCTAGACTCATGCAGATCAGTGGCGCGATGCGCTCCATCGGCAACTGGGTCTCTAACGCCACTCCCGGAATCGGCGCTGGAACCGCGTTCGTGGTGTTTGGGGTGGTGCCGTTCGTCGAATGCGTCACCGGATTTGGAATCGGCGTGACCGTGGGCGTCCCGATCCTGCTAACTTTGGGCCATAAACTGGCAAAAGCTGCCCTTTTTGGCCTTCTGGGTTTGTGCGCAGTTCCGTGGGGTGCCCTGGCTCCGGGCACCGCCGTTGCGAGCTCGCTGACCGGTTTCGATTTCACCACCCTGGGAGTCATGTCCGGGTGGTACAACTCGGTAGTGCTCGTCGTCGTTGCGCTCACGGTTGCGTGGGGAACAGGGTTTGCGCGAGCCGCCCTACCCACGTTCGCCTCAGCCGGCTTCCTGTGGGGTTCAATCCTTGTGACAAACATGCTCATTGGAACACCACTTGCCGGCGTGATCGGCTCCGCGTTGCTCATGGGGCTGTCCTTGGTGGTGTACCGCATGGGTGGGGCCCGCATCCCGGCCCCTCCGGCTCGCGAACTCGTCCCTTATGCGGTGTTAGCAGGCGGTCTGTTGTGCGCCAGTGTGGCTGCCATGCTGGTTCCTGCCCTGGAGTGGTTGGCACTCCCGCCCGTGTGGTTGGCTGTCGCGTGTGTTGTTGCGTACCGGGTGTTGCCCGGGCAGTCAGGGATGATCGCCGAGGTGCCAGACGCCTTACGCTCATGGGTTCCCATTGGCGTGAGTACGGGTCTGTTTATGATCCTGGGATGGGTCATGGCGGCTACCGATATGAGTACCGCAATTGGGGAGGCCTTGAGTCCGGCAGGCGCGTGGCCAGGTCCCCTCTTGGGTGCCGTGGGGTCGATCCTGACCGGTTCAAATACCGCGTCAAACGCGATGTTCGCCCCTACCATTGCCACGCTCTCGGCAACTGGAAGCTTAAGCGTTGTCGCCGCGGCGAATGTGGCTGGTTCGTTTATGATCTTGGCGGCCCCACCGCGTGTTCTCATGGCCGTCACGTTGGCTGGCGACCGCGAGTCCTACGGTCGCACGCTCTTGCGCGCAATAGCAATCGCCAGCGCTCCCCCACTCGTAGGTGCGGTAGCGCTGGCGATCTGGCTGTAGTTTTTAGTCTTCGCCCTTCGACGTTCCCGTGGTAGCCGAGGTCTTGCGCTGCATGCGAGATTCGAGCCACCGCGCAATTCCGGCGACGACCAAGTTAATCGCAATGTAGATCACCGCGCCCACGATGAACGTGGGGAGCAAGTTACCGTGCTGGCGACCAATGACGTTGACCTGGTGGAGAAGGTCTTGGTACGTCACCATATAGCCCAGGGCCGAGTCCTTAAGAAGAACCACGATCTGAGCGATCAGCGTGGGCATCATGGCCCTGAACGCCTGTGGCATCAGTACCAGACTCATCGTCTGGGAATCGGACAGCCCGATCGACTGTGCTGCTTCACGCTGCCCCCGGGGCACTGCCAAAATCCCGGCGCGAACGACCTCGGCGATCACCATACCGTTATACAGCGTTAACCCAATCACCACCGGCCAGAACGACCCAATGGTCTTTCCGAACAGCAGGTACGTTGCGAAGATCAACAACAGAACCGGGAGCCCACGGAAGAACTCCAGAACCAAAGTCGCAGGGACAGAGATCCACTTCTTGGACGACAAGCGCAGAAGCGCAAACACGACCCCCAGGATGAGCGCGAGAACAGACGCAACAACCGCAACCTTCAGGGTGGCGAGGAGGCCTTTAAACAGTGCCTTCTGGATCGTCGCGTATGCGAACGGTTCCCACTTAGCTGCATCGAGCTGGCCGGCAGAAGAGAACTTCCACACGACAAACGCAACAATTCCTAAGAGCAGAACACCCGATGCGATCGACAGGATCACATTATTGCGCTTGCCTTTGGGGCCCGGCTCATCGAATAGCACTTGAGTAGACGCGCTCATCGGTGAATCACCCACTTGTTTTCCAGAATCGTGAATACCCGGCCAAGAATCAGCGCCAGAACAAGATAAGACACGGCCGCTCCGGCAATGACCAGAAGCGTGATGTCACCGCGCACCTCGATCGCGTTGCGCATAGCGGAAATGATCTCTCGGTTGTTAAACGCTGATGCGATTGACGTGTTCTTCAACATCGCGATGATGACGCTTCCCAATGGCGGGATCACCGTGCGAAACGCTTGAGGCATGATGATGTACCGCAAGGTCTGTCCGAAGTTCAGACCGATCGCGCGGGCTGCTTCCGCCTGTCCCACCGGGATCGTTGAAATACCCGAACGCAGAACCTCTGCAACGAAACAGCTGGTGTACGCGATCAGTGCAACGCACGCGAGTACGAAAGAGTTGATTGCCGAATCCCGGCTTGCGCGAATGTCCAGGAACGGCAACCCGAACACGCAGAAAAACATGACGAGCGTCAGTGGTGTGTTTCGAACCGTGGTGATGTACACCGAGGCGGCGGCACGCAACACCGGGGTTGGTGACACTCGCATCGCGGCGAGGATCGAACCCAAAACCAGGCACCCCACCAAGGTGACACCAAACAGCTTGACCGTTCCCCATACACCGCTGAGGAACAGCATCAAAAGATCAGCGAAATCCACGAGGATCCTTCTCAGACTGGTGGTCGCCGGGATGACCCGGCGACCACAACAACATTAGTAACGGTCAGGTTGAGGCTGTTCAACACCGCTGGAATCACCCAGCGTGTACTCGAACGCCTTCTTCCAGTCCCCGTTGTCCTTCGATGCTTCGAGAGCGTCGTTCACTGCATCACGCAGAGCATTGTCGTCCTTTGGCAGACCAATTCCATAAGGCTCTTCCGTGAATGGTTCGCCAATCACCTTGAATTCGTCCTTGTACTGAGCAGCGTATCCACGCAGAATCGCGTCGTCAGTGGTGACGGCGTCAACGTTTCCGCTCTGAAGGTCAGTCACACACTTGGAGTATGCGTCGTAGGTGACCAGTTCAGCGTCTTTGTACTTCTCCTGGATGTTCTGTGCAGGAGTCGAACCGTCTACCGAACACACTTTCTTCCCAGCGATGCTGTCAGGGCCGGTGATGTCGGAGTCGGCCTTCACCAGAAGATCCTGACCAGCAACGTAGTACGGACCTGCGAAGTCGACGACTTCTTTACGCTTGTCGTTGATGGTGTAGGTTGCCACGATCATGTCGACGTTGCCCTGCTGCAGGAACGGTTCGCGGTTAGCCGACACCGTTTCGACGAACTCGATTTCGTCGTCCTTGAATCCCAAGCTTGCAGACACCATCTTGGCGATTTCGATGTCGAAGCCTTCGGGCTTGTCGGCACCGGCGCTGATGTTACCCAGACCAGGCTGGTCGTACTTCACGCCCACCTTGATCTTGCCAGCGTCCTTGGCTTTTTTCCACGTGGGGCTGTCTGCCAGATCGACGTCTTCAGCAACCTTGTACTCAGGTGCTTCGCCACCGGATCCCTGTTCACCAGGTGCGCCTTCTTTACCGCAACCGGTCAACGCGAGAATGCCCACAGCCAATCCCGCAACGAGTGTCGTTACTTTCTTCATTGGTTTCTCCTCAGTGAGTCAGGATCTTAGACAAGAAGTCTTTTGCACGATCCGATTGGGGGTTGGTAAAAAACTCTTCTGGTTCGGCGACTTCCACAATTTCGCCGTCGGCCATGAACACCACGCGGTTGGCTGCTTTTCGAGCGAACCCCATTTCGTGGGTCACAACCACCATGGTCATGCCGTCCTTGGCCAAAGTGACCATGGTGTCCAGAACCTCGTTGATCATTTCCGGGTCCAGAGCCGAGGTGGGCTCGTCAAACAGCATGAGTTTAGGTTTCATTGCCAAGGACCGGGCAATCGCCACACGCTGTTGCTGACCACCGGACAGTTGGGCCGGGTACTTGTGCGCCTGGTGGTCCACACCCACACGCTTAAGCAGTTCCATTGCGAGTTCGTCAGCGTCCTTCTTTGACATTTTGCGAACCTTGATGGGGCCAAGCGTGACATTTTCCAAAATGGTCTTGTGCGCAAACAGGTTGAAAGACTGGAACACCATTCCCACATCTGAACGCAGAGCTGCCAGCTCCGCGCCTTCCTGCGGAAGGTTCTTGCCATCGATCTTGATGGAACCTTCACTGATGGTTTCCAAGCGGTTAATGGTGCGGCACAACGTGGACTTACCGGAACCGGAAGGCCCAATGACGACAACAACCTCGCCTCGGTCGACAGTGAGGTTGACGTTTTTCAGAGCGTGGAAGTCGCCATAGTACTTTTCCACGCCTGCAAGCTCCACCAGCGGAGTCGAAGTCTGTTCGGTCATATGGTGAACTCTAATGATTTATTGATCTACGTCACAATTCGGAACACCAGTAGGCGGTCAAAAACCGCATTTTGTAACCGTTTCTTGACCTAATCAGACGCTTTCACTCGCGCCTCATCATCGCTTGTGACGACAAAAGCAGCGATGAGCGTCGAAAGCGGAATGGCACATACCAGCCCAATGGATGTCACAAGGGTGAGCACAACGTGGCCCGACATTTCACCCAAGGTGAGCTGGGTGAACAGATTGGCTCCACTTGTCAGAGTCACCAAGAGAACAGCAAGTGAGCTACCTGCGAATGCAAAAACCACGGTATAGACAGTCGAGGCGATGTGGTCTCTACCGATCCGCATGGCCGAGGTGAAAAGAGATCGCACAGAGGAACCCGGCGCGGTTCGTGCGAGCTCCCACACAGTTGCTACCTGTGTAATAGCGACATCGTTAAGAACACCAATACCGGAGATCAACACACCACAAATCACAATGTCAGATGCTGAAAGCCCGTAGTACGTGTTCAGAATGTACAGTGCGTCCGTATACAGTCCGCCCAGATGTGCCCAGCGCGTCCAGATCACCGCAAGAACTCCGGAGATTGCGACACCTGCCAACGTCCCGATGAGCGCCGCGGTCGTTCTGGCGTTAAAGCCGTGGGCTAGATACAGGACCGAAAAGAGAATCGCAGTCGATGATGTCAAGCCCACGCCGATCGCTGAATGACCACTCAGAATCGATGGGAGCATGAAGCCCACAATGACCACCATCGCGATACTGAGCCCTATGAGCGCACGCGCGCCCCGCAACCCTGCGACCACCAGAATCGCAACCACATAGATCGCGCTCAACACGCCCAGGGGAACACGCCGGTCATAATCAATGAAGACCACTTCTCCCCCAGCGTGGCCGTCCACGACGCGCACACTGTCTGACACCTCGGGAATGGACGCTTCTTTGGGAAGCTTCACCACATTGTCGCCGGCTTTCACCGTCACGCACGAAGGCGTGACCGCTTCCTGGCACGCACCCGCGTCAACAGCCGTGACCGTGACCGTGTAGATGTCGCGGTCGTCAGTGTTTTTGACATGGTGTGGCCAGTAGGCGATCACGCCTACGACCGTGAGTAGCGCGAAAGGTGCGAGCGCTACAAGCATGAGCGCCCACACGTATTTTGACGCGCTGGGCTGGCGCTGGGGAATGACGTGCACGCGCCGTTATATTCCTAGCAGCCCAGGCCCTGTGCCAGGTAGTTTTCGACATCGTCGATAGCGATGCGTTCCTGGCTCATGTCGTCGCGCTTACGCACGGTCACCGCGTTATCATCGAGCGAGTCGAAGTCAAACGTGATGCAGAACGGGGTACCGACTTCGTCCTGGCGGCGGTAACGGCGACCGATCGCGCCTGCGTCGTCGAAGTCGATGTTCCAACGCTTGCGCAGGTTCGCTGCCAAAGCGCGCGCCTGTGGTGACAGTTTTTCGTTGCGTGACAACGGAAGTACCGCAGCCTTCACCGGTGCCAGACGAGGGTCGAGTTTGAGCACAATGCGCTTGTCGGTTCCACCCTTTGTGTTGGGCGCTTCGTCTTCGCAGTATGCGTCGACGAGGAATGCCATCATGGAACGGGTCAGACCGAACGACGGTTCGATGACATATGGGGTGTACCTGTCTCCTGTCGCCTGGTCGAAGTACTGAAGTTTGGCACCCGAGGCGTCGGTGTGGTTGGACAGGTCGAAGTCCGTGCGGTTTGCCACACCCATGAGCTCTCCCCACGGGTTGCCCTGGAATCCGAACTTGTACTCCAGGTCAATCGTGGCGTCCGAATAGTGCGCGCGTTCATCTGCTGGCACATCGTATTTGCGCATGTTGTCCGGGTTGACACCCAGGTCAACGAACCAGTTCCAGCACGCGTCGACCCATTCGTCAAAGTACTTTTGCGCGTCATCTGGGTGGATGAAGTACTCGATCTCCATCTGCTCGAATTCGCGGGTGCGGAAGATGAAGTTTCCGGGAGTAATTTCGTTGCGGAATGCCTTACCCACCTGGCCGATACCGAACGGTGGTTTGCGGCGAGCGGCTGTGACCACGTTGTTGAAGTTCACAAAAATACCCTGGGCTGTTTCCGGGCGTAGGTAGTGCAGGCCCTGGCCGTCGTCAACGGCACCCAAGAAGGTTTTCATCAGACCCGAGAACTGCTGTGGCTCGGTCCACTTGCCAGGCTGGCCGGTTTCTGGGTCGTTAATGTCGGCCAAACCGTTTTCCGGTTCTTTTCCGTGCTTTGCCACATACGCTTCAATGAGGTGGTCGGCACGGTAGCGCTTGTGAGTGTGCAGGGACTCGACCAATGGGTCTACGAAGGTTTCAACGTGGCCGGATGCTTCCCACACCTGACGCGGAAGAATGATCGACGAGTCCAGCCCCACCATGTCTTCACGACCTCGGACAAATTCCTGCCACCACAGTCGCTTGATGTTTTCCTTCAGTTCCACGCCCAACGGGCCGTAGTCCCATGCCGAACGAGACCCGCCATAAATGTCACCGGCTTGAAAAACGAAGCCACGTCGTTTGGCCAGGGTGATGACGGAATCTAGTGTCGATGCCACGAATCTCTCCTTTAGTGAATTGCAACCGGCTGGCTGCCGGGCCTATGTGCACGTGCGCACAGTGACAAGCGTACCCAAGATCACATGCCGGCTCATATTCGCCCCCTGCCAACCAACGGGTACACTTGAACAGCACCCAAACCATCTCATGGCTCCTCGTGCTTTCGGGTTGCACACGCGAGCCTCGGTAGACCGCCAAACAGTCATCTGCGGTCAAGTGTGTTCAATCAAGAAAGAGATATCCATGGGTAACGCCAACGAACAGGCTTCAAACAACAACGACATTCGTTTTTCCGACTTCGATCTCGACGAACGTGTCGCACGCGCAGTCGCAGATCTGGGATATGAGTCCCCCTCCCCCATTCAGGCCCAAACGATTCCGCTTCTGCTCGACGGTCGCGACGTCATTGGTTTGGCTCAGACGGGAACGGGTAAAACCGCGGCTTTCGCGCTTCCTCTTTTGAGTAGCATTGCCGGGCGGGAACGCCCACGGACCCCGCTGGCGCTCATCCTTGCTCCCACCCGCGAACTCGCAATCCAGGTAGCCGAGGCGCTCACCAGCTACGCCACCCACCTCGGCGACTTCTCTGTTCTCCCTATCTATGGCGGACAGTCCTACACTCCACAGATCTCCGGTCTGAAACGCGGCGCGCACGTGGTCGTGGGAACGCCCGGTCGTGTTATCGACCACATGAAGCGTGGCACGCTTGATTTGAGCCACGTTGAACATTTGGTTCTCGACGAAGCCGACGAAATGCTCAAGATGGGCTTCCAAGAAGACATCGAAGAGATCTTCGCGAAGACCAACCCTGACCGCCAGGTGGCTCTGTTTTCGGCCACCATGCCAGCCTCGATCCACCGGATCACCGGTCAATACCTCAACGACCCGGCCGAAGTTCGCATTCAGGCGAAAACCACGACCAGCGCGAACATTCGCCAGCGGTACCTCACCGTCATGCACTCGCACAAGCTCGACGCCCTCACCCGCATTCTCGAGGTGGAAGAGTACGACGGCATCATCATGTTTGTGCGCACCAAACAAGAAACGGAAGAGCTCGCCGATAAACTCAAAGCGCGCGGTTTTTCCGCTGCCGCCATCAACGGTGACATTCCGCAGGTCGTCCGTGAACGCACGGTTGAAGCACTGCGATCCGGGTCCATCGACATTCTGGTCGCCACCGATGTCGCAGCCCGCGGGCTCGACGTCGAACGCATCAGCTTGGTAGTCAACTTCGACATTCCACACGACACCGAATCGTACGTCCACCGGATTGGCCGCACGGGCCGCGCCGGGCGCACGGGTGAAGCGATCCTGTTTGTGACACCTCGGGAAAACCGCCTTCTCAAGGCCATCGAAAAGGCGACACGCCAGAAGGTCGAACCCCTGGTGATGCCCACGGTAGAAGAACTCACGGTCACGCGCACGCAGAAGTTCCAAGACCGGATTTCGCACACGCTGAACTCACAGGACCTGTCCGAACTGCGTCCGGTCATCGAAGAATACGTCAACACGCACAACGTCCCTGCTGAAGACGTCGCGGCCGCCCTGGCGAGCCTCGTGTTGGATGGGGCGACACTGACCGCCGAGCCACTTCCGGAACCGCACGTCCGGGCCAGCCGCAACGAACGCGCGCGCACGGCCGAAGGCATGACCACCTACCGCCTGGCCGTGGGTAGGATGGACAAGGTAAACCCCGGCGCGATCGTGGGTGCGATCGCCAACGAAGGCGGCATCAGTTCTCAGCAGATCGGCAACATTTCGATCCGGTCGAACCACTCGTTGGTCGACCTTCCGCAAGACCTTGATGCGAGCGTTCTCAAACGTTTGAGCAAGACCAAGGTCGCTGGCCGGCACATCGATATCCGCCCGGACCGAGGTCGTCCCGGCCGCCCGTTCAAAAAGCGCAGCAACGACAAAGGTGCTGGTGAAGGGCGCAAGTTCGGGAAGGACGGGTTCCGCAAGGACCGTCGCAAAGGTGGCGGCTTCGGCGGGAAGAAGTTCAAGAAATAGGAGAATTCGCGCATGAAGAGCCTCGCACGTTTTTGGCCCGATCTTCGTGCGCGAGCAGGCACATACACTTTCGTCTGCGTTCTCACCTTTGTAGTCGTCGCGCTACCCCTGGTGGTGCCGGTGATCACCGGGCGTATCGTTGACGGTCCTGTGGCCCACGGTAATGTGACGGGCCTGTGGGGGCCGGTCGCGTTCTTAATGGTCGTGTCCATCGCCGAGGTCGTTGCCCTGTGGATACGCCATTACGCCGTTGCCGGGATTGTGTCGCAGTGGGAGATCACGTGGCGACATCGACTGTTCGACCATTTGCAATACGTACCAGTGTCGACGCACGACGCATGGGAGTCCGGACAGTTGCTGTCTCGTGCCGTTAACGACATGAGTCAAATGCGCCGGTTCTTTGCGTTCGATCTGCCGTTTTTGGTGTGTTCGCCCTTGGCAATCATCGCCGGAGAAATCATCCTCACAGTCATCAGTCCGTGGTTTGGGCTCATCATGCTCATAGCGGCCGTACCCACCGTGATCGTCGTTGTGGTGTTCGAACGCAAGTACCGGATCACGTCCCGGGCGACGCAGGACGCGCTGGGCGAAGTGACCACCGCTGTAGAAGAGTCCATCCACGGCCTGCGGGTCATCCGGTCGTTTGGTCGTTCCCCATGGATGACGCAACGGTTTAAAGCGCTCGCGCTCACGGTTCGTTCGCGCGAAATCCGCAAAACGAAGCTGGACTCGTGGCTGTTCAGCTTTATCAACGTTGCAACCGCGCTCGCCCAGATCGCGATCGTAGGGTTAGGCACCTGGGGTGTGGTGCAAGGCCGGATCACCGTGGGTCAGGTAGTCGCTGCCGTCACCACCACCATGGTGATGCGCATCCCCATCGAAAGTTTCGGGTTCTTACTGTCGGATTTCCTCATGGCGGTCACCGCAGCCACACGATATTGGGAAGTCATGGACCTCCCCGTCAGCATTGCCGACGTAAAGTACAAGGTACCCGATGCGAAGGATCTGTATCAGATCTATACATACATGCAGTTTGCGCGTCTCAACGAGGCTTATATCATCTCACCTTCCGTTCGAACTGGAGACGTGGTCGAGACGTTCGACGGTCACCGAATCAAATGCCTTGGTTTGGATAGCAGTTATGCGATAGACGTCGACGCACTTGCTTCGAGGGTTATCGAAGCTCTGCGGTAAAGAGGGGTTGCTGCACGGTGGTTGAAGCCAACACTCGCTCAGCAGTGGCGAGGTATTCTGCGCTTACATCAAAACCGATATAGCTCCTCTCGAGCTTCTTCGTTGCAACGGCGGTAGTTCCAGCACCCATGAATGGATCAAGAACCACATCACCAGGGTCCGTTGAGATCGCGATGCAGCGCCCAGGACGCTGAACCGGGAACTGAGCCCCATGCCCATCTCGGCCAGAAGAGGTTGGCAAGTACCAGAAGTCACTAAGCTTGTCCGACTCAAGCAGCTGTCGCCCACCAAGGTCTGAAGGTAGCTCCAAGTATGCGGCCTTGTTGAACTTGGGGGTTCGTTCCCGAGTGAGATGCAGAATGTACTCAACATTTCTGCTGACTCGCGACTGCTGGGGTTCAGGAGTTGTGGCCTGCTTGCACCACGAGATCGTGCTCTTTACGTAGTAGCCGATTTGGGCAGCACGCTGAGCAATCCGTTGCGGGATCAAACACTGCTCACCATCCTTCAGATACGAGTGTCCGGCGGAATACCGCAAGTACTCGTGATCTTTCCACGATCGACCATCCTTGCCTTGCATCGCATGCAGTGTCTCAACTGCACTACCACGGATTTGAGTGCGAGTGTTGTACGAATCCATGATGTTCCACCACACGGAGCCATCTGCAGCAATTTTCGGAAGCAATGCATGCAAGACCTCGACCGAATGGCGAATAAACCCTTCAGGTGTCTGCTCGAGACCAAACGAGCAGTTCTCGCCATCCGCCCAAAGGCGCTCACCAGGCTCGTCATAGACCCGCATAGCCCAGTACGGCGTTGAGGTGACAACAGTATTCACCGAACCATCTTTCAGTCTTCCAATCAGCTGGAGAGCGTCTCCGACAACGAAGGAGTCCTTTTGAATGACCTCTTGACTCTCGGCAACGAGCACGGCTCCGGTGACGGCTCGACGGAGATATTCAAGAACTCTGCTGCGAGGAACGAACGTCTCGGAGAATGCATCTTGATCTAGAAGTTGCCGAACGTCGGCCTCGGACAAGATTGACTTCCTGCCAAGGGCACGCCTAATGAAGCTGTGATTCATGCCCACAACGGGGGCAACAAGCTCAATTGGGAACACTAAGTCGGTAGTACTGCTGTCGGGGGAGGCGACCGCCGTTTGAGGCTTGATGGTATATGCCTGCTTCATCTCACTCATTACGACCGTCGCCGGTTCCTTCCTCATAACAGTCTTCAAAAGCCAGAATGTCGTTGGGTGAACAATCCAACGCTTTACAAATCCGCCCAAGTGTCGCGGTGGTAACCGTCTGATTTCGACCCAGCTTCGTGATGGTTGATGAGCTCAGACCGGCAAGGTCTCTAAGCTCGCCCTTCCGAATTCCTCTGTCGATAAGCAACTTCCAGAGGTTTCTATAGTCCTCGCGAGGCGCGTTCGATGTGTCAACCATGCAGCCAGAATACCATATCGCATGACTATTCGTGCGATACAGCCAGCTTTGATCAAGGTGTACATTTGGGTATCGCATGACGCCCTACCGATACTTTTTACACCCTCGGGTGCTGCAGTGACTCGCAAACCCGGATCAGCTCTGCCCAGAGATCCTCAGCGGTCACTTTGCGTCCTTTCAAAACGCGAGAAACCCCTCGAGCTGCGTCTCTACGTAGGCTCAACGTCTAGCTCAAGGGACTTGACCCCGGTCGGGAGTTAGGTTAGGCTTACCTAAGTGGAAGGAGGTTTGCTGTGACAGACCGATCCGGTACAGTTCGACGCTCAGCTCGCGGGGGATTAACCGACTCAATTCTAGGTACCCGAAATCTCATGATGGTGGCCTCCCTGTCGGTGGTCGGCCTCATCATCCTCATCCCACTGAGCTACATCGCGCCGGCGGGTGCGGCTTCGCAGAGCGCAGTCTGGCTCGGGGTGTCCCTTCTCGGACTTTGGGTCATTCCCTACCTCCTTCCTCTGGCCGTTGTGCGAAGGCCGGGCGCTTCGCTGCTGGCCGCGCTGATCATCGGAGTTGTGAGCGTATTTACTACTCCCACTGGGCCTGCCGCGATTGTCGGTAACGTCATTGGCGGGCTCCTGGTTGAGTTTCCCATGGCGTTGATGCTGTACCGAAAGTGGACGTGGTGGGCGTATCTGATCTCCGCCGCATTCTTCGGGGCATTTAACAGCCTGTTGTACCTCACGCTGCTCAAGCACGCGGTGGGAATCTCGGTATCGGGACTGATCGTGCTGGTGGGAGTCACGTCGTCCGTCATTGGCAGTTTGGCCGTCGTCGGACTAACCCGTTTGCTCAACAATGCAGGCGTAGGCGTAGACCATCGTGAGTGAAAGGCTGGCCTCCACTTTGAGTAGCGAGCAACGGTCTGTGAGCGAGTCCGCGCGGGCGCTCCTGGCGGTTGAGGATCTTTCCGTTCACTACTTGGGTCAGGACCGGTGGGTGCTGCAACGTCCAAGCCTGGTCCACCTGAGCGGTCAGGTAACGGCCGTCATTGGGCCCTCTGGATGCGGTAAAACTACCTTCGTCCGAGCCGTGTGCGGCCTTGTGCCCCACTGTCTGCCGTCCGAATACTCCGGCAGCGTTCAAATTGCCGGCGCCGAAATCGCCGACGCCACGGTCCAGTTGATCGCTACCAATGTCGCCTACGTGGGACAAGATCCGGATGCCGCAGTCATTACCCGTACGGTGTATGACGATGTCGCGTTTGCGCTGCAGAACCTCTGCCTGCCTGTTCCTGAGATTGATCGACGGGTACGCGAGGCATTGGCTGCGGTTGGTCTGGAGACCAAGCTGTGGGAGAGCCCATGGAGATTATCGGGCGGCCAACGCCAGCGCCTAGCGATCGCAGTAGCACTGGCTATACAGCCCCGCTTACTTGTCCTCGATGAGCCAACATCGACTATTGACACGCAAGGCACGGACGAGTTTTACAGCGTCATCCAACAGCTGGTTAGCGATGGCGTGGGCATCGTGGTGATCGACCATGACCTCGACCCGGTCCTACCCCTGTGCGATCACGTCATAGCGCTCAACGCGCAGGGCGCGGTGATCGCGCAGGGAACTCCACATGAGGTTTTTCTCAGCCATACCGCGGAACTTGAGGCGTGCGGAGTGTGGCTGCCCCGTGCGTTACGCGACGAATCCCCGCACCACGCCTTGACCTGCGAGCAGGCGGGCATTCGAGTTCCCCGCATCACGGATATCTGTGGTGATTCGGTGCAATATCAGCGACGCACCGAAGCAGGATGGGAAACCATCGATGCGATTGACACGCTCGACGGTGGAGGCAGCGCCACGGTAGAGCTGGCAGATTTCTGTGTTCCCGGACGCTCCCCAGCTATCTCTATGCGGCTACGGGGTGGCGAGTTTATCGCGCTTATAGGGCCGAATGGCGCAGGCAAAACATCCCTGCTCGCGGCGCTGGCGGGTCTCATACCATCAAAGGCACAACGCGCTACGGTCTGCGGAGAGGTTGTGCGGCGAGGGCGGCACCAGGTCGGCTACGTGTTTCAAAACCCGGAACATCAGATGGTTTGTTCCACCGTGGCTGGCGAAATCTCCACGGGGGATGTTTCCGCGTCTAAAGCCGAGGCTATTGTGGAGCAATTCCATCTCTCCCAGTATCGAGACCAACACCCGTTGACTCTCTCAGGCGGCCAGATTCGTAGACTATCGGTGGCTACGATGGTCGCCGAGAGCCGCGATGTGATTGTCCTTGACGAGCCCACGTACGGCCAGGACTGGGCGAATACCTGCGAACTCATGGCCTTCATCGACGAACTGCGCGCTGAGGGCAGAACCGTCATCATGGCCACCCACGACCTAGAACTTGCCCTATCACGCTGCAGCCACATCATCGCGCTACCTGCTGCCGTTAGCGAAACTCGTGAAAACGCCGCATCCGCAGCACCAGCGAACCCGCCTTCGCCGTCCGTGCCCCGTGGACTCTTCTCATCGTTCAATCCTGTGACGTTGCTATTGGCGCTAATCCCGGCGATGGTCATGGTGTTCGTATGCAAGGACCCGGCCGTCAATGTTGGAGTGCTCATCGCAGCGAGCCTGGCCATGGTAGCCGCGAGAGCGAGTCGCGCTCGAACGGTCATGTCACTGCTAGCACCCTGGGTCATCGCAGCTGTGCTACTGCCGGTGTTCCGCTACAACTACACCATTGAAGAGGTCAGCCCACTCTACAATCACGGTGGCGAGCTTGCGGCAGCGAGCGGCACCGGGGCACTGTTGTCCCTCATGCTGCTTTCAGGCATCAGCACTCATCCGGAAACGCTGCTTCGCACGTTGACGACGACGTTCAAGCTTCCCTATCGGGTCACTGCGGCGGGAACTGCGGCTGTCGCCTTCGTCACTCGTTTCCGGCAAGATTTCCAGCTGTTGCGCACAGCGCGGGCATTGCGGGGTATTGGGGCATCATGGGGGCCGTTAGCGCCCGCAATTCGATGGGTGGGTTCCCTCGTGCCGCTGGCGATCCTCGCCGTCCAGCACGGCGAACGGGTTGCCCTGTCGATGGATTCACGTGGCTTTGGCGCCTATCCGCGGCGCACGGAACTCCAACACACACCGTGGCAGGTGCGAGATTGGTGCCTGGTGGGCCTCCTTTGGGCCGTTACTGCGTTGCTGTGGTGGTGGCGCCAATGAACGTTTCGAAAGACTCGACTCGACAGGAGCCTGATGTGAGTATTTCCGTCGCCGCACTAATCCGCCCGGCCAAGGGCGCGATGGTCCTTTCCGCAGTCCTCACAGCCTTAAGCGCTATCGTCACGCTGGTGCCGTTCGTCGCCTTACACAACATGGCCGCGATCTGGCTTGACGGGCAGGTGCGCACCGGCTGGACCGGAAAGCCGTGGGTTTGGGCCGTGATAGCGGTGCTTTCGCTGTTCGTGGGCCAATTGCTCTACCTGTTTGGATTGGGTGTCACCCACGAGGCAGAAGCCAAGCTCCGACATCGGTTGCGCGGCAATGTGGTCCAAGCGCTGGGCAGTTTGCCCTTGGGTAGGGTCTCGCAGGTGCCGCACGGGGCCATCCGCAAGATGGTGTGTGACGATACCGCAGCCATCCATACTCTCGTTGCGCATGTTCCCGGTGATGTCACCAACGCCGTGGTCTCGATGGTCGTAGGCCTCGGGTATCTCGTGTGGGTCGATTGGCGACTGGCGCTCGCGCTCTTTGGAACGTGGGCCGTAGCGATCATGATCATCGTCAGCACGACCATGCGCGGCTATAGCGATATCACCGAGCGATTCGGACATGCCCAGACCGCACTGGCCGCAGCCACCGTCGAAATGCTTGAGGGCATTAAGGAGATCAAGAATTTCCAGGCCACCGATGCGACCCGAACGCGCTTTAACGCCGCTCGCCAGCAATTTTCTGCCATCTCCTTCGACTGGGTTCGTCGCTCCGGCAGAGCGATTAGTCTGCTCGGTTCGCTACTGCGTCCAGCCACGGTCTTCGTCACGGTCGCGTTACTGGCGGCGCTATTCGTCGCACAGGATTGGAGCACGCTGTCGGCGACGCTGCCATTCTTCCTGATCGCTCCCGGTATCCCGGAGGGGTTCACGGTGCTAGTCGGTCTGATGCAGCATATCTATGAGTCGCAGCTGGCGGCTCGCACCACGGCAGAGCTGCTTTCCGAGAAACCCATGCCCGAAGGCAGCCGCACCCAAGAAGAGGGCCCAAACCCCGGCCAAGTTGAGGTCTGTGAGGTTTCCTTCTCCTACGAGCCTGACGTGCCCGTTGTGCACGGTGTCTCCTTTACGGCTGAGCCCGGAACGGTCACGGCTCTGGTGGGCCCGTCGGGCGGAGGGAAGTCCACACTGGCCCGGCTAATTGCGCGCTTTTACGACGTCAATGATGGCGTGGTACGCATCAGCGGTGTGGATGTGCGCGAGGCGAGTTTTTCGTGGCTACTTTCCCGCGTCGCGATCGTCCTACAGGACGTAACGTTGTCGAACGATTCGGTCCATACCAATATCGCGCTGTCGAAACCGTCGGCAACGCGCGCCGAGGTCGAGGCAGCAGCCCGTGCGGCATGCATCCACGATCGCATTATGCGTCTGCCCGAGGGGTATGACACCGTGCTTGGCGAGGTTGGTGGCTTCCTCTCGGGCGGTGAGCGGCAACGCATCACCCTGGCGCGAGCATACTTGCAGGATGCGCCGATCTTGATTCTCGACGAGGCCACCGCGCAAGCAGACCCCCAGTCGGAGCGTGCGATCCACGAAGCGCTCAGCACCTTGGCATCCGGGCGCACGGTGATCATCATCGCGCATCGACTCGCCACCATCCGAGACGCCGACCAGATCCTCGTGATTGAGGACGGCCACATCACTCAGCGTGGTAGGCACGAGGACTTGGTCGACCAAGCGGGGACCTATAGCGAGATGTGGCGGGCCCAAGAACTCCATTACATGGCCTAAGGAGAGACACGCTCATGTGGAAACTAATGATCAGGGTCGTCAACAGGGCCGAGTTGCGTACGTTGGTGGGCTGGTTCGCCTTCTCCGCTGTCCTACAAGGCATCACACTGGCGTTGATGATCCCCTTCCTTCGGGCATTATTCTCCCGCTCTGAAACCCTTGGCACCTGGCTCGTCGTCGTTGCCATCCTCGGCGCGATCACGGTGACGGTCGACACCTTCGCGATGTACCGCTCCTATCGGATCAGCGTCTATGAAGTATGCGATACCTTAATTGATCGCGTAGCAGATCATGTCTTGCAGCTGCCGCTTGGGTGGTTTAATGCCAAACGCGAAGCGGACGTGGCTAATGCGACATCCAAGGAGATCAACACCCTGTCGCATCTGGCATCAATGGTGATCCCGAACCTGTGCAACGCCTTCATCGTGCCGTTGGTGATGCTCGTTGCCACCGCATTCATTGAGTGGCCGTTAGCTGTGGTCATGGCAGTGTCGATCTTGCCGTTTATTCTCACGTGGCGGAAAATGTCGGCGGCAACAACCAGAGCCAATGACATGGAAGACCGTACCTCGGCCGCCGCAGCCGGCCGGTTGATTGAGTTCGCCAGGCTACAACCGGTGCTTCGAGCCACGGGTGCCGCGACGTCGTGGGACCCCGTACAAGAGACTCTGCAAGCCGACTCTGAGGCGACGTTGGCCGGGCTTCGGATCAAGGGCCGACCTGCCCAAGGATTCAACCTCATCGCTAACGTGACTTTCGCGGTGGTGCTCGCCTTGGGGCTGTCGTTCGTGACCGGAGCGCGTCTGGACCCGATTGCGTATCTGGTGATCGCGGCGGTCAGTGCGCGCATGCTGCTGCCGCTCACAAAAGCCGCGCTCTACGCATCTGAGGTCGATAACGCCGCAGTGGCGTTGCGCCAGATGGGAATAATCCTTGATGCCGCGCCACTTGCCGAACCTGATTCCGAGCAGGCACGGGAACCGCGTGGGACGTCGATTGATTTCCGAGGAGTGTCGTTTTCCTACGAGTCAGGCCGGCCTGTCCTAGACGATGTCTCGCTCACCGCCCCGCAGGGAGCAGTCACCGCACTAGTGGGGCCGTCAGGGGCCGGGAAGTCGACGATCTTGCGTCTCACCGCAAGGTTTTGGGATGTCGACGCCGGTAGCGTGACCATCGGCGGGGTGGACGTGCGCGAGATTCCAACCACGCGGATCATGGAGCTGACCTCGATGGTGTTCCAGGACACCTACCTGTTTGACACCACGATCCGGGAGAATCTGCGGATTGCCCGTCCCAATGCGACGGACGCCGAGTTGGAAGAGGCAGCTCGCAAGGCGAGACTTGATCGGGTGATTGAGGCGCTGCCTCACGGTTGGGATACCGAAGTGGGGCCTGCCGGGCAGAGCCTGTCTGGAGGTGAGCGCCAACGAGTGGCAATCGCTCGGGCATTCATCAAGGATGCTCCGATACTGCTGCTCGACGAGATTACCTCGGCGCTGGACGGCGAGAATGAATCGGCGATTAGCGACGTCATCAGTCAACTATCTGAGGGCCGCACTGTGATCGTGGTAGCGCACAGACTATCCACCATAGATAGCGCCGATCAGGTGGTCTTCCTCGAACCCTTAGCGGATGGTGCTATCGTCGCCGAAACCGGCACGCCTAAGGAATTGTCTAGTCGGCCCGGACGGTTCCACGATTTCGTGGCTGCCGCCGATGCGTCGTATCGTTGGCAGCTGAGACACACCTCAGATTAGCGGACGCGGTCCCGGTGCCAGGCGCCAAGCCCTAAACCCACAGCTCGAATCGGAGTACCTCGACACGTTTGGCACACGTGGTGCTGTCGCGAACATGGCGCTAGTGGGATCATTTGCGAACAGCATCTCGCTGATGAGCGAGGGCGCTACTAATCACCAAGGGAGTTGAGTCCCTCATAGTGGTGTAGCGGGGTGGTCGTGCTGGACAGCAGGGCGGTCACCGCGTGGTCCTCGAGTTTCGTCCCCTACAACTCACTCGCGAAAGGCCACACGATGACCGCTACCCATATTGTCGCCCTGCCGGGCTGCTTGGCGAACTGCTTGCCGAGGCGTCACCTGTTGCAGACTGTGATCAACGAGTTGCTGTCTGCGGATGCTGATGCGGTTGCAGGTGCCGAGTACGGCCGCCCAGATCCTGACCGACGTGCCCAGCGCAACGGCTACCGCCACCGGCCTCTCGATACCCGTGTTGGGACCTTGGACATCGCGGTCCCGAAACTACGCCAGGGCACCTATTTCCCTGAGTGGCTGCTGGAGCGTCGCAAGCGCGCCGAGTCCGCATTGATCACTGTTGTTGCCGACTGCTATCTCGCTGGAGTCAGTACTCGCCGGATGGACAAGTTGGTCAAGACGTTGGGAATCGACCGGCTGTCGAAGTCCCAGGTCTCTCGCATGGCCGCCGAGTTGGACGAGCACGTCGCCGAGTTTCGACACCGTCCACTAGGCGATGCTGGGCCGTTCACGTTCGTGACCGCCGACGCGTTGACGATGAAAATTCGCGAGGGAGGTCGTGTGGTCAACGCGGTCGTCATGCTCGCGACCGGGGTCAACGCCGACGGGCATCGCGAAGTCTTAGGGATGCGGGTCGCCACGAGCGAGACCGGCCCGGCCTGGAACGAGTTTTTCGCCGATCTGGTCGCCCGAGGACTGTCCGGGGTCCGGCTGGTCACCTCCGACGCCCACCAAGGCCTCGTGGAAGCGATCGCGGCGAACCTGCCCGGTGCCGTCTGGCAGCGTTGCCGCACTCACTACGCCGCGAACCTGATGAGCATCACTCCCAAGAGCTTGTGGCCGGCGGTCAAGGCCATGCTCCACTCCGTCTATGACCAGCCTGACGCCGATGCTGTTCACGTCCAGTTCGACCGGCTGCTGGACTACACCGCCGAGAAACTCCCCGACGTCGCAGACCACCTCGATGCCGCCCGCGCTGACATTCTCGCGTTCACCAGCTTCCCGACCGAGGTCTGGCAGCAGATCTGGTCGAACAACCCCACCGAACGGCTGAACCGCGAGATCCGGCGCCGCACCGATGCGGTTGGGATCTTCCCAAACCGGGAAGCGATTGTCCGGCTCGTCGGCGCCGTCCTGGCCGAGCAAACCGATGAATGGGCAGAAGGCCGCCGCTACCTCGGCCTGGAAGTCCTCGCCAAGAGCCGCCTCAACCTGATCACCACACCCACAACCACGACCGATGCCGACATGCCCGCACTCGCAGGCTAAAACCCCAAACGAGAGGAAAACACCGTTACACCACTACAAGGGACTTGACCCCCAACTTGCTAAAAGCTTTGTAGTTGACTAGGAGTGCAGATGGTCGTCGGCCCACCTGCAAGAACGAATAGCAAGCGGTATCGTCTACAGGTAGAGGTGCTACCCGCATCATTTGTCGAGACCCCGCGTCTATTCTTGCGCGCGAGATCCCGACTGGTTCACCCCCTCTACGGACGCCATCCGGGTAGTGACGTGCCAGATACTCAGCGGTACAGCAGGCTAATCTCCAAACGTCCGCGGCAGCCGGAAATCCCAGTTCATCGCCGGTATCGAAGCTGTTCGATGGCCCTGCTCCGCACTGGGGTCTTGTATCCATCGTGACCACTTGTGCGAAACTTTCATGCAACGCTGGATACAAACGCGCGCGAACTACTGACGAACCCGGACTTCGCGCTCATGGCGCAGTCCTACGGTCTGCACGGCGAAACCGTGCGCTCGACCGATGAGATCGTCGACACTGTCGAACGGGCATTGATGAGCCCGACCGGTGCACTGCTGCACGTCATCACCGACCCGACGCTGCGCGCCCCCTCCCCGGAGGTGCCGGCCGGGGTAATGAACGGAGACCGACCATGACACACACGTCACAGGCTGAGGCATTCCTCGCCGACTGGAACGTCCACTGCACTTTCGGTGCGGTGCCCGGCACCCACGGGGTCGACCGGCAGGAGGCCACCGAGCCCGACGGCCAGCAGCGCCGCTGGTTCGCAGAGCTCCTGCAGCGCCACGGCATGAAGGTCGTCCGCGATGAGATCGGCAACCAGTTCGGGCCGGTCGAACTCGACCTGGCCGCGTATGCCGAGATCCACGTCGAGCAGGGCCGCAACATGGACGAGGACGGCGTCACGCGCTGCTCGGGGCGGCCACGCTCATCGTTGCCGCCCGCGAGCTCGTCGACGACTACGAAGAGGGCGTTCTGCATTCCGCGGTCGGTGAGATCGCCGTCTACCCGAACTCCCCGGTCGTCGCCAGCGAGGCCCGCATCCTGCTCGACCTGCGTTCACCGAGCATGGAGGTCATCGACAGCGCGGCTGCGAAGCTGCGGACGAGCATCGCCGAGGTGGAGGAGACCGTCGCTGTCGAGATCGACATCGTCCACGAGCACGCCTGGGACCAGAACCCCTACCAGCCGGAGGGCACCGCGTTCCGTCGCCAAGGCATTCGGCCTGTCCCATGGCGAGGTGCTGACCGTGGCCGGTCACGATTCGACGAACATGAAGGACCTTGTGCTGACGGTGATGCTGTTCGTGCCGAGTTTCGAAGGCGTCTCGCACAACCTCAACGAGTTCACCAAGGACGACGACCTGCTCGCCGGTCTCGACCACCTCACCGAGGTGCTGCGACGGATCGTGACAGATCCCGCGGTGGTGGCCGAGGCCGGGAACGGCTAATGCTGGCATAGGGGCTCGAACAGAACGACATGCGGAAGCGGCGAGGTGCATCCTCGCCGCTTCCTGCTTCTTCCGGAGGCTGCTGGCCTCCGGGATTCCGTTTGTCCAGGCAGCGCCAGAAGCTGCTCGCGGTCGCGTCGACATCGCCGTGGGTTCCGGTGTACGATCCCTCTTAAGGTTAAGCTAACCTAAGAAAGGCTTACATGTCCAAACGAGGCAATCTGCTTGAGAGCACCGCGAAGTCGACGATCCGTGCGGTCTACTCGCGGTCCATGGCGCTGCCACCGGAGCGCGACCACTGCCCCCAGTTCTCCGCTCGCGTCACCGCCGTCACCGACCTGACGCCGGCGTTCCGCCGCGTCACGATCACAGCCCCGGAGATCTCAGACGTGGCGCTGATGGGTCCGGATGAGTATGTGGGTCTCTTCATGCCGCCGCCCGGGCAGGGCCTCCAGATGCCCGACTACGCAGGTCTCAACCCACGATCGACTCTCTCGCGCATTCCGGAGGCCTCCCGCCCCGATCTGCGGTGGTACACAGTGCGCGAACATCGCGCGGCGCTCGCTGAGATCGACATCGACATCGTCAGCCGCGGACACGACGGTCCCGGCGCCCGCTGGATCACACGGGTGAAACCTGGCGATCCGGTCGGCCTGCGCTTTCAGACCGCGCCTTACGGCAGTGCTCCCGATGTCGGGCACCACGTGCTGATCGCCGATGAGACCGGTCTTCCCGGTGTGCTCGAAATCCTCTCCGCTCACAAATCGGACCCCGAGCTACGCTTCAGTGCGATCGTCGAGGTGCCGAGCGAGGACCATGTCCTGCCGGGTACGCGCGAAGCCGGCATCGCCGTCGTGTGCCGCGGTGGAGACGACCCCGGTTCTGCGCTCGCCGCTGAACTCGGCCAGCAGCAGTTGGGCAGGATTGACTACGGATGGGTGTGTGCCGAGGCCAAGACTGCCGCGCTCGGACGGCGCTTCCTGGTCAAGGAATGCGATGTCCCCCGCCGTCAGGTGATGAGCTCGGGCTTCTGGAAGGTTGGTCGTGCGCGCCTCTGACACACGAATCCGCAACGGATCCTCGAAAACCCGGCTCAGCGAACGGCGCTTCCTGCTGCTTCTTGCGCTGTATGCCTCCCAGTACTTCGGCATCGGGTTCCTCATGACCGGCGCTACGGCTATCCTCCGCGAGAAAGGGGTCGCACTCGAATCGATGGCAGCCGTGAGTGCCCTGGGGATGCTCTGGGCGGTGAAGTTCCTGTGGGCACCAGTGGTCGACCGATTCGGCCGCAACCGGGCCGGGGGCCACTACCGCAGCTGGCTGCTCGTTCTTCAGCCGCTTCTCGCCTGCGTCCTTGCGGTCATCGCCTGCCTGCCGGATGTGCGCGCACAGTTCGGGGTCTTCCTGCTGCTGGCCGCCGTCTACATCCTCCTCTCGGCGACGCAGGACGTAGCGGCCGATGCCTTGGCGATCTCTTCGATCCGCAGTGATGAACGCGGATTCGCCAACGGCGTCCAGGTTGCCGGGAGCTACATCGGCCTCATCGTCGGAGGCGGACTCACGACCGTGATCTACGGGTGGGCCGGCTGGTTCGCCGCCCTCGCGACTCTTGCTGTGCTCACCCTCCTGCCGACGCTGCTGATCGCCGTGAGCCCTGAACCCCCAGCCAGCGCCGAGGCGTGGGCCGCGCGGATCTCGGTGAACACCATCTGGACGGTGGTGCGCCAGCGGGGCGCGGGGATCTGGATGCTGCTTGTGGTGCCGATAACGTGGATGGGCCTCACTGCAGGCTACAGTCTCATCACCCCGAGCCTCATCGACCAAGGTTGGAGCGCCGAAGAGACAGCCACCCTGACTACGCTGCTCGCTGGTGTCTGCGGGACAGCTGCCGCCCTCGGCACAGGGGTGCTGATCCAGCGCTTCGGCAGGGAGCGCGTCCTGCTGGTCGGCTGTGCACTGGCGGTTATCGGAATGGTCGCGTTCCTCCCCGTCATCTCGGGTGTAGCATCCACGGTCTACATCGTCGCGGTGACGATCGTGTTCTTCCTCGGCTACACCGCCGGCTCCATCATCGTGTACTCGATCAACATGGACTACTCGCGTCCGGGCAGCGCTGGGTCGGACTACACCACGCTCGCCTCGTTCGCCATGCTCGTGTCCTTCGGCGCTGGCGCGGTCTCCCTGTCTGTGGCCGGCCAGCTGGGCTACGTGTCGGTGTTCGTCGGTTCGAGCATCCTCTACGCCATCGGCGCGGCACTGACCGTGTGGCACCAGCGGCGATACCGGACGCAGACGCTCAACCACGGCGCCGGTCGCGCCGTGCTGCCGGTCGAGTCGGCCGCTGCGGGGCCCGAATCGGTCGTCAGCACCGCTCTCAGCGCGACTGCACCTGACCGGAAGGAACGTGAACGCTGAACCCGGCGCTTGCGCGTGTTCCGTCGGCGGGGTGCAGGGCCAAGTCGTGCCGGCCGAGGCTTCAGTCGTCTGAGAGGTAACCGGTCTCCGGGTCGATCTCGGCGAGGAAGTCGCGGATCGCCTCGATGTGGTCCTCATCCGTCAGCGTGGAAGACGGATAGGTCCCGCCGGCAAAGCCGTAGCCCGGATTGGGTCCGGTGAGCCAGTCCTAGTGATACTCCTGCAGATCACTGAGAAGGTCGATCCAATCACTGGTGTTCGCTCGCGTAGTAGGCAGATCATCTTCCCGCGCTTCCACCAGTGGGAGGCCGTCACTAGTTTGCTCGAGACCACGAGCGCTGAGGGGGGCGGGTAGTAAGTACCTGATCTAGCACTCTGCAGGATCAGGAAAAACGAACTCGATCGCGTGGCTGGCTCACGGGCTGGCGAACCTCCACAACGCCGATATTTCGAAGACTTTTGATTCGGTGATTGTCGTGACAGATCGTACCGTGCTCGATGACCAGCTTCAGAAGGCAATCAAGGCAATTGAGGGCACGAGGGGTTTGGTCGAAACGATTAACGCTGACGAGGTTTGTAAAGCGTCAGCTACCTCAAAATCGGACCTGTTAGCCAAGGAACTGAGTAGCGGCAAGCTCATCATCATCGTCACGTTCCAGACTTTCCCGTTAGTGCTTGAGGCGCTTGCGCAGCAGGGTGGGCTCACGGATCGCAAGTTTGCGGTAATCGCGCACTAGGCGCACTCATCTCAGACCGGTACAAGTGCTCAGAAGCTGCGACAGGTTCTTTCACAAGCAGAGGTCGAAGCCCTCGAGGGCGGTGGCGAGGTAAGCGTCGAGGACGTGCTTGCCGGTGAGATGGCAGCGCGGGCGACAGCTCAGAACATCTCGCTCCATGCATTTACTGCTACGCCGAAGGGCAAGTCGTTGGAGATGTTTGGCGCCCTGGTGCGGATGGGTTGCCACAGCCTTTCCACGTGTACACGATGCAGCAGGCCATCGAGAAGGGTTTTATCCTTGATGTGCTGCGTAACTACACGACTTATGAGACGGCTTTCCAGCTCGCTCAGAGAGCTGGTGGTGCTGTTGGTGGTGAAGATCTCGTCGATGAGGGCACCGCGAAAGAGAGCCTCATGCGGTGGGTGAGTCTGCATCCGGCAAACATTGTTCAGAAGGTTCAGATCATCGTCGAGCATTTCCGCGAGAATGTTGCTGAGCTCCTCGATGGACACGCTAAGGCGATGGTGGTGACCTCGAGCCGAGCCGCTGCGCTGAAGTACAAGATGGCAATCGATGCTTATGTTGAGAAACACAATTACCCATTGGGAACCTTGGTGGCGCTCTCCGGAAGCTTAACCGCTGAGCAGATTGATGATTTCGTGCCCGGAGTGCAGGAGCCATATACAGAAACGAACATGAACCCTGACCTGCGCGGGCGCGGGATTCCACAGGCGTTCGCGGGCGATCAGTTCCAGGTTCTGATTGTTGCCAACAAGTACCAGACGGGCTTTGATCAGCCGTTGCTGTTCGCGATGTACGTGGACAAACGCCTTGACGGGATCGAAGCGGTCCAGACGCTTTCCCGTCTGAACCGTACCCTGCCGTCGAGGGGTAAAGACAACATGTACATTCTTGACTTCGTCAACGACACGGACACGATCCTCGACGCACTCCTGCCGTACTACCGCACTGCCGAAATCATTGAAACTACCGACCCAGACCTCGTGCATGACCTTGCGCGGAAGCTTGAAATTGCCGGGATCTATACGAAGGATGACGTGGATGCCTTCGCGCAGGCATTCATCATCGAGAAGAAGCACGGTAAGCACACTGCACCGCTGAAGCAAGCCGCTGATCGGTTCAATGACCACTACGTCGCAGCCTTGGCCGACAACACAAAGGCCGAGATTGACGAGCTTGACCTCTTCCGCAAGGACGTTGGCTCATTCGTGCGCCTCTACGATTTCCTGTCTCAGGTTGTCGACTATCAGGACACCGACCTCGAGAACCTCGCCCTGTTCCTCCGGCTACTACGACCGCGACTTACTGGTCGCAAGACTCCAGAAGAGCTGGACTTTAACAACATCGAGCTCACCCTCATCAAGCAGACGCGCCAGAGCGAAGGAGCTATTTCACTCGGCGGCGACGGCGAGAAGCTCAACCCGATGGGAGTTGGCGGTGGACGTTCGCGCGACCCGCACCTGGTGGCCTGGGAAGAAACCCTGAACAACATCAATTCCCTGTTTGAGGACGAAGAGTTTGACCCTGGTTCAGTGGAGTCTTGGGGACAGGGCGTCGTCACGATTCTGGTTCAGAATGAAGAGATTAAGGATCAGGTCAACGCAAACACCAAGGAGCAGTTTCGTGAGTCGCAGACGATCGAAACTGCCGTCACGAATGCGGTGCTCGATCACCAGGACTCCCAGCAAAACATCATGGAGAAGTTCTTCGAAAGCGCTCATCGTAAGGGCCAGATCATTAAAGAGATCTCCGACCTTGTTTACTGGGAGCTTCGCCACCAGGCTGAGAAGGATACACAGCCTCAAGACGATGAAGAGGATGACGTCGACCAGGAGTAGCAATTGCTGCGCGCGAAATCCCGACTGGTTCACCCCTCTACGGAAGACAGCCGGGGTAGCGGCGTGCCGGACACTCAACGGTTAAGCAGCCTAATCTCCAAACGACGGCGACGGTACGAATTCCCAGTTCATAGCCGGTCTCGGCGCTATCGGATAGCACCACTCCGCACTGGGGTCTTGTATCCATCGTGACCAGTTGTGCGAGTCTTTGGCATCCAGGCCAGCTGGCCATTCCGTGGACCACGTCAACGCGGGTCTTTCCCTGGATCTCCGACTGGAAAAGCAGGCGTTGAAACCACACCGGCCGAGGCCGTGGCAAACTCGTGGGCACGCCACAGCCGTTGGTAGGTGGGGCTGCTGCTCAGGAGTTGTTCGTGGGTGCCCGTTGTTTCCACGCCATGTTCGCTGAGCACGACAATGCATTCGCTGGAGCGAATGGTGTTCAGCCGGTGGGCAATGATCATCACCGTGCGGCCGGCGACTAGCGAGGAGATGGCTCGCTGGATGCGCACCTCTGTCCGGGGATCAACCGACGCGACGGCCTCATCGAGCAGTAGGACCGGGGCGTCCTTGACAAGGGCACGAGCGATGGAGAGCCGCTGACGCTGGCCACCGGAGAGGTTTCCACCGGCCTCGTCGATCATCGCGTCGAGTCCGCCGGGCATGGCGGCAACGAAATCATGTGCTTGGGCAAGTTCGAGAGCATGCCACAGGTTGTCATCGCTGATGGCTGTCCCCATTGTGAGGTTGTCGCGCACGGTCGCGGGAAACAGGTAGACGTCCTGGTACACGGTTGTCACTTGGGCAGCCAGCCCTGCCGAGGTCAAGTCCCGCACATCGGTGTCACCGAACCGTACCGATCCATCGTCGACGTCCCAGAAACGGGCGACGAGGTTGGCGACGGTGGACTTGCCGGAACCCGACGGGCCCACGAGCGCAGTGACGGTGTCGGGTCGAGCAATCATGCTGGCGCCGTCGAGCACCCGGTGACCGTCGCGATAGGAGAAGCCGACATCACGCAATTCCACCGGCACGCCGTTCTCGGCGTGCACGGGAGCTTCGAGGTGGCCCTCAGGTAGCGGCTCGATGTCCCACAGCTCGCCGATGTGCTCGGCGATGCGCCCCTGCAGGTGTCGGTAGCTCGAGAGCTCCAACATTTCCTGGTAGGGCCGGTAGAGACTCAACGAGACCACGAGCATCAGCAGCGCGATTTGCTGGGGCAATCCCCCATCGAGATGCCGCAGGCACACCACCCAGATCAGCGCAGCGAATCCCAACTCCAGCACGGCTGACGCCAGCGATGTGAGCGGGCTGGTACGCACGGCCATGGCGACGCTTCGGCGACGCAGCTCCTCGACGGTGGCGCGATAACGACCCGCTTGGGGCGCGTCGGGATTGGCTCGGATCACAGCGGTGCCCTGCACGAACTCGAGGAGGTCGCCACTGGCGCGCGAACGCACTTGCATCACACGTGTGAGCACATTCTTTTCGACTCGATCGGAGACCCAGAGCAGGACCCCGAACACTGGCACGCCCACGAGTGCAGCCACGGCAAGACGCCAATCGAAGATGAACAGGACCACGGCTGCCAGCAGCGGCTGCAGCAGGCCCACGATGATCTTCGCCGGCAGATTGATGAAGTCGACCAGCGGCAGGTCAGACACGACGAGCGTCGCTGTCCGCCCGACGTCGAGGCGGTCGTATTCACCCAACGGAATGCGACGCAGATGTCCCAGCACCGAGCGACGCAACTGCATCCAGGCCCGATTGGCCTTCGGCCACCAGGTGCTGGCCAGCCCAACGCCGATGAACCATCGCAGCAGAAAGATCCCCAGCAACATCAGGCCATGACGCCACCAGGCCCCCGCGGAGGGCTCACCACCGAGCACATCGAGCAGGGCCAGCACCACGACCACGATGGGTGCGCTGGTGAGCATGCCGTCGGCGATGATGAGCCAGAGCCCACCACGCCACAGGTCGCGGCGTTGGTGGCCGAGCATCGCCAGCCACTGCCGTACCGGATTCATGGAGCCCAGACCATGGACACGAGGCGTCTCACCGAGTTCTCGGTCACGGTTCGCCGACCTGTCGATGTCGGACGCATCGCTCGAGCGCTCGGAACGGTCAGCGTGGATGCCGGTTTCGCCCGCGCCACCGGTCAACTGCCAGCCCTGGGCATCCAGGTAGTCCGACCAGAGTTCGGCATAGTCTGGGCAGTCCTGCATCATCTCGTCGTGGGGGGCGCAATGCACGATGCACCCCTCGGCGAGGTAGGCGATACGGTCATGGCTGGCTATGGTGCCCAGCCGGTGGGCGACCGTGATCATCGTGGCGCTGGCGCGGAGCTCGGCAAGGGCTTCGTTCACAGCCGATTCGCTCTCCGCATCCAGAAAAGCAGTCGCTTCGTCGAGCAGCACGATCTTGGCACCCTTGAGCAGGGCCCGGGCCACCGAGAGCCGCTGACGCTGTCCGCCCGAGAGCTGACCACCACCGGCGGGCAGGACGGTGTGCCAGCCCTCGGGCAGTTCGGCGACGAACTGGCTTACGCGCGCCCGGTCGGCCGCGGCGATCACCTCATCGTCACTGGCCCCGGGGCGAGCCATGCGGATGTTCTCCATGATGGTGTCGGCGAACAGGTAGTCGTCCTGCTGGACGTAGGCGACGCGCCGCATCAGCTCGACCGGGTCGAGATCACGCACGTCGACACCACCAAGGCGCACGGAGCCCTCGGAGACATCGTGGAACCGAGCCAGCAGGCCGAGCAGCGTCGACTTGCCGCCCCCAGAGGGGCCGACGATTGCCAACGAGGTGTTCTCCGGGATGTCCAGGTTCACATCGGAGAGCACATCGGGCTCATCGTCGTCGTACCGGAACCACACATTGCGCAACTCCAGAGCGAACCCCTCCGGCTCATGGGCTTCGTTCGGCACCGGCAGATCGGGTTCGTCAAGGATCTCGGCGATGTTCTTCAACCCGGCCTCGACCTGATACTGCAGGACCGCGAGGCTGATCAGCAGACCCATAAGTGGTTGCGCGAAGCCAGTACCCACCAGCAGGAAGAACACCAGCGTCGCCGGGCTGATGATGCCCTGCGCGGTACACCACAATCCGACGGGCAGGATGAGTAGAACCGGACTCGACGACAGCGCCGTGCTGGCCACAGCCTGCCACTTGCCCCGGGCCTCCTTCCGGTTCTCGATATCTGCGGTCGCCGCTATAGCGGCATCGGTGGCACCGTGGCCGGCCCGCCCCGCCAGGAAGCCGCGCAGGACGCGCATTCCGCGCAAATACGAAATGACGCTGGTGTTGAGGTCGGCTTTGATCGTCGATTCCTGCTCGGCGAACCCAGCAGAACGGTTGACTCCCCAAACGATCAGCGCAACAGCCAGCACGACCACGAGAACAGCCGCCACACCGACCTGCCAGCCCATGATGAACATGACGATGATGCTTGCCACCGGCACCGCGATCGCCGCGGCGATGTCGGGGATGGCATGCGACAGGCCGAGCTCCAGTTGTTCCACATCGTCCTGCAGAACCTTCTTGAGGTGACCAGCGCTTCGAGCGCGAACGCGGCCCAGCGGCATGCGGGCCAACCGCTCGGCCAGCGCGACGCGGAGATCAGCGAGGATCCGGTAGGCGGCGTTGTGCGACACAGCGTTGGCCAGTGCCTTGAACACCACCTTGGCGATGACCGCCAGCGCTGCCCAGACCGCGAGCGTGATCAACGCGAAACGATCCGGTTCGTCGCTCAGGAAGAGTTCGGTCGCCACGAGGTGGACGATCAGATACGGCGCCAGCCCCAGCAATGCTCCGACGATGGCCAGGATCGCACTGGCGATCAGGGCACCCTTGCGTCGGCCAATCGTGTGGGCGATGCGCTGCTGCCCGCTTGCTTGCACGTGATCAGGCATGGGACTCCTCTTCGTTCTCCGGGCTGGACGGACATAACTTTAGGTTTGCCTTACCTAACCATATCGCCTAGGGTTGTCGCCACTGCCCGATCCGGCGTAGCGCTTGCCCGACAGGAGACCAATCGATGGCCGACAACACTGCCCTGCAGGATCCCGCGGGATCCTCCCGCACGAGATCACAAACCATGGCTCGCGGCTCACGACTCGCACTGATCGCGAGTCTCTACAGCACGCAGAACCTGTCACTCGCAGCGTTCAACTACACCTTCCTGATCGCAGCGCAGAACGCGGGTGTCTCCCTCGAACTCATCGGCGCCGCCACCGGCGTCGCGATGATCCTTGTGCTGAAATTCGTCTGGGCGCCGTTGGTCGACCGAGTCGGGTCACGCAGCCTGGGGCACTACCGCGGGTGGATCATCGCGTGTCAATCGGCCCTGACGATCGGCGCCCTGTCACTCGCAGCCCTCGACCCGGGCCGACACTTCGCGTCGATCATGATTGTCTTCGCGTTGATCTTCCTGTTCGCCGGCACACAGGATGTCGCCACGGATGCCGCCACAACCCGGCTGCTAGACCCACAGGATCGCGGCATCGGCAACGGAATCCAATCGGCAGGGGCCTCCTTCGCACAGATTGTCGGCGGCGGCCTGCTGCTGCTGATCTCGGGCAGCGTGAGTTGGAGCGCCGCCATGGTGACGTTGGCCGTCTTCAGTGGCCTGCCGCTGATCCTTGTTGCGCGGTGGCGTGAATCGGAGACCACCGACCACCTTCCGACGCCCCATGTCTCGACCCGACAGGTCCTGTCGTTCTTCCGCCAGCCCGGCGTCGTTCGGTGGACCTTCGCCGTACTACCGCTGTACGTCGTGGGTGGCGTGATCACCTACAACGTCATCCGGCCCTTGCTCACCGACGCCGGGTGGAGCGAGGCCCGCATCGGAACCATTGTGGTCATCGGCGGCGGCACTGCCGGGGTGCTCGCCGGCGTGGCTGCCGGCTGGCTCATCAGCCGCGTCGGCCGTCAGCGCTCGATGGTCCTGCTGGGCATCGCGCAGGTCATCGGTACCGCAGTAACGATCTGGCTGACGCTGACTCCGACCTCGATTGCCGTTGCGGCGTTCGTCACCGCCATCTCCAATGCCTCCTTCGCCGCAACCGGCGCTTTCCTCTACACGATCGCGATGGATCTGACGCGGCCCGAGAGTTCGGGCACGGACTTCACCGCGTTCTCGACGCTCATTCAGATCGTCATGGTCATCGGCGGCGGCTTGGGAATCGCTCTGGCGGGGGTGCTCGGTTTCACCGTGGTGGCCATCGGCGCCACAGCCGTCAGCGCCGCCGGTATCGCGATCGCGACACTCCTGGCCCGACCGGTCATACAGCGCGCCGAAGCACTGGCGACAGCCGGAGCCATTCCCGAATCGGAGAACAGCAATGGATGACATTCCAACAAGTCTGGACCAGCTCATCGACCAGATCCGAGAAACGCTCGGCTCTCCGAACGAGCCGCTCGCCGCTGACGATGACCTGTTCACGGCCGGCCTGGACTCGATCCGACTCATGCACCTCACCGATCGCTGGGCGCAGGCAGGAGCGACGGTGGACCCCATGGCACTGCTCGACGAACCCACTCCCGCCGGCTTCTGGGATGCGCTCCAAGGAGCCTCCAAGACGACATGACCCGCAATGCACCAAGTACCCTCGCTGCCGTATGTTCCAGTGCAACCCTCGGCACCCTCGATGCTGAACTCTGGCTTGAACCCCACGCGTTGAAACGATGGAGGCGATTTCGACACCGACGCGATCGGGACGGCTTCTTGGTTGCTCGCGTCCTGACCGCAATCCTGTGGGGACGCCTACGCGGACGCGATCCTGACACGTGCTGCTTCCAGCAAACATGCTCCGAGTGCGGCGGACCGCACGGACGCCCAAGAATCGTCGGTGAAACCGAACTCTGGCCCAGCTGGAGCCACTCCGGCGATCTGGTTGCGGCGATCGTCGGCACAGCCCCTGTCGCCATCGACATCGAGACCAACACACACGCCATTCCCGTCGACATCACCGGCCCCGGCACGGCTGCCGAACGCCAGGAACGGTGGTCGCTGGCCGAGTGCTGGACGAAGGCGGGCTACACCGATCTCGGATCGGCCCTCGACCACATCCGGCGCGGCACCACCCCCCACCCCCCCCCCCCCCCCCCCCCCCCCAAAAACCACCCCCCAAAAAAAACCCAAAAACGGGGGAAAAGAAAACCCCCCCCCCCCCACCAACCAACAACCCGGGGGGGCGGGGGGGGGGGGT
>NZ_JAKRMN010000014.1:0-37126 GCF_022346365.1 Brevibacterium sp. ACRRH
TCGTTGCGCAGATTGAGGCGGAGGAGGCTGCGCGGGGGTCGCGTCGTGCGGTGGCGGGGTTTGATTTCACGTTCAGTGTGCCGAAGTCGGCGTCGGTGTTGTGGGCGGTTGCGGACGCGGGTACGCATGCGTTGATTGCGCAAGCCCATCGTGAGGCGGTTGCGGCGGTGGTTGCGTTCATGGAGCGCGAAGTTGTAGCCACCCGCACGGGCGCAACTGCTGGGGATGGTGCGGTTGCACAGGTTGACGTCACCGGTTTGAACGCGACGGCGTTTGATCACTTTGATTCCCGTGCTGGGGACCCGCACTTGCATACGCATGTGGTGATCAGCAACAAGGCCCAAACGGTGTTGGATGGGAAGTGGCGGAGTCTGGATGGGCGTCCGATGCATGCCGCGGTTGTCGCGTTGTCGGAGCTGCACGAGGCCGTGTTCGCCGACCACATGACCCGAACCTTCGGCGTGAGCTGGGAGCCACGGGAGATGGGTCGCGACCGCAACCCGTCCTGGGCAATCACCGACGTCCCCGAACAGCTGGTGGCGGAGTTCTCCACGCGGGCGCGGCAGATCAACGAGGCGACCGACGCGCTGATTGCTGACTACGTAACCCAGCACGGCAGGCGCCCGTCGCCGGCGACCATCATGAAACTGCGCGCCCAGGCCACGCTCGCGACGCGTCCGGAGAAACAGGTCCGCTCGCTTGCGGAGCTGACAGCCGAGTGGCGCACCCGAGCCAGCCAGCAGCTCGGCATGGATGCCACCGTGTGGGCGCGGAGCGTCACCGGCGGTGGTCGCCAGATGCTGTTGCGGGCTGATGATGTGCCGTTGGATCTGATCGGGCAGGTGGGGCGCTCGGTGGTTGAGGTGGTCGGTGAGAAGCGTTCGACGTGGCGGCGCTGGAACCTGATGGCCGAAGCCGCCCGCCAGACGATGGGGTGGCGGTTCGCCACCGTCGAGGACCGCGAAGTCATCACCGCCATGGTCGCCGACGCCGCCGAGGACCGCCTCCTGCAACGGGCCCGCACGACCACCGGCCCGAGCATCGACCTGGCCACCGTCGAAACGATCACGAGCAAGCCCGATGCCGAAGGCCGAGTGCTCGGCCTGGACCAGGCCGCAGCCTTGGCGTCGGTCGCGGTCTCGGGCCGGGTGGTGGATGTGCTGGTGGGGCCGGCGGGAACCGGGAAGACGACCGCGATGAACGCCTTGCGCCGGGCATGGGAAGCCGAGCATGGCGCCGGGTCGGTAGTGGGGTTGGCCCCGTCGGCGGTGGCGGCACAAGTGCTGGCCGACGATCTGGGAATCGCCACCGAGAACACGGCAAAGTGGTGGACCACCCACCAACACACCGGCGCCACCTTCCAGGCCGGGCAGCTCGTCATCATCGACGAAGCCTCCCTCGCAGGCACCCTCTCGCTCGACCGGATCACGCAGGCAGCTGAAGAGGCCGGGGCGAAAGCGCTGCTGGTCGGCGACTACGCCCAGCTCCAGTCCGTCGACGCTGGCGGTGCGTTCAGCCTGTTGATCCACGACCGCGACGATGCCCCCGAACTGGTCGACGTCCACCGCTTCACCCACGCTTGGGAGAAGACCGCCTCCTTGGAGCTGCGACACGGTCGCACCCCAGTCATCGACACCTACCTGGCACACGATCGCATCCATGACGCCGAGGCCATGACCGATGCCGCCTACACCGCCTGGCGCCACGACCGCCAAGCGGGGTTGGCGTCGGTGCTGATCGCCGAAACCCGCGAGAACGTCACCGCCCTCAACGTCCGCGCCCGGGCCGACCTCATCCTCGAAGGCACGCTCAAGCCAGGCCCCGAAATAACCCTGTCCGACGGATTGGCAGCGGGCGTGGGGTCACGATCATCACCCGCCGCAATGACCGGTGGCTGCGGAACCGGCACGGCTGGGTCTGCAACGGCCAAACCTGGACCATCACCGTCGTGCGTGACGATGGGTCGGTCACGATCCGCCCACCCGGGTCCCGGTTCGGCAACAGCATCGTTCTACCCGCCGACTACGTGGGCCGAGCACGTCGACCTCGGCTACGCCGTCACCGCCCACCGCGCCCAAGGCCTCACCACCGACACCGCCCACGTCCTCGTCGAACCCACCACCACACGGGAGAACCTCTATGTCGCGATGACGCGCGGGCGGGAACCAAACCAGGCCTACGTCATCCTCGACCGTCCCGACGACCACGCCACGGCGCATCCGGGCGACAGCCCTGACGCCACCGCCCGCACGGTCCTCTACGGCGTGCCCCAACACAGCGGTGCTGAACTGTCGGCACACGAGACCATCACCGCCGAACAGGACCGGTGGGACTCGATCGCCCAACTAGCAGCCGAGTACGAAACCATCGCCGCGGCAGCCCAACACGATCGCTGGGCTGCTCTCATCGCCACCAGCGGCCTCACTACCGACCAGGCGCAAGCCGTGATCGACTTCGACGCCTTTGGCGCTCTGACTGCGGAACTGCGCCGGGCCGAAGCCAACCACCACCACGTCGACACCCTCCTGCCACGCCTCATCCAGGCTCGTGGGTTCGCTGACGCCGACGACATCCTCTCTGTCATCCACCACCGCCTCGCCCGGGCCACCGCCCGCCCCGCCGGATCAGGCCGCACCCGCCAGGCACCGCGTCTCATCGCTGGGCTGATTCCCGAAGCCACAGGCCCCATGACCCCCGACATGCAACGGGCTCTGACCGAGCGCCGCCACCTCATCGAAACCCGAGCAAAAGCAGTCCTCGACACCGCCCTCCACACCCACGAACCATGGGTTACAGCACTCGGTCCACTCCCAGCCGGCGAGCGGGAGCGGCAGCAGTGGCGACGCCGCGCTGTGGTCGTCGCCGCATACCGAGACCGCCGCCAGATCACCGACTCGGCTCCGCTCGGCGCCCAGCCCGAAGGCACAGCGCAGAGGATCGACCGCGCCCGCGCAGAAACCGCGCTCCGAACGCTGACCCGCCCGACCTTCCACGACGAGCCTCGGCGGTCCGCCAACCAGGCGACGCGGCACCTCGACCTGTAATGGCGAGACACCACAATCTCCTGACCGGGCTATGTCATCTGGAGCCGCCTGTTTCAGCCTCTTGCCCCTTAACTGCCATCGATGCGGCTGCCCGTGCCGCACGTCGGAGTCTGCGAGGTACCGGTATCCCTTGGTTGTGCACAGCGGCACCCGACTTGTGGCTTCGTAGCAACACGGTTGTCGGCGTCGACGTGTCGCCCAGTCATGGCCACGACGATACGGGTAGGATGGTTGACACGAGATTCTGACCCGGGTCGTTTCGGTCCACTCGACCCTCAGCTGTGGAGGTCGATGGTGAACCAACAAGATTCGTGGAGCCCAGGAGTGCGTGTCGTCGCTTCGCCCGCCCGGAGCAAGATTGGCTCGATCGCATGATTGACGAGGCGGCTCAGGCTGCCGTTGAAGAACAAGCGCCGTTGATCAAAGCGGTTCAGCGACTCGTGCGGGGCGGCTGGGACGAAGTAGAAAGTTCGATTGTTACTTACGGCGAACCGATCGCTATTGAAGGCACGCGCTCGATTGTGCGCTGCCACTTTCTTCGAAGTGACCCTTTAGGCGTCCCTCGCCTCAAGGTGCTAGCGCAGCAGCTTGCGAATCAAATCGTCAACTACTGCATCCCACGGACGGAAATTCAGAAGGTTGGGCAACTATCTCCAGACAGGCAGATTCCGGAGATTACTCGTCTAGCTAACGAAGCGGCACGCCTATTCACTCAGACTCAGATCAATACAGGGGAGGGTGCGGAACTCCTTCTGTATACGCTACTTGAAAAAGGGCTCCAGATACCGCAGATCCTTAGCAAAATGTCTCTAAAGACGAGTACTGAGATGCAGTATCATGGTGCTGACGGAGTCCATGCGAAGCTCCTTGATAACGGGGATCTAGCTGTCTATTGGGGTGAAGCAAAGCTCTATGATTCGGTCGCTAACGCGATGACAGACTGCATGGACAGTATCGCGCCGTATCTGTTGGGTACCGCTCATGAGCAGGATGTCTTCCTGATCCGGCACTATGCCGACGCTGGAAACGCAGAGGTGACGGCCCGACTGCTCGAGTACTTCAATGACAAATCGGTCCTTTCGGCGAATGTCGAGATGCGTGGTGCCTGTCTTATCGGGTTTGCGCATGAGAACTATCCAAAGCTCCCGCGTGAAGAAGTATCAGTGAAGGCCGAACTGGACAAAGCTATAATTGGCTGGGTGAAATCGATGCGGAATCGCCTTGGGAATCGTTCCCTGACTGGACATGCTGTCGAAGTGTTCTTTTTCCCAATGCCGTCTATCGGTGAATTTCGAAGGGCGATCAAGGCGGAGCTTCGGATCGAGGTTAATTCGTGAGCGAGTTTTCTGATCGGGTGCTCGCCCTTAGCCGGTTCCGAGCTGGACTTGAAGAGATAGCGGTTAGTTCGGTACGGGCAGATGTGCCTTTGGTAGACGACTCCGCTTCTCCTGCCCCTGAACCTGACTGGGCTTTCCTCTTGGTGTGCGCGAGTGCGCTAACAACAGAAATGAATGAGGTTGCCCAGGATGCCGTGCTGCGTGTTGCGCAAGGCTGCCTGCGGTCACGCCAAAGCACCGACGAGCAGCGCGCCGCCGCCGTTCTTCTACTAGATCGAGTGGGGAATCAGCCGGCAATCGCTTTAGCGCGCGATCGTGACGAGAGTATCCTGACATCGATCGAAGCGAATTCGTCGGCACTCGTCCTTGATGCTCTTGGTCGTCGGGCTGAACTAACGGTAACGCTTCCGAACGGCGCCGTTATCGACGCAAATCCCTTCCAAAAGGCGTTCTGGGAGCTTGCGTCTGCCAATGACTGGGTAAGTGTATCCGCGCCGACATCCGCAGGTAAGTCGTACATCATTCGTGAGTGGATGCTTGCGGAACTGCGAGGGGCGACGCCTGTGCGACTGGTGTACATAGCGCCCACCAGAGCCCTAGTTGAGGAGGTTAGCGAGGTCTTCCGATCTAAACTTGATGAAAGCGTGGGTGTTCATACTCTCCCGTGGGACCCTGAGATTGTTGGCTTCGAACGACAGGTCTTTGTGCTCACGCAAGAGCGCCTTCACCTCCTACACCAACGGTTGCCGCAGTTTAAGCCATCAGTGATCTTTGTGGACGAAGCTCAGAAGATCGCCGATGGCACTCGCGGTATACTGCTAACGCAAGTGCTTGACGAAGCCCTTCGCAGAGACCCTAATATTCGGTTAGTGTTCGCGAGTCCTTTGTCGTCTAATCCCGGCGTACTGCTAGATCCCACAACTTCACAGGAGCGCAAAGCCGCGCTTGTCGGCGAGACGGTGACAGTGAATCAGAACCTCGTCTTCGTCAACCAAGTCCCTCGGAAGCCGCGCCGCTATGTGCTCTCACTTGTGTACGAGGGTGAGGAGCGGGAGGTTGGTGAGATTGAGTTACCCCTTGCCCCAGATGGCGTTGGGCAGAAGGTTCCTCTCATCGCTGTCGCGATTGGGGGCTTCTCCACAGGGAATCTTGTTTTTGCGAATGGGCCGGCTGAAGCGGAGAAGTTTGCGCGAACCATATTCGATGCTCTCGGTGAAGACCTTGCGATAGATTCTGACGCCATTCGCGAATTGGTCGACTTTTCTAAAGGTGTCGTGCACGAGAGGTTTCAGCTGGCCGAGTTTGCAAAGCGGGGTATCGCGTTCCACTATGGCGACATGCCCCTCGTGCTCAAGGCGAAGGTCGAGGAGCTATTCAAGCGAGGGGAGATCAGATACCTGGTATGCACTTCCACTCTTCTTGAGGGAGTCAATCTGCCGTGCAGAAACCTGTTCCTGCGTGCTCCACGTAAAGGGCCGAGGATGCATATGCCTATGCCAGACTTTTGGAATCTGGCAGGAAGAGCTGGTAGATGGGGGACGGAATTTCAGGGGAATGTATTCTGTGTCGATACTTCAGATGCGAGAGCTTGGCCTGAAAAGCCCGGGAGACGAGAGCGGTCATCGATCGTTCCCGCGGCGACTGCGACACTATCCAACGTAGCTAGCGTGATCGAATATATCGACCGTGGCGCACGCAAGGCTGATCGTGAGACGCCTCCGGAGCTCGAATCAGCCTTCAACTGGCTGGCTGGGCGTTTCATGTCTGACGGGAATCTGATTGGGATTCATGGTGTCGCATTAAGGGGAGAAGACACCGACCGGATCGCTGAAGCACTTGGGCGTGTGGCGCTAACTCTCCGGATTCATCCGGCCCTGGTGAAGAAACACGCAGGTATCAGTCCGACATCGATGCAGCGCCTCTTGGATGCTGTCTTGGCGAACGGACACCCGGAGGAACTTGCTCTCGTACCCCCAACTAGCGATGATGCGTTCGATGAGTACAAGACCGCGCTGGACTATGTTGCTGAGCATCTGGGCGGATCGTTCGAGCCGGAGTCTCGTCGCTTGTCGCTCGCGCGTCTCATCGTTCACTGGATGAGGGGCGTGCCGCTTAGCGTCATCATCGACAACCGTGCGAGATGGCAACGCGATCAAGGCGAAGAAGTCTCCTATCCGCGCCTGATCCGCAAGGTGATGGCGGACGTAGAGGACATTGCGCGTTTTGAGGCTCCAAGGTATTTATCCTGCTTTGCCGACGTCGTGGCACAAGCTGCGGGAGAACTTGGTCGGCAGATAACTGTTGATGTCGTCGATATCGAGATGATGCTTGAACTCGGAGTGCCACGGCCAACTGACATGTCCTTCATCTCGATTGGGTTATCAAGGGCCACTACTCGCGCCATTGCGGAGTTTGTGCTGGATCCCGCGCTCTCTCCTGCGGCATGCACAGCTTGGATCGAGAATGTTGACGTGGAGCAGCTTGAACTACCTGCCTTCGCCGCACGCGAGATCATGGCGCAACGACAAATTATTTCCGAGCGACGCTGGCGCGCAGGATAGTTGGTCGGCACTGTCTCTGTGACGGTGGCCGGAAACGGACCAGGGCCATGTAGGCCTGGGGGGGGTGTGATGCACTCTGTATGATCCGCGACCTGGAATGACGTGGAAATCGGTCTTGCATGAGCTGCCTGGGCACCTGAGCTTGTGCCCGATCTACTTCCCATCCTGATCCTGAGAACACCTTCATAGGCGCCTCATCGAATTTGCTTGAGAGCCCGTTTCGTCAACCTGCGGACCACGTGCGCGCGGGCGTCAGCGTTCGCCCCGAGGAAGGTCGCGGATTTCCGCCTCACTCGTTGTCATCCAGCTTCTGACTGCTCCGGCAGAGAACCTGCGGGAGTTCCGCCGCTCCAGCGACCCAGCTGTAGTTTGTGCCGGCTTGCCAGCTCGCCTACCTCCGTCTGCGACGCTGAGCTACTGCGCAGTTGGACCTCCCGTCCGCGCTAGTCGTTGCCGACTCCCACCAAGATCAGATGCAAGCTCGGATCGCTTGGTGCCGTCTCGTAACGGGTTGGGGCTGTCTGTAGAGCTACGTCAATGGGGAGCGTCTGTCTGCCAGCGAGTATGGGTGGCTCCAGAAGACGCAGGGCGTCGAGTTCGCTGTCGGATGTGTTCGTGCGCTACACCCATGAGAGTCAACGGCGGGGCAAGTTTCGACAAGCCTCCCGCTAGGTCCACAGTGTGAAGTCTCGGGACATCGTTCACTCGATGCCCCGAGATTTTTGTGTTCTGGAGCGTTAGGGTGTGAATTATGGTCGACGGTTCATCGCGCACAGCCAAACGGTGGCGTAAGCGCACCGCGTATATTGTTGTCGCAATTGTCGCTGTCGTTGCGTTTCTTGCGATGGTAGGAGTTGCCCAGTTCACCTCGGGAAATACCAACGCTTCCAGTGACGGGGCAGCTCAGGGGAGTTCATCATCCTCGAATGAGAACACAAACGACGGATCATCGTCCGGTCACGAAGGCGAATGGGTTCGCCGAGATGCAGAGGACTCCGCGGCCATTGGTGATGTAAACGCTCCGGTTGTCATCACCGAGTGGACTGATCCACGCTGCCCGTTCTGTGCTCACTTCCATAACGACATCCTTCCGGAGCTAAAGAAGAAATATGTTGACACCGGCAAAGTACGCTTCGAATTCGTCACCGTGGCGTTCTTTGGCGAACAGTCCGCTGCCGCCGGTGCGGCAATGGAGGCTGCAGGGAAACAGGGCAAGTATCACGAGTACGCCGATGCTCTCTATGCGGCAGCACCAGAAAAAGGCCACCCGGATCTTCCTGAAAAGACCCTTGTGAAGTTCGCCGAAGAAGCGGGTGTGGGTGACATTGATCAGTTCCGCAAAGACATGAACGATCAAACACTCATTGACGCAGTCAATGACGCAACGGCAAAAGCGCAACAGTACTACGGAATCCAGGCTGTTCCGTTCTTCGCGGCGTCTGACGGTGAAAGCGCAATGCGAGGTGCTCAGCCGGTTGAAAACTTCTCGAAGTTTATAGACGAACAGCTGACTAAGGCTGACGCTAAATGAGCTTAGGGCTTCTGGGGGCTTTCGCCGGGGGCGTACTCACTCTTCTAAGTCCCTGTTCCGCCATGCTCTTACCCGCCTTCTTCTCATATGCCTTCACATCGTCAAAAGAGCTCTTGGGTCGGACCTTTATCTTCTACTTGGGACTGGTCACAACGCTCGTCCCTCTAGGTATCCTGGCAGGATCGGTTGGCGCCTTCGTTGCCGGTAACCGGGAGGTTGTGGTCGCAGTTGCAGCGGTCATCATTTGCATTATGGGAGTTCTCACCGCGCTCAATATCAACCTTCCGTTTATGCCTTCCGGTGTGCAGAGCGCGGGTCGGTCAGCCACCTCGGTCTACCTACTGGGTGCGGTCTACGGACTGGCCGGCGTATGCGCCGGGCCCATCTTGGGAGCCGTACTGACCGTCGCTGTGACAAGCGCGTCTGCTTTGTGGGGTGGCCTGATCTTGGTGTTTTTCGCCGCCGGTATGGCGTTTCCGTTGGTGTTGCTTTCGGCACTGTGGAAACGTTTGCCCGTTGTCCAGAAAGTTGTTCGTCCTCGCGCTGTATCTTTTGGCCCGGTGACAACCACATGGACGAATCTGGTGGGCGGTCTGCTCATGATCGGGATGGCCGCGCTTTTGCTCTTCACGAGCGGTACGGCTGAACTATCTGGTTTCCTCGGTGCAGGAACCCAGGCACGCATTGAAGGCTGGGTGCTTCAAGAATCTTCAGCCGGTGTCGAGCTGATTATTCTGGCTGTCGGTGCAGTCGTTGCGGCCGTTATTGCCATGGTCGTTAAGAGGCGGCGCGGGCCACGCGATAAGTGACTTCGGCTGAGTGTTGACAGCTGACTGTGTCCTCAGCACTAACTCGACGGAAAGCACGTGATAGTTTGCAGAACTTATGTTGCTAATATTCGTAACATGATCAAGCGGATTGCGTCGGCCGTGGTGTACGTTAGCGACCAAGACGAGGCACTGAAGTTTTACCGTGACGTACTCGATTTCGAGGTCATCATGGATGCTCCAATGGGGGAATCGTCGCGATGGCTCGAAATCAAGCCTCGGGGTGCAGAGACATCCATCGTTCTCGCCCAAGCGTCAGCGTTCGATAGGCAACCTGGAGAAGGCGCATTTCTCACCTTCGCTTGCGATGATGTAGCTGAGACCGTAAAGCAACTACGGGCTCGTGGCGCCACTACGTCAGAGGTGAATCACGAGCCTTGGGGAATCTATGCGACTGTCGATGCCCCTGATGGTCATAAATTGCAGTTCAACTCGCGACCACAAAATTGATTGAGGTCTCCTGAGGTACTGCGCGGAGGGAGGTCGCCGGATTACTGATTCAGGCCACCATGTTTTTGACGCAGTGGCATACTGATTGAATGCTTTCAATTGCTGCGCTCATTGGCTTCGGAATCGCAGTTACTCCACTTGTCGTCACACCCGGTGCCAGTTTCACTTTGGTGAGTTCACGCGGCCTAGTGGGCGATAGGCGTGGCGCTTGGGCCGTCATTGTAGGGACTGCCCTCGGAATCATTACTCAGGGGCTTCTTGCGGGTCTCGGACTTGCGGCGGTTGTGATGCGCTCAGCGGAGGTGTACCAGGTTCTGAGGTTCGTTGGTGCGATCTATTTGGTGGGTCTCGGTGTGCTGTTTTTGTGGCGTGGGTGTCGGCGGGGCGTTGCGACAACGCCGCTTGAGCGCGCACACAGTTCCTCTAAGCCCGTCGTTCACGAGGTGGGGCAGGCTTATCTGGCAAACGTGCTCAATGTGAAAGCCGCCACCGTGTATTTAACACTGGCACCACAATTTGTTCCGGCGCAGCTAATGGGAGTGTCCTCAATGTTGCTTCTCGCTACTGTGCACGTCTGTGTGATGGCCGTCTGGCTTGGGTTTTGGTCTACAGGCCTCAGCAAGATTTGCGCGACGTTCAACCTGGCTGACTGGAAACGACGGATTGACACTGTGGGCGGAGCAGTTCTAGTTTTCTTTGGCATCTCCATGCATGATGCTCGCTAACCGCCGATTTATCGGCTCGATACCAGGCAATTTATCGGACAGTTAGCAGGCAATTTATCGGCCATGTAGCAGGCAACTTATCGCGGTACACCTGAGATTCACTTCACAGATGTCTGCGCTTAGTGTCGCATTGTTACGGTTTCCGCGACCATAGTCAGCGTTATCCCCGATAGGACAGCATGCACCCCGCATCTACCGAGCATCCCGCAACCGTTCACAGACCGCACCGGCAACGCGCCTCGTTCCGCACACGCCTGTTCGCGCTACTCACAGTTTTTGCGCTTCTCACCCCGGGGCTAACAGCTCTCGACGTATGGCAGGCCACCCCAGCTGCCGCGCAGATCACCGACGAGCAGCTGTCAAAAGGTGGCGTGCTACGCACCTCCGAAACCAAGCCGGTCGCACCTGGACTGGACCTCACAACCTTCTCTCGTCTGGAAGAACCCGGCTGGAACGAAGGCAGCGTTCTCACCGCCGACCTCGGCGAATCAACCCTGTCCACAGACCTGCGCGACACGGGCACTGTCACGGGGCGCGCCCCACTGGATGACGTTATGCACCAGGGCCCACGCGGCAAAGAAGCCGTCGCAGCGGTCAACGGCACGTTCTTCGACATCAACCACTCGGACGCGCCGATCTTCACCTCGGTCAGCAGCGACGGTCTGCGCGCCGGAAACTCGAAACCGCAACCGTCACTGACCATCGCGCAAGGGCGCGCGGCAGTCCAAGAACTTTCAGCCACCGGAACAGCTACACTGCCCGGAAACAAGAAGCACGACCTCGCCGGAATGAACACCCCGAGGTTGGAAGCAGATGGAATTGGTGTGTACACCTCGGCCTGGGGAGACTACACCCTGGACCGCCCGGTGGGCGCGCCAGACGAGAAGGCGGCACAGATTGCCGCTGCTGTCATCAAAGACGGTACCGTTACGGAAACCACCGGCATCGTCGACAGCCTTGGCGAACGCAGGGTTGCCGACGGTACGCAAGTGCTCATCGGCCGTGAGGCCGGAGCAGAAACAATCGCCCAGCTAGCCAAAGGCGACAACGTTGAGATTGAAGTGGGGCCGTCTGAGGACGTCGACCTGGGGATCGCCGGATCGCACCAGATCCTCACCAACGGCAAGGTGCCCAACATGCAGGACGACCTCGCAACGAGCACGCACCCGCGCACAGCCGTGGGAATCAGCAAGGACGGCACTCGACTGTTCGTCATGGTGATCGACGGTCGGTCGAATGAATCTCGCGGAATGACCTTGCCCGAAGCGGGCGAACTTTTACGCAACATGGGCGCGCACAACGCGCTCAACCTTGACGGTGGCGGGTCGTCTGCCATGTCCGCTCGAGTTGCCGGCGATGACGGGCAGAAGATCTGGAACACCCCGTCCGATGGAAAAGTGCGGGAAGTCCCCAACGCGCTCGTCTTTTATTCCTCCGCAAAGTCGGGTGACACCTCGGACGTTCAGCTGAGCCTGGGACTCGAAGGGGAAGACGCAGTGTTCCCCGGACTCACCCGCACCGTGAAAGGCACCGGGCTGTCCTCTAACCTCGCCCCGGCCGAAGTCGATGGGACTTTCAGTGCAGACGCGCCTTTGAAGGTCGTATCGACGAAGAAGAGTGTGGCTCGGATTTCTGGTGAAGAACGCGGAGCCGGGAAGGTCACCTACAGCGCCGGCAACATGAGTGATGAGGCTAGATTGCGCGTGCTGGGCAAAGCAATTGCTCTGCGCGCTTCTGAAAAGTCACTCAGTCTGCCAAACACTGACACGCGGGCCAAACTGACACTCAGCGGGCTCGATGGTGACGGCCAGCAGGCTCGCATCGAAACCTCGGACGTCAAGGTGAGCACCACAGGCGGAGTGGAAGTCAAGGACGACGGTCTGGGCACCTGGACGGTGCGCGCCACCGGAAAGACCACCACAGGGAAAGTCACCTTTACCGTGGGAGACCTCTCCACCTCGGTGCCGGTTGCCTACGGCACAAAAGACTCAGCCGTGTGGGACTTCTCCGACCCAGCGGCGTTTGAAGCTGCCAATGACCGTGCCTCCGGTGAAATCGCCAAGGCCGACGGTCAAGACGGTAAGCCAGCGATTGGCATGAAATACGACTTTACTACGTCGAGTGCAACCCGAGGCTTCTACTTGGGAGCTAAGAAGACCGAGCCCGTTGACGGTACGGCGATCGGTTTCAGCCTGGACGTCAATAGTGACGGTAACGGCACCTGGCCACGCCTGCAGGTGACCGACGCGAACGGCACTGTTACAAACCTTGACGGCGACCACCTCGAGAAAGAAGGGTGGCAGACGGTCAGGTTCGCTGTTCCCGATGGGCTGGCGCAACCGCTGACGGTCGACCGCATTCGCATGATGGAAACGCGGCCGGAAGCACAGTACACAGGCGACATCGCAGTATCCAACCTGCAGGTCACCACTGTGCCCACGGCGGAGGGAGAAAAGGAGCCCGCAATCCACGACCCGGCGTTGCTCGCACACGGTGACGTGGAGGGTCGCCCGCAGAAGATCGCGGTGATGAGTGACGCTCAGTTCATTGCTGCTCAACCCGAATCCGAGGCGGTGGCAGGTGCTCGTCGCACACTGCGTGAGATCCGTGAAGCAAAGCCCGATCTGCTGATCATCAACGGTGACTTCGTCGACGAGGGATCCAAGGAAGACTTTGCGCTTGCCAAGAAGATCATCGACGAGGAGTGGGATAAGAGCATTCCGCACATTTACGTGCCCGGAAACCACGAAATCATGGGCAGTGATATTGGAGTGTTTGAACAGGAGATCGGAGCTGCGACCACCTCGCAGGACGTTGACGGGACCCGAGTGATCACACTCAATACGGCGGGCGGTTCGCTACGCAGCGGTGGAATCGACCAGATTGCAAAGCTGGAGAAGCAGCTGGACGAAGTTGCACGTGATTCGAAGCTGACCGGCGTGACGGTATTCTTCCACCACCCGCCGAACGATCCGTTGCCAACGAAGAACAGCCAGCTGGCAGACGAGCGTGAAGCCCGCGCCTTTGAAAAGCTCATGGCTGATTTCAAACGCAAGTCAGGCAAGTCAGCAGCGGTGATCAACGCGCACGTGGGTGCGTTCCACGGGTCTTCAGTGGAGGGCGTGACCTATCTGGTTAACGGGAACTCCGGTAAGAGTCCGGCCGGAACCCCGGAAACCGGTGGTTTCACCGGTTGGACAATGCTTGGCATCGATCCGACAAAGGGCAAGGTCGGAAAGAATCCGTCCCCGCAAGACCGTGTGGACTGGTTGGCGGCAGAAACTCGTCCGTGGGTGGATGAGATCTCGCTCGAAACCTCGCGCGCTGTTTTGCTGGGTGAGAGCAGTCAGGTCACTGCTTCGTTCGTGCAGGACGGAAGGACTGTTCCAGTGGCGTGGCCGGTGACTGCGCAGTGGGGTGGCGAAGGTGTTCACATCGTTGACGGCAGTGAGCAGTCCGAAGAGGCCACTGACGAGAACGCTGTCATTCGTTTCAACCCCGTCAGTGGGCAAATCACTGCGCTACGTCCTGGTGCCGCAAAGCTGAGCGTGACGGTGAATGGACGCACCGCGACTCAGGAAGTGACAGTGCCGGTTGCTGACAAGGAACAGCCAAACGAGCCTGAGAAACCTGGAGAAGATGATCGCGAGGAACCTGGAAAGCCTGGGGATGGTGAGAAGCCGGAGGAGCCAGGGGACGGCGAGGAACCTGAGAAGCCAGGGGAAGGCGAGAAGCAGAAGAAGCCTGGTGACCCTGAAGAAGCGGAGACGCCCGAGGTGGGTGACGATGAGGGAACGGACACGCCGGGTGACCGCGAGGAACCACAGAAACCAGGTGACCAACCGGGCGACCGCGAGGACACTTCTCCTGACTCCGAAGGCTCGGACCCACAGACAGAGGCTTCGGAGGCGAAGGACGAAGGAAACACGCTTCCACGCACGGGAACCGAAGTGTCAGTGGTGTTGCTGTTTGCGTTGGCAGGAATTGGTGTAGGAAGTGTAGCGCTGACAAGCACACGACGCCGTGGACGGCACTAGCTCTGCTGTGCGCTAACAGGCGCTAACAAGGGCGCGCATGCCACAGGGCAGTCACCTCTTCAGGTGGCTGCCCTGTGGCAGTCATTTTGTGAACTGCGTCGTTTCGCACGTCATGATCAGTCATGCTTCTTATGTATGATGAACGTGTTCAGTGAACATGTTCAGGGAGGTGAAGGTGGCTGGTCGTCGGACTGTTGCACGCTTTGAGACGCGTCGCGCTGTGCTGGAAGCCGCGAGCCGGCTACTCCACAGCAGAGGGTTCCAAGCGACGACCATTCGTGACATCGCGAATGAGGCAGGTGTGAGTGTCGGAACAGTTATGTCTTTTGGAGACAAAGAGGCCCTTCTTGTGGAACTTTTCGATGGGCTCATTTCGGAACGTCAAGAGACGGTTGATGCACAGGTCTTTACTGGTGGAGCCTGCTGTGAGGCAGATGCGGTTGCTGTGGTGGAACCGTTTGCTGTGCTGTTCGAAGAACACCGTGACCTTGCGCAGACGTACGCGTCGATCTTAGTCAGCGGGCGACATTCTTCAGTAGTTTTCACTGATCTCGCGAATCGGTTGACCTCAGTGTTCGAACAGCTTTTGACTGTGTGTGGATGCTCGAGAACGGGTGAAACCCGTAGCCGAGCCAACGCGCTGTACGCAGCGTATATCGGAAGCTTATTCATCTGGTCAGCCACTCCTGAAATCTCCGCACATGGCTACTTGGTGCAGCTCCGTCACGTGTTTGCCGCGATTTGCGATCACAAGGGAGGAAACTGATGCCGTTGATTCCATCTTTCTGGCTGTTGCCAGCGTTTCTGGCTACTGTTCTCCTTGCCGATGTCGTGCTGTCAATCAGGCCGGTTCGTTTTATTCGTGACTGTCTCGAAAGTGTTCGCCTCCCCGAAGATTGGTGGTGGGTTCTGCTCGTGGTCAAGGTGCTTGCTGCGGCGGGGCTTATTGCAGGTATCTGGATACCTGGCGTAGCGTTTGCCGCGAATGTTGGGGTCGTCGCGTATTTCTTGTGTGCAGCGACGGCTCACATTCGAGCAAAAGCAACTGGCATCGCGTTCTGGCTCAACTGTTTGGGGATGCTGATACTTTCCAGCGTCGTCCTTGTGCTGAGTATCGTCTAGGTTGTTTCAGGCAGGTGCCACGTCAAAGCTTAAGCAGCACATTTGAGATAGTTGAGCCATGAAGTTCTTGAAGGCGTTTGCCGTCTGGTTGGGCATCATTCCGCTGGCCATTTTGAACGGTGGCTTTCGCGAAAACGTGCTAGTTGACGCGATCGGAGACGCAGCACGTCCGGTAAGCGGGATCATCTTATCGATTCTGATTTTAGGGATGGCCTTCATCTTTATTCCCAAGATTCGGGACTGCAAACCCGCGGACTACGTCATCATGGGAATTGGCTGGTTCGTTCTCACTAACGTTTTCGACGCTGTGCCCATGTTCCTTGAAGGAGCAACAATCGGGCAGTTCCTCGCCACCTTCGATGTGCGCAACGGCGACTTCTGGATCCTGGTTGTCCTCACGTCCCTCGTTGCCCCCATGCTCGCAGGTCAACTACGTCGTAAAGACCGCTTGTCCAAGTAGAATTCACAGACATTTTGCTTCCCGATGACGCTGCCCAGTCTCCTGACAGGAGTAGCATTCGAACCGCAGGCATTCGACTCATTAGGAGGGGCTCACAATGACGGAGTTTAAAACTGTAGCAATCTTGGGAAGCGGAGTTTTGGGATCCCAAATTGCTATGCAAGCGGCATACCACGGAAAAGACGTCACAATCTTTGACCCGTTCCAGGAATCACTCGACAAACTGCCGGCTCGCTGGGACTGGATGCGTCGCGGCTACTCGGAAGATCTCAGCGACTTCAGCGAACCAAAGTTCGAAGAAGCGCTGTCGCGAATTTCAACCACCACTGAACTTGCAGAAGCCGTGAGTGACGTTGACATCGTTATTGAAGCAGTTCCAGAAAATCTGGACCTGAAACGCGAAACATGGGAAAAAGTAGGGAACCTAGCTGACGCACGCACAGTGTTCGCCACCAACACCTCATCGCTCCTGCCTTCGCTTTTTGCTGACTCAAGCGGAGCACCTGAACGATTTGTCGCGATCCACTACGCCAACCGAATCTGGTCCCAGAACCTCGCAGAAGTCATGGGCACGCCCAAAACGGACCCTGCGACCGTTGATAAGGCTGTTGCATTTGCGGAAGAAACAGGAATGCTTCCTGTTCGCGTAGAAAAGGAAACGCCAGGGTACTTCCTAAACTCGTTGCTCATCCCATGGTTGCGTGCCGGATCAGCCCTCTACATCAACGGGGTTGGAGAACCTGAAGCAATCGACAACGCATGGAAGGCCGGAACCCACTTTGGACGTGGCCCGTTTGAGGTGTACGACGTAGTCGGCTTCAACGTTGCAGCAAACATTTCACGTAACTCTGAAGACGAAACCGAACAACGTTTTGCCACAAAGCTACAAGAGGCGATCGACGCTGGCTTCAGCGGTATTGCTGACGGCAAAGGTTTCTACTTGTACGACCAGGACGGAAACATCACCGGTCCAAACGACTTCTTTACGAAGTAGTTGCTTACCGTCTAGGCAGGCTTCTCCAACGCAACAAAGGTGGGAATAGCCTCGCCGTGAACCTCCGCAAGCCCGTGACGGGACGCTTCGTCAACCACCTGGTCGTGACTGAGCACCCGCCACGGGTACGTCGTTGTGCGAGCGTCAATTACGGCACGGTCCTGGTCCATGAGCGTCCACTCCATGGTCCACTCCACATGCGTGCCACTCAGCGGGTCCGCCTTGCCTCGCGTCTGCAGTACGTGATCACCAATGTGAACAGACCCAAAGTCGGCCCACGGAACATCCGTCACCGCTTCAGGTGGTTGTAGTGAAAGAACAAACCGCCCGCCAGGTGTCAGCCGCTGCGCAACAGTAGCCCACAACGCTTCCCGGTCATCTTCGTCCAGATGCCCAAGCGCATTCAGCATCACACCCGCAGACCACTCTGCCGGCAACAATTCGCTCGCCTGCGGGAACGCATGCGGAACAACGGTGGTGGCACCCATGAGCCTCGGGTCGCGCGCCACCGTTGTCATCAGCCCAATCCTCATTGCCTCAGACGGTTCAACCGCGTACAGGCGCTCCGCGCCCAGTTCATGCAACAGTGGCAACCCCGTGCCCACGCCACTGGCGATATCTACAACAGCACCACCGTCGATCGGTCCTAAAAGCTGCCGAACCGCACTGTCCATCCCGTCTTGCCAAGGCGCAATCAGCGCCGCGTACCATTCCGCGTTAACGCTATATGAGTCAGTCACGGGCCCATCGTATAAAAAATTATTCGGAAAGCGCATCCATAATTCGGCCAAGCAGCGGCTGCCCAACCAGATCGTCGACCAACACCACGCGACCTTTCGAATCTGCCAGCGGGAGTTTCCAATTCGGGTACTCGGTACTTGTCCCGGGCTGATTTTGCATGCGCCGTTCGCCCACACAGTCGGCAAGCCCCGCCGCAACCAGAACCGCCGGCGTCCGCGCAATATACCTGTGCAACCCCACAACTAGATCATCCGTGTCGCCGGTGCCATCAGGGCCACAACACCCAACCTCAGCGACCACCTCGACGACCGCATCAATCGCCTGCTTTTCGTCCGCAAGCTCCTCGTGCGCTGACCGGGTGAGCAACCCCAACTGCTCACGCACCTTGACATGCGAACAATCCACATACCCCCGCACCGGCGCCAGGTCGTGCGTGTTGACCGTTGCCAGGCACGCGCGTCGGTAGTGTTGTGGGGCCCGAGGTGTCCCACCGTCCCGCTCGAACCACAGTACCGACGTGCCCAGCACCCCGCGCTCCTGCAAGTAGTCCTGGATCCACGGTTCGAAGGTGCCAAGGTCTTCGCCCACCACAACGGTGTCGGACCTTTGCGCCTCCAACGCTAGAATCCCCACCAGCGCCTCGTGATCATAGGTCACATAGGCGCCGTTCAGCGCGGTGTTGCCACGTGGAATCCACCACAACCGGAACAGTCCCAGAATGTGGTCCACCCGCAGTCCACCGGCGTGACGCATGAGCGTACGCAGCATGTCCCGCCACGGTCGGTAACAGTGCTGGACCATACGTTCGGGGTGCCACGGGGATTGTGACCAGTCCTGCCCAAGCTCGTTGTACTGATCAGCCGGAGCGCCCACCGACACACCCTCAGCTAAAACGGTCCTGTGCATCCACGCATCGGCACCGTTTTGCTCGACTCCAACTGCCAGGTCATGCATGATGCCAATACGCATACCCGCAGCCGTCGCAGCGGACTGAGCGTGCATAAGTTGCTCGTCGATGATCCACTGCACCCACGCGTGGAACTCAGGATCGGCCATCACCGCGTCCCCAGGCTGGTGCCGCCCTGCCTCTTCGGCGCACCACCGGGCAAACTCAGCCAGTCCAGCGCCTTCAGCCCTGCGATACGCGTCGAACAGTGCTTTTCGGGCCGGAGTGCGCGGAACCGCAAACAACAGCTCCAGCGCTTCGAGCTTCGCGGTCAACACGCGATTCCTATCAAGCAACGTGTTCAGCCGGTTCACTGACGCAAACTGCTGGTGCAAATCGCGCACACGCTGCCGCACAGACTCAGGCACCTGCGCAAACTCCGGAATGTCCTCCACCCGCACATACAAAGCGGCGAAGAAGCGTCGCGATGACGGCAAATACGGTGACGCTTCAACCGGGGGAGCAGGTGCAGTGGCGTGCAACGGGTTGATCTGCACAAAATCAGCGTTGTACCGCGCCCCCAGGATCGCGCTCACATCACGCAGATCGGCGATGTCACCCAGACCCCAGGACCGTTCCGACCGCACTGAGTACAGTTGCGCGTGAACCCCCACGCCACGTCGTCTGCTCACCACGTCCGAGGTGGTCAACCGCGCCGGAGTCACCACCACTTGCGCGTGTGCCTCGCCTTTTTCCGTGTGCGCCACCAGAGTGTGCCACCCCAACGGAAGTCCAGCCGGAAGTAAAAAGCGGGCCTGGCCAACGACCTCGGCGCCGGTATCAAAAGGCGGCGTATTGTCCTCAACCTGCGTGAGCGTCTGACCCCCGCCGTCTTCAAAAAGCACGTCCACGTGTACCGACGTCCCATGGGGAACATGAACCGGGATGGTGTGCTCCCGGTCATCGCGTGTCACGGTCACGGGTGGCAAGGTCTGTTGCCAGTATGCGAGCGTACGTTTGGTGCGCGCCTTATCAACATCCTGGTTCGTCTCAACCGGATATCCAAACGACCCGACAACCGCGAGCAAGGTTTCGTGCGGCACGCTCTTAAAGGAGCCGTCACTGCCGTAGTACACAGTTCGTATTCCTAGTTCGGACGCAAAATCACGCAACACCGCTGGGTCTACCGCCATACATTTATCGTATCCGTATTCTTGTAGGAGACATGCCCACATTTGATGAATCTCAGCGCGCTCGCGCGTCCGTGTTGCACCCCACCGCCTTGCCGACTCGGTTTGTGTGGCTCGGTGTGCTTACCGTGGTGTTGCTTGCCGTCAGTTTTGTTGCTGTTGCGGTTGGGCCTGTGACGGTGAGCCTTCCCGAGGTGCTTGGCGCCTTGGGTCGGTTGCTGCCCGGTGGTTCGGGGCCAGAAGGTGCCGATCTGTTGGTCACCGAGGTGCGCCTGCCCCGTGTTCTCACCGCAGCGCTGGTGGGCGGTTCGCTCAGTATTGCCGGTGCGGCGATGCAGGCGGTGTTTCGTAACCCGTTGGCAGAACCGGGCATCACCGGGGTTTCCAGTGGCGCGGCTACAGTTGCCGTTCTGTGTATTGTGACGGGTGTTGCAAACTCGTGGGTTCTGCCCCTGGGTGCTTTTGTGGGTGCTTTGGTGGCGACGTTTGTGGTCCAGGCAATTGGGTTCCGCCGAGGTGGTTCACCCGCAACGCTGTTGTTGGTCGGCATGTCGATGAACGCGTTCTTGGGGGCTGTGATTTCAGCCGTGATTGCGAATGCGACGAATGCGGAAGACGCGCGTTCGGCGATGTTCTGGCTCAACGGTGATTTGACGGGCCGCACCATGAGCGATGTGGGCGTTGCTATCGTTCCGCTGTTTGTGGGTGCCGCCGGTGTTCTGTTCTTTGCGCGCGAACTCAACATGTTTGCGTTGGGGGAGACCACCGCCCAGTCTTCTGGGGTTGAAGTGCGCCGGGTGTCACAGTTGGTATTGGCAGCCGCCGCTCTCACCACCGCTGCGGGTGTTGCGATCACCGGAATTATTGCGTTCGTTGGGTTGGTGGTCCCGCACCTGGTGCGTTTGATGTTCCGTTCCGACCACACGTTCTTGCTCCCGGCCTCGTTCTTTTTAGGCGGAACGTTCCTGGTTGTTGCCGACACGTGCGCACGGATGATCTTCAACCCTGTTGTTTTGCAAACGGGAACCGTGACAGCGCTGGTGGGCGCACCCTTCTTGCTGTACCTGGTGATGCGGAGGGCGCGGTGACGACAGGCGACGGGAAGATAATGAGCGCAGGCGTCACTTTGGAGAACGTGGCGGTCGCGTATGGCAAACGCGCGGTGTTGCGTGGTGTCTCCGCAACGTTTGCGCCAGGGCACGTCCACGGCATTATCGGGCCTAATGGGGCGGGTAAATCAACGCTTCTTCACGCGATCCTTGGTGTTCGCGCGTACACGGGTTCTGTGCGCGTTGACGGTTCTGAAGTCGCTGACTTGAGCGCCCGGGAACGTGCCCAGCGTATCGCGTTCGTCGCTCAAGACACGCCACCTCCCGACGACTTCACCGGCCGTGAGCTCGTCGCGATGGGCCGGTACGTGCGTCAAGGGCGATTCTCCGTGAAATCTGCTCATGACGTTGAAGTGATTGACACAGCATTAGAGCAGGTGGGAGCGACGGACTGGGCTGACCGACCCGTACACCAGACCAGTGGAGGAGAGCGCCAGCTCACCTCACTTGCTCGCGCGATCGCGCAGGAAGCTCCCACCCTCGTTCTTGACGAACCCACCTCGGCCCTGGATCTCAGCCACGAACAGCGGGTGCTACGGTTACTGCGCCCGTGGGCGCGCGGTGACCGGACCGTGATCGCGGTCCTCCACGACATCACTCAAGCCGCACGGTACTGTGACGAACTCGTGTTGCTGGCTCCCACCTCGGCAGGTTCCAAGGTGATAGCGCAGGGCCCGCCCGAGGTCGTTCTCACCCCTGCTTTCTTAGAAAGCGCCTATGGGGTCAAGGTCGATGTACGGAGATCCGAGGTCACGGGAACGCTCACCGTCACACCTTTGGACTGACGCGACTGTGAGATTGCGCATATGCGCACATGCGAATAGGTGCATACACGTGTGCGGCGACTATCCTTGAGCTGGCCCGTTGGGGCCCAGAAGGAGAGATGATGCTGAAGAAGGTTGTCCGGTCCGCTGTACGCACGTGTGCGGTGGGAATGATTGGCGTTTTGGCGTTGACGGGATGTTCGAACGGTCAGTCTGAAGGCGCCGGTGACACTGGTAACGCAGAGGGCAACGGTGACTCAGGGGCGAGCGAGTTCGTAGTCCCAGAAAAGAAGCCCACACGTGTTGTGGCAACCAGTTCTGAAGTATCCGATATGGCTCTCTTGCTCACAGGTTCTGACAACATGGCAGCCGTGAGTGCAAGCTCGAAGAACCCGCAGATGGGCATGGTGCCGCTCGAAGCTAGGAAGGTCGAAAACACTTTGCCACCGGGAGTGAACCCGGATGCTGAACAGATTCTGGCGTTCAATCCTGATCTAGTGCTCACCACCGCGCGTCACGGGGGAGAAAAGTCCGCAGCACAGCAGTTGGAGAAGGCGAACGTACCGGTGCTGCAGCTGCACACCGAGGACTTCAGCACCCCAGAGAAGTACGCGGAAACGCTCAAACGGGTGGGCGAAGCCCTCCACGAAGAGGACAAAGCGACATCCGAATCAGATGCGCTTGTCAAAAAGATTAAAGAGATCGATGACAAGCGTGGGGACGCTCAGCACAAACCGTCCACGCTTGCTCTCATGGCCCGTGGCGACAAGATCATGGTGATGGACTCAGACCAGATGCTTCCAGGGCTTGCGATCCGTGCTGGTGCCAAGGACGCAACCGAAACTCTGGGGATTGAGAACACGTCACCGATCGACGCAGAAAAGCTGGTCAAGGCTCAGCCGGACGTCATTTTGCTCGAAGACTTCATGGGCAAGGGACGGGCTCCGTTCGACTCGCTGCTCAATAACCCGGCCGTTGCTCAGATTCCTGCGGTGAAGAACCAGCAGATCCACGTTGTTCCCATGACCGAGGCATCCGGAGTGGCTGGTGTGAACCTTCCAACCGGGTACCAAAAGGTTCTGTCGATCGTCGCAGAGTCGAAGGCGTCTTAACGCCAAAGTGTATTCACTCTAGTCGGGCCACGGGCCGGTGTCAGTCCGCGGGTCTTGTGGTGTGAGCGTTGCGATTCGCGAGTCGTAGAGCTTGCCTTTGTTGGTGTGTTCTAAGCGGATCGTGCCGTCGTAGACAAAGCCGCACTTTTGCGCCACGCGAGCGCTCGCGTAGTTGGGCACACCGTCGTGGACTTCGCAACGCCAGCCGATTGCGCCCAGCCCCAGCTCGAAGCCCCAGTCGATGATCGCGTTGAGTGCTTCGCTGGTGTAGTCCTTGCCGCGGTGTGCAGGGTTGGCCCAGTACCCAACCTCGCCGCGATCTCCGGCAACAAGCGGGTTGTTATAAGAAATCATGCCGGCAACCTGCGCCGAGGTGGTAGCGGCGTGCGCGTCTGTGGCACCTTCCGTGCGTGCCTCTTTCAGAAGCATGATCCAGGTAGGTTGGTTGGATTCCCACCACTGGGTTGTCAAAGAGATGAACGTTTCTGCATCGCTGAGCAGATACGGTGACGGGACCATGGTCCACTTTTGGATTTGTGGGTCCTGGCAAATATCGCAAATAGCCTGCGCGTCACCGGGCTGCAGTGGACGCAAGACGAGGCGTTTAGTTTCGATTTCAAGAGGTTGCATGGGTTTTATCCTACGTGCGTAGTTACACCCGTGACATACGCGCGCACTTGAGCTCCCAGCGCACGCATTCTCTGCATGACTGGTTCACGCTGGTCATCCATCCCTTTCCAGTTCGCAAGCAACGCGTATGACACTGTGGCTTGAGGGCCGGTGACGATACCCACATCTGCGCGAACGACCTCGGTGGTCCCTGTCTTATGACGCAACAACACCCCGTCTTCATCAACGTGGGCCAAAGGGTCAAGGTAGAACGCGTCGGCGAACATGGACGTGTCCGCATCGGAGGCAAGCCACGACAAAACCTGTGCGCTCACCTCGGGAGACACAACAGCGCCGCGGTGTAGCTGTTCCATGACGTGCGAAAGCTCCCGGGCAGTACCGGCTGAAGATGCCCAGGGGAGGTCAGGTGTGCGTGCTTCGTCGCGAATGAAGTCCAAGAGCGCCGTGTGCTCGTAGCCAAGTTCGCTAGAAACGGAACGTACGGTATCCAAGCCGCACATGTGAATGAGCGCGTTGGTGGCCAGGTTGTCTGAGAATGCACCCACGAGCAAAGCCGCGTCAGCAACTGCGATGTTTTGGTTAACGAACCGGTACAGGATCCCAGATTCTTCAACCAGGTGACCCTGCGGAATCTCGATGGGGGACGCAGGGTCCAAATCGCCGTCCAGGATTCGGCGTGCGACCTCTACGAGCAGGAAAATCTTGCCGATGCTGGCCGTTTCGCATAGAAGATCGGCTGCTTCTTCATGTAACACCGGACCGTCAATGTCTCTGATGTCGATACTCCAACGAACAGTGTCCACAACCAATCTCCTTTGCGTGTATGACGCGAACAAACTGAGGTGTGCGCGCTGTAGTTACCCGCGTCGCAAGTGTTCTTTCATCTGACATGATAGAAGCCACGAAAGGAGCGATTCATGTACCCCGTAATCGACGGACACAACGACCTGGCTTGGAAGAGCCGTGTAGAACGCCAATACCGCACAGAAGGACTCGACAGTGAAGTTCCGGTTCTGCACACAGATATTCCGCGTCTGCGGGCCGGTGGGGTAGCAGGGCAGTTCTGGTCGGTATGGATCGACCCTGTGTTGGAAGGTGCGCAGCAGGTTACTGCCACGCTTGAGCAGATTGACTTTGTTCACCGGCTTATCGCTTCGTACCCTGAACATTTCCAGCTGGCGCTGACTGCAGATGACGTGCGCGCATCAATGAAAGCCGGTGTGATCGCCTCACTCATTGGTGTCGAAGGTGGTGCCCAGATCGACGGGTCCCTGGCAGTGTTGCGCCAGTATGCGCGTTTAGGCGCTCGGTACATGACTCTCACGTGGTCAAAGACCATCGAATGGGCCGACTCCGCAACCGACGAGGCGCGTCATGACGGGCTCACCGACTTTGGGTGTGAAGTTGTGAAAGAGATGGAACGGATTGGGATGATCCCTGATCTGGCTCACGTCGCCCCAAGCGTGATGCGCCAAACCCTTGATTTGGTAGACACGCCTGTTCTGGTCACGCACTCGGGAGCCCGTGCGCTGTGTGAACACCCGCGCAACGTACCCGACGACGTGTTGACGCGCATTGGTGACGCCGGTGGAACTGTCATGGTTCCGTTCGTTCCCAAGTTCATTTCGCAGGACCTTTACGAATGGGAAGAAGGCGACCAGTCAACACCCGCACCTGCGGTGACACTCAAACAGGTCGCCGACCACGTGGACCACGTGCGTGAACTTGCCGGCGTCGACTCCGTGGGAATCGGAGCGGACTTCGACGGAATCGACGCGACGATTGACGGCCTCGGACACGTGGGCACATACCAAGACTTGTTTGCAGAACTCGAAACTCGCGGGTGGACAAGCCAGGAACTCGAAGGGCTCGGCTACAAGAACGTCCTACGTGTGCTGGAAGCCCACGACCCCGCCTACCGTGCATTCGTCCGTGGCGAAAGCGTGCCCACCCAACCACACCAGTTCGTCCCGCGAGTGGACACGGAAAATTAGGAACCACCTCGGCGGGGGTCCGGGACGGCACCCTAAGCCGGCGCCTACTTTTGTAGGCGCGTTGTGCCGTCCGGTCCGCCGGTGGTGTTGATCTGTTTGGCGTAACAGTGGTCGGCGTCTAACGAGTGGAACGTGCACCACTGGAGCGCGTCGTCGGGGTTGTCGTAAGACGAGTCGATGACCGTGACGTAGTAGCCCGGCTGGCGATAGGAGGCGTAGTCTTCCGACTTCAGCAACAGAACCTGTGAGGTACCGTACTCGTTGGCGAGCTCCTGATGCTCTTCATAGATCGCGTCTGCGTCCCACACCTTGCCGTCGGCTTCCATGCCTACCTTCTTTGACGCGATCTGCGGGACCCACTTGCCAATGAGGTTCTGTTTGACAACAACCTTGTCGTCTTCAACCTTCTGATCGAGGTTTTCCTCGCTTGAGGTGCCCGAGTCGTCCGAGGTGCCCGAGTCGTCCGCGCCGTCTGGCGCTGTGTCTACAGTTTCGTCGTCAGCAAGGCTCGCCTGGTCTGGGCCCGTTGCAGGTTGGTCTTCGTCGCCGGTAGCTGGCTGGTCTTCTGTCGCGGTTCCTTGCGAGGAAACGGTGCCGTCGTCATTGTGCATAAACAGGTAGGTGCCGCCCACAGCAAGTGCTGCGACTAGGATGAGCGCGCTTACGCCCATGAGGATGCGGGACGTTTTGGAGCCGTCCGCCGAGGCGGTCGCGGGCTGGGCAGTCGCTGGCTGGGGTGAGATCACCTGCGGTTGCGCTGGGGCTTGCTGTGATTGCGCTGGGGCTTGCTGTGATTGCGCTGGGGCCTGTGGCTGAACCGGGACGTGCGATTGAGCCGGTGCCTGCGAGTGAGCCTGTTGCGGTGCCGGTGCTGCGGGTGCAGGCGGAGCCTGGGGTGTTGGCTGCGCATTGTTGCTCGGTTTTGCAAACTTTGACTTGAAGTGTGCGACTTTCTGCGGATTGAAGTTGTTGCTCATTGTCACGCCCCGTTCTTCACCCAACCCACGTGTATTTCGTTATGCGTAATTCTATCGTTCTTGGGGTTCAGGCTTGCCGGTGGGGGCGTGGTGGGTAGACGAACGTTACTAACACCACAGAAATGATCATGAGTAGGAACCACGCAATGAGTTTCTGTATCGAAACAAGCTCCCAGCCGTCTTGTTGAGTTGGATAGATCCACGCACCTGCCCAGGTGGCAATGTTTTCGGCTAACCAGATGAAAAAAGCGGTGCCCACGAATGGGACGAGGAGAGGTAATCGTCTATATGGCCGGCTGCGATGATTCTTAAACAGCATGACGCACGGGGCGAAGGCGACGATCACTGCGGCTGTGAGTATCCAGCGGAAATCAAACATGTAGTGGTGGGTGAAGAAGTTGGCGTAGATTGCCAACGCGATCACCGCGGTGAGCCAGCGTGGAGGATACCGGTTAAACCGCAGGTCGAACAGCTTATACACGCGCACCATGTAAGAACCGACAGCTGCGTACATGAACCCTGAGTAGAGGGGCACGTGCCCTATACGAATCACGCCGTGGTCTCCGTAGCTCCACGAACCCACGGCGGTTTTGAACACTTCCATGCCGGTGCCAACGATGTGGAAGAGCATGATGACCCATAGCTCTTTGCCGGTCTCGAGCTTCAGACTGATCATGAGGATCTGGATGATCACTGCAGCAACTACGAGTGCGTCGTTACGGCTGACGAACGCGCTTTCTGGCCACCAGAGTCTAATCGCAATGAGGACAACGAGGAAGCTTGTGCCAAAGACGCAAGCCCACGCTTGCTTAAGAACAAATACTGAGAACTCCACGACCCATCGTGTGAGTCCTGAAGCGTGACGATATTTGTGTAGCCAAGCGTGGGCTTTGCCGTCTAAGTAGCGTTCAAGCCGAGTTGATTCGAACGTCATGTCAGCTCAATGTAGGTGTTTACCGGACACCCTTCATGAGTTTCACGACTGGTTTAGCAACTGCCAAGACCACTACACCCACAACGATTGAGCCTGCACCAAGTGCGGACCAATAAGGAACCTGGTTAGAAGCGTCGTAGTACTCGGAGAACACTCCAGACAGGGCAGTACCAACACCTGAAGCTAAGAAGAACACAGCAATCATCTGGGACGTGTAAGCCTTGGGTGCCAATCGGGTTGAGAGGCTCAATCCGATAGGCGAAATCATGAGCTCGGCAATCACGAACAACATAAAGATGAGAGTGATCCACAGAAGCGGGACGCTGTTCTTCTCTGCGTTTGCGTACACCAGGAACATGAGGAAGGCGCCACCGATGATGATGAGTGCCAGGCCAGCTTTAACCGGCGCTGAAGGTTGGCGATCACCCAGTTTGAGCCACAGTGCCGAGAACACTGGTGCCAGAGCAATCACGAAGACCGGTGGGATGAGCTGGATCCAGTTGATGGGCATTTCCCAACCGAACAGGGTGCGGTCCAGTTGGTTCTGCGAGTAGCTGGTCATGACGTTGAAGATCTGTTGGTAGAGCGACCAGAACGCAATGGATGCGATGAAATAAGGAATGAACGACACCACGCGGCTGCGCTCTGTGCCATCAACACCCTTGGAAGCGAGCATGACGGCGAAGTAGATCACCGCTGCACCCAAGGATACAAGAGCGGTCCAGGTAGCCAGGTTCTCCTTGTTCATCAGCCCGGTCGTCCACAGGGCGAAAATAGCGAGAACAGTTCCAATGATCGAAGCGGGCAGTACCCACATCTTCTTACGCGCGAGAGGCTCAGGGACGTGGCGCGCCTCGGTAGGCATTTTGTGGCGACCAGTCAGGTAGATGACAAGGCCCAACGCCATTCCAGCTGCGGCTGCACCGAATGCGACGTGGAAGCCAATCCGCTGCTGCAAGATACCTGTCAGAAGTGGGCCCAAGAAGGCACCCAGGTTCACGCCCATGTAGAAGATCGAGAAGCCTGCTTCACGTCGTGAGTCCTTTTCGTCATAAAGACTTCCCACAAGAGCCGAGGCGTTAGCTTTAAGACCACCAGATCCCAAAGCAACGAGAATAAGACCAACTGCGACACCGCCCAGCCCGGGGATGAATGCAAGTGCGAGGTGCCCGCACATGATGATGACTGCCGACCAAAAGAGAACTGGTTCCGCTCCCATCAGACGGTCAGCAACCCACGCCCCCAGCACAGTTGCTAAGAACACGGCACCACCGTAGGCACCGACGATGGCGAGGGCTGTTGGTTCTTCCAAGCCCACACCACCCATGTCGACAGCGGTGTAGAGGTACAGGGCCAGGAGCCCAGTCATTCCGTAGTAGGAAAAGCGCTCCCACATTTCGAGCCCAAATAGTTGGGCAAGTGGCAGTGGGTGGCCGAAAAACCGAGTGTCTTTCGTCTGAGAGTGCTCTCCCGTGCTGGTGGCTGGTGAAGCCATGAGAATCCTTAGGTTAAGACAATGTATGCAGAGCCAAACCTTAAGGGCACAGAATGAACGATCGCCACTTCAACGGGCGGTTTTGGTGCAATGGTGATGAATGACACACTCGGTGACGTGGGTCAATGAACGGTGTTGACGTGGCTCACACTGTCCAGATCTGTGCGCCCTGATGCGTCACGGAGTGCGACGCCTTGTGTACGGCCACCGTGAGAGCGTCTTCCTTTGACGCGCCCTGGGCGAGCATTGCGCACAGGGTTCCGGTGAAGACGTCACCTGCGCCGGTTGAGTCGAACGCTTCAACTGCTGGGGCGGGTGCAAAAATGCCGTCCCACAGTGCCCCACGCGCCCCGAAGGTCATCGCAATCGATCTGTTTTCACTACCCAACTGCTGTGACTCAAACTCGTTAGCAACCACAACGTCGCACAGCTCCACTAGTCTGCGCATGTCCTCTTCCCACGGGGACGGGTTGAACACGGTGGTAGCGCCCCCTTCCTTGGCCGTTTCCATTGCGCCAATGATTGCGGGGGTGGGTACTTCGTTCATGGTGGTCACAACATCGCCGGGTTCCACGAGCTCTCGTACTGCTTGAACTTGAGCCTCACCAATGTGCTGATTTGCGCCAGGATCTACCACGATCGAGTTTTCACCTCGCGAGTCCACCACGATGTACGCCGAGCCCGTGTAGCCCTCGACTTGTCCCAGGCGGCTGACATCAACATCACAATTGATGAGGTGCTGACGGTATTTTCGACCGTCGTTGTCGTCACCTGTGAGGCCCACCAGGTAGGTCTTTGCGCCGGCTCGTGCAGCTGCGACGGCCTGGTTTGCGCCTTTTCCGCCCGGCTGAATGACCAGCTTGTTCGTAAAGATTGTTTCGCCGACTCGCGGGTGCCGGTTCACCATGAGAACCGTGTCGACATTGACTGACCCTACGACGATGACTTTTGGCATGTCTCTTCTCCTGCGATGACGGTGTTCACAAAAAGCTGTTCCATAGCTTCGAAGTCGACCTCTGTGATGACCTGCGTGTGGATTACTTCGCCGGTCTCTTGAGTGTCGGTTTGAGATCTACGCTCGTCCATCACGGTGCGTCCGCGCGTGAGTGAACCGTTGAGTTCAATATCGACGGATAAGCGTGACGTGGTCGTTAATTCTGGTGCGGCCACACTCATGACGGCGCCTGCGTCCCCCAGACAAGATGCGGTGGGGTTCGGAATGCGGGTTTCACCTGCGTTGCGGGTTTGGGAGTATGCGAGCATCTGTCCAATGGTGCGGATCCGTGCATCCTCCGCCGAGGTGTATCTAGCTACGCGCTCGTGGCTGACCGTGACCGTGTAGAAGGGCTCCAGGGGGTACAGCGTGATGGGGATTCCGCTGTGAAGAACTTCGTGGGCGGCTTCGGGGTCGCTCCACGCGTTGAATTCGGCAGATGCAGTGACGTTCCCGTACCAGCGTGCCCCACCCATCCAGACGATCCGGTCGATGTGCTTGTGCGCCTCTGGGTAAGAGCGCAGAAGTAACGCAATGTTCGTCAGGGGTGCCAGAGCGATGAGAGTGACCGGGTGCGATGACTCAGAAAGCAAGCGGTAAAGAAACTCAGTGGCAGGTTCCTCGACGGGCTTTCGCGGGGAACGGGGCAACTGAACGCCGCCCACACCGTTCTCGCCGTGATAATGATCCGCACTCCGGTGGTCATCCACCAGGGGGCCGGTCGCGCCTGAGGCGACGGGCACCTCGGCCGCCCCACTCATGCCCAAAATGTCCAAGGTGTTGCGAACAACCTGACCCACACCCACGTTGCCAGCCACACACGTCACGCCCAAAAGGTCGATGCCGGGGCAGCGGGCAGCGAACATGAGCGCGTAGGCGTCGTCGAGTCCCGTGTCGACATCGAGGATCACAGGCGTGGAAGGTTCGGATAAAAGCACATGTATATGTGTACGTCCTAGTGACGCGAAACACAAAACTGTCGGTCCTGGTGGTGGCAAGACGTGGAAGTACGATGTGTGTATGCGAGGGAGTATAGGGCCCACCGGGCTGGGGAAGAATGAAAAAGTCGCAATTATGGCGGTCGTGAATCGAACTCCCGATTCCTTCTACGACAAGGGTGCGACTTTTGGTTTGGACGCCTCGGTGCGGGCGGCGATAGGCGCGTTGGACGCGGGTGCTCACTGGATTGACATTGGGGGAGTGCCGTTTGGTCGCGGGCCGCACGTGAGCGCAGAGGAGGAGTGCGAGCGGGTGGTGCCGTTTGTGCGTGCGCTGTTGCGGGAGCGGCCGGAGGCGGTGATTTCCGTGGATACGTACCGGGCGCAGGTAGCAAGTGAAGCGCTTGAGGCAGGGGCGCAGGTCATCAATGACACGTCAGGTTTTGTAGACGCCGACATGATCGACGTCATTGCGCAGGCTGGTGCGTATGCGATTGTGTGTCACTCGGCTGGGAAGCCACGTGAAGAGAAGCCAGCGGCGTACTACGAGGATGTGGTGGCCGAGGTGGTGGCGTTTGTGCGGGAGCGCGTTGAGCGTTTGCGGAAGGCCGGGGTGGCGAGTGACCGGATCATTGTGGATCCCGGGCACGACCTGGATAAGAACACGCTGCACTCGTTGGAGTTGACTCGCCGGTTGGGTGAGATTGTGGACCTGGGGTTCCCGGTGATGGTGGCGGTGTCGAATAAGGACTTCATTGGCGAGTGTACGAATCGGGAGCAGGGGCAGAGGCTGGCCGGTTCGCTTGCTGCGATGACGGCGTGTGTGATGTCCGGTGCGCGGATTGTGCGCATGCATGACATTGATGCGACGGTGGATGCGGTGCATATGACCGAGGCGATCTTGGGCTTGCGTGAACCGTTTGAACTGATCCACAACACGCATCCCACGCATAACGTTTAGGGGCTAGGGGATTGCTTGGTTAGGGGAGTGGCGTGGAAATTCGCGAATTGGACCAGCTGACCGACGACGAGCTGCTGGAGATATATGGGTTTCCGTCTGGGCCGTGGGTGCGGATGAATTTCATTAGCTCCATTGATGGCGCGGCCACGGTTGATGGGCTTTCCGGCGGATTGGGTGATGAGCACGATCAGCGGCTGTTGCGGCTACAACGTTTGCCTGCGCATTGTGTCATGGTGGGGTCCGGCACGTTGAAAGCTGAAGGGTACGGGGCTATGCGGATGTCGGCGGCGGACCAGGAGTGGCGGGTGCGTCATGGGCTTGCGGCCCACCCCACGTTGGTTGTCGTGTCTAACAGGCTCAGTGTGGATCCTGAGGATGCGATGTTTGTTGAAGCGCCTGTGCGGCCCGTGGTGGTGACGAGTGAGGCTGCCCCGGCTGGGAAGCGGGAGCGGTTGGCAGATGTCGCCGAGGTCGTTGTGGCTGGTGAGCGTTCCGTGTCTCCGGTCAGGGTGGTTGAGGAGTTGAAGGCCCGGGGGTTGACTCACGTTCACGGTGAAGGTGGTCCGCGGGTGTTTGGCGAGTTCGTTGGCGCTGGTGTGGTGAACGATCTGTGTGTGACGGTGGCGCCGTGGATTGTTGCCGGTGAGGCGCCCCGCACTGCGCACTCCGAGGCTGAACATCCGACCAGGATGACCCTCACCTCGGTGCTTCGCCAGGGGAGTGAAATTTTCCTGAGGTACCGCCTGTACAAAAGGTAAGTCGCAGGAACTAGGAGATCAACGTATAGACGACGAGAATCGCGAGCATAACCGCTGACAACTGATTAATCAGCTTTATCCGTCGTGGGCTTAAGTAGGTGTGAGCGGCGCCGCCAAGCCAAGCCCAGAGGAGATGAGACACGACTGCGCAAACCCAGAACAACGCGATCGGTGTGATTGCTCGGTTTTCATGCGGAACCAAGACTGTAAAGGCAATAAATGGAAACAGCCAGGCCTTCAACGAAGTGACATGGACAAGAAACCCGGCACCGAGGCCCGTCACAATACTTGTTGAGGGTGTCGTTTCTACTCCAGCTTCCCGCCACAGTCGGTACGCAAGGTACAGAAGATACAGCGAACCGACTATCTTTAGAGCCAGATAAAACGGGCCGGCTAGTTCAACTCCCCAGCGCACAAGAACTTCGCTGGTGGCAAGTACTACAAGAAATCCGCTCACGACCCCGATCACAAACGGGAGAACGGATCTAAACCCCTTCTGCGACGCTCGGCCGAAAATGGCTACATTGGCAGGACCTGGAGTCACACTCGATATGAAGGCATAAGCCGTAAAAAGTGCCAGTTCTATCTCAACTCACCTCGTCCTACAACCGCTTCAGCGTGCTGGTTTCAGTCGATCGCACTCGATCCCTTAACGGTCTCGGTTGGGTTTTGCGCATCCAGCCCAAGGACTTGCTCTTGGTTGCTTCCCATCGTGGTGATGACAGTGCGTGCCACTTTTTACACACTATAGAGACTATAGTGACACATGTCACATTTGGATAGTTTGTTATGACTTAGAAAAGTGGCCGTACGTTGCTCGTAGCTTTTCGTGCGCTACTCCCTGCGAATTGGTGCGCCATCGGATAGTGATCTCAGCTAGCGCGAGAGTCCTGAGGTGAATGGCAAAAGTGGCACACCGTGCCACTTTTGCTGTGTGCCACCTTTGCATTGCATATTCGAGTGGACACGTGGCCGAGCATCTGATAAGCAGACGTTTCCCCAGGTCAGGGCACTAAAAAGCGGGACACGCACTGCGTGTCCCGCTTTATTTATGCTCCCCCGGCTGGGCTCGAACCAGCGACCCTTCGATTAACAGTCGAATGCTCTGCCAACTGAGCTACGGAGGACTATCGTGCTGAGCACGAGAATTAACAGTAACAGCTTTTTAAACGAACTCAAAATTAGTGCGCCAAGCGGTTCGTATAAACGCGCTATCAAACGTAAACTGAACGGTTGTAAAGTCTCTCCAACCCCTGAAGGTCTACGTGTCAGTACGCGAAGCGTCGACGCCTGTCGAAGAAAATCTGTCCTACCCGGCGAGCATTCCGGCGGTCCTTGTCGAACGTCTACGGGACTACCCGAACGACGTCTACTGTGAGCGCCGCGGTGCATCGGGCATGTTTGAGCAGATCACCGTGCGTGACTACGCCCGTGACGTATTCACCACGGCGCGGGGATTGATCGCCCACGGGCTGAAGCCTGGCGACCGTGTAGGTCTTATGGGCAACACCAGTTATGACTGGGTCGTGTGCGACTTGGCGATCATGTGCGCCGGCGGGGTTGTGGTGCCCATCTATCAGACGAGCTCCACCAGGCAAGTGGAATGGATCGCAGAAAACTCGGATCTGACCGCGCTGATCGTGGAGTCGGAAGAGTATGCGAATGTCACCGCCCCTGTCGTAGAGAAACTGTCGTTGGACCTCCACGTGATCGACAGGGGAGACGTGAAACGTCTCCAGGGTGCTGCAAATGAGACCCCGCAGGACGAGGTCGATACCCGCATCCACGCACTCCAGCCCGATGACATCGCGACCATCGTGTACACCTCGGGAACCACGGGAAACCCCAAAGGCGCGCTACTGAGCCACGCAAACTTCATGCACCACGCCGTCAACGGTGTGGAAAACCCGGCACTGGGCGGGACAGTTCTGGCCGGTCAGGATAGCCGCATCCTCATGTTCTTGCCGCTGTCGCACGTGTTTGGTCGGTTCATCGAGTTCGTGTGCCTGTACAGCCGGTGCGTTGTGGGGTACACGCCGTCGATGAAGACTGTCGTGGACGACCTCGGCGATTTCAAACCAACATGGCTCCTGGCCGTCCCCCGCGTTTTTGAGACCGTGTTTAACAAGGCGCGCAACGCAGGCAAGCTGCAGAAGATGATTTTCGATTGGGCGTCTCGTGTCGCGCATGCGTACTCGGTGGCCCAAGACCGAGGTGGCCCCGGGCTGGGTCTGAAAGCCCAGCATGCAGTGGCGGACGCGGTGGTGTTTTCGAAACTGCGCAAGGCCCTGGGTGGCGATGTTGAGTACGCGATTTGCGGTGGCGCGCCGCTGGGGCAGTGGTTGGGGCACTTCTATCGTGGGCTCGGCATTCACATTTTGGAAGGGTACGGGGCGACCGAGACCGCAGCTCCCACGTCTGTGAACCTTCCCGGGCACTTGAAGGTTGGCACGGTGGGGACAGCGTTTCCTGGTGCTTCTTTGCGAGTAGTGGAATCGGGTGAGATCCAGATCAAGGGGCCCCACGTTTTCCGTGGCTACCTGGATAACCCGGAGGCGACCGAGGAGGCCTTTGACGACGGCTGGTACAAGACGGGCGACCTCGGGAAGCTCGATGACGAAGGTTACCTCACGGTGACGGGGCGGGTGAAGGAACTGCTCGTGACCGCAGGCGGTGAGAACGTGCAGCCAGCTGTTCTCGAGGACTCACTCCGCAGGCACACGCTCATTTCTGAAGTGGTAGTTGTGGGGGACCGGGAGCGGTTCGTGGGAGCCATGATCACGCTCGACGGTGAAATGCTTCCCGGGTGGTTGAAAACCCACGGATTGCCTGCGATGAGCATTGAAGAGGCCGGTCGCCACCCCAAGGTGCGCGAAGCGCTCGACGTTGCTGTGAAGTACGCGAACGAGAACGTTAACCGTGCGCAGTCGATTAGGAAGTACGTGGTGTTGCCGCGGGATCTCGAGCAGACAAAGGACGAGCTTTCGGCGTCGTTGAAGGTGCGTCGTCCCGTTGTGATGAAGAACTTTGCCCGGGAGTACGCTGCCCTGTACGACAAGTAGTTTGTGGGTGTGCGGAGTGGGTGAGTCGACGGCGAGTGTGTCTGATCGCCGTTCGAGCTGAGTTGCCTGGGTGTGCCGTACTGTGTAGGGCCGTACTGAGTGAGGGCGTCTTCCGTTAAGGAGGCGCCCTTTGGCGTTGCGGTAGAAAGTCTCAGCCGAGGTGCGACCAGCTAGCGTGCCGAGGTGGTCCTGGCCTGACAAGGTGGCTAGCTTTCTCTGGTTGGGGTAGTAGCGGGCCTGTTGCTCTGGGGTTGTGGCGGGGTCTACTGGTGACTTGGCTCTTTATGTTTCAGTCCATACGGCGCGAAGCGAGCGATACGGCGCATTATATTGCGCAGTTTCGCTCGCTTTGCGCCGTAATGCCCGGTTTGTGCGGTGTATTCGTGGAGCATGTATAACTGCCTGTTGCCCTACGGGGCGCTGGGCGTAAGGCTCCTGTTGTACACACTTTTTGAGCATTAAACTCGGCTCGCGACTGTGCACATCCTTTGGCTTACATGAGGGTGTTGCTGGTGAAGCGCGATCGGCTGTAAGAGTCGAGTGTCCTACGCGCGCTGGCAAATGTCTTGTAGCGCTGGTCTATCGTCACTATCACTTTCGCTGGCGAGCGTCGTCTGCGGTGTCCACAGCTGAATGCGGTTCACTGATCGCTTTTCGCGCCCGTAGCTCAGCGTTCGTCGTCTCCTCAATTGAGCGCTTGTCGTTTTCTCAGCTGAGCGTTCGTCGTGCCGATGTCTGAGCGCTTTTGGCTTCTCCAGCTGAAGCCTTTTGGTATCACTCACTGAACGCTCGTTCGAAAATAAATCGAAACAAAACGAACAAAACCCTTGACTCTTACATTCGAACACAAATAGAATAGAAACACACAAGGAGGTGAAACCATATGACCACAACAGATCACCATGTACGCAATGACATGTATGACGGGCCGGCTGTTGAACTCTTCGAAACAGTCAAAACGACCACGCGCCTCATGGACGAAGCCCGGGTGAAACAAGCCGAAGCAGTCGCTTCTTTGATCAGCGCCCACGTAACGCCTGTGGATGATTTCACCGATGGCATGCACGCGGTGTTCACCTCCAACCCTGGTGTAGGACCGCTGGTCACTAACGGGAAAGCAGGACAAAGCTCTGGTGTTCAGACTTCTGTTGGCGTGGATGATGTGGTGGCGTGTGTGGCCCTGCCTTCTGGTGAAGTGTGCACGGTTGCCAGTGTCGAACGCGTACCAGACGAGTTACCCACCCCAACAGAAGGGGTGCTAGCGAAGGTTTTGGACTGTACGCGTGCCCAGGTGGTGACCCAGGTGCGGAAAATCATGACAGCTGTGGTGCTCATGCCCAAACTCTGGTCACTAGCCAGGCAGGGTGTGATCGGGGGGTGTCAAATGGTTTGTGTACAGGGTTAGTGATGAAAGGACATCATAGTGACTGTGACTGATACACGTGGGAATTCTGAGTCTGCTGCTGAGCTTGTTGAGCAGTTGAAGGCTTCTG